>CAIYEN010000038.1 GCA_903925205.1 uncultured Opitutia bacterium | reverse complement strand
GGGCAATCACCGAAGTGTGGGTTTTCGCCCGAGAGCCCAAACGCGAATTCGTTGAGTTGCGTCCGTCCGCATTCCACGGCCCCGGCGTCATGTTGGAACGCGGCGGGGAGGGAAGAATTAGTGCGGGGTAGCCCGATTTCTTCGTGCAAAAAAGTCGAACCCGCCATGGTCGGGTGCCCCATGCGGAAATACAGGTCCTTCGTCAGGAACGGCACGCCCCCCAGCGCCGCCTCGCGCTGTTCCCAGGCGTTCTCGAAGCGCTGGGTTAGGCTGCGCGTATCGGGCAAGCCGCACAGGACCGCCCGCTGCTCGGTGGGGGTTAGCTCGGCCAGTTTAAGCAGAAAAGCCTCGGCGGCCATCCGGGGGCCGCGGGTTAAATAGAACTCCCGCCAGTCTTCGACTGAAAGGGGAGCGAGGTTCACAGGTCGAGGGGGACGCCCGGTTCCGGGTCGTGGATGCGCGTGCCGGGTAGTTCTTTCGACAACGTTTCCTTCATCCAAGCGCGGGCGGGCGGGTCACCGTGCGTGAGCACGAGATCCTTGGGCGCGAGCGACTTGGCGAAATCGACTAACTCTTCGCGGTCGGCGTGGCCAGACAAGTGGAAGCGCTCGACCTCGGCGCGGAGGATGGACGTGTGGTCAAGGCCGGTGAACTTGAATTCGCCGCCAGGCGCCATGCCGATCAATTCGCCACCCGGCGTTTCGGGGTCGCAGTAGCCCACGAAGAACACGGCGTTTTCCTTGTGGTCGAGCACGTTGGCAGCGATGCGCCAGGCCGGCGTCTTTTCGACGAGCATGCCGCTCGACAGCAGGTAGATGCCGCGTTCAGGGAGGTTTTTACCGGGCTGGATGTAGCGGCGGGAAAGCGGGAGTACGTTGAGGTCGCGCAGGACCTGCCGGTTGAACTTCACTTGCTTCGTCTTCTTGGTGGCGGCGTCGAGGTAATCGCAGAGATCCATCCCGAGGCCCGAAGCGATGATGGGCACATCGGCGAGGTTGCCGGCGGCGGCGGCCTCATCGAGCAGCATCAGGATTTCCTGCATGCGCCCGAAAGCGAAAGCCGGAAGCAGCACGGTACCACCGGCGTCACAGACGCGGTTGATGGCTTTGATGAGTCGCTTCTCTTCCATGGCTCGAGTGTGGCCCGGATGGGAGGCGGTCGCCCCGCGGGTACACTCCATGACCAACGTATCGACTGGCTGGCGCGGGAAGTCCGCCCCGCTGACCGTCCGTTGGGCTTGGAAATTGACGTCGCCCGTGAAGAAGTGGCGCTTACGGCGGTGCTCAATCATGCAGCCCACGGCGCCGGCGACGTGGCCCGCGAGGTGGAAGCTCAACTGGATCTCTTCGCCACCGCGGCCGATCTTGCGCGGGTTGGCGAGCGGGACGGCGGACAGGGCGTTTTCGACCCGTTCCACATCTTGGTCGACGTACAGCGGGAGGTCGAGGTTGCCGGTCTCCTCGCGTTGGCGCTTCATCACCTGGATCGAGTTGGACAGCAAGCGGCGGGCAAAGAGCGTCGTCGCGGCCGAAGCGAAGACCCGGGCGCCAGGGTGGGCGCGGACCAGCAAGGGTAGGGAGCCGAGGTGATCGAGGTGGCAGTGCGTCAGGATGACGCCGTCCACCGAGCCCTCGATTTTATCGATTCGCGGGAGCGCTTGTTTGCCGGCGTGTTTCGGGTGCATGCCACAGTCGATCACCATGCGCAGGCCTCCGAATTCGAGGAGCATGCAGCTGGCGCCGATTTCGCGGCCAGAGTTAAGGTCAGTAATTCTCATTCAAGGGGGTCGGTGGGCGGAATCATCTCAAAGGCGGGGATGCGTACGAAAATACGCTGCCCATCCTCCGTGGTGCCGTGGAAGGCGCCTTCGGCGGTCACGGGGTGGCCGGTGAGATGATAACTATTATAGGAAAAGGATTCGCCCGAAGGGATGCGGGGGGTCTGACCGACAATACCGTCACCCTCGATGACCTCGACGGTGCCGTCGGGCGAGCGGATGATCCATTTACGTCCGAGGAGGCGGACGGTGGATTGGGAAAGATTGGAAACCGTCAGAAAGTACACGAAGGCGTGGGGGGTCTCGGCTGGGAAATTGGCGTCACGATGGTGGACCACCTTATCGACGGTGACCCTGAGGCCTGGAAGTTCCTGTCCGGTGGCTTGCACTGGGTGGGAGACAAGAGGGGAAGGGGGCCATTAGGAAGCCATAAATCAGTCACTGACACATTAATGTGAACCTTCCCTCCTTGCGCCCCGCAACGGCGGTCATTTGACTGCGGGGGATGTCGACCCCGACACAGATGAAGCAGAACCTAGGGCGTGTCCCAGGGAAATGGTGGGGCATTGTCGTCTACCTAGCCTTGTTGGTTCTCTCGGCCTGCTTCCCGTTCTTCAGCGCGATTGAAAGGATTTCCAACGAGGAGCCAGTGATGGTGCCCGCCTTCGATTTTAAGGGGGATAAGGTAACCCCTACGGATACGAAGATCCCGGTGCACGCGAACCTGCATGGATTTGCGGCGGACGGTTCATCGGGCGGTAAGCCGGTGCTGGTGTATCTCCACCGCGCCCCTTGGGATCGGCGCAGCACACGCTTTTGCGCGGAGCTTGCGCAGAGCGGTAAGGTCGCCGTCATCGAACCCTTCCTCCCCGGCTTCGCGACGACCCCAGGAAACGTTCCCAGCCGCTCGATGGAGGCCAATGCCGAAGTCGTGGCGGCGCTCATCGAGCATTATGGCGTCAAGGAGTACCACGTCCTCGGTCAGGGCTTAGGCGGCGTGGCCGCCTTGGAACTCGCCTCTGCGCATCCCGATCGCGTGCGCTCGCTCACGATGCTCTCGGCCCCGGGGGCGCAGGAGTTTGAGTTATTGGGCAATCCGCTCGTCAATAAAATCGTCTATGGTTTTCAAGGCGCTTTCTTCTGGAGCGTCTCGCGCCTGACGCCGAACTTCGGGGCTGCAGATTTATTGCCGTGGGACCGCGATTACGCGGCGACCGTGTTTGATACCGACCTTTCTGATTCCAAGCGAATCCTCTTCGGTTGGCGCAAGCCCATGTTGATCGTCCATGGTAAGGATGATTGGCTGACGCCGGCACAGGCGGCGAGCTACAGCGCGCAGCTCGTCCCGCAGGCGAAGCTCGTCCTACTCGAGGGCGGGCGCGATGCGGTTTTCGAAGCACAGACCAAGGTCGTGGGCGACATCCTCGCTTTCACCGCTGAGCCCGCCCCCGCGCAGGTCCCGGCCGTTGAGAAATACCCGGCGCTGCCTTCGGCCGCCGGTTCGCACTACTGGATACTGCTCGTCATCATCGTCATTTGCACCTTCGTCGCGGAGGATCCGACCTGCTTGGCGACGGGCCTCATGGTGGCGGTCGGCATCATCGATTTCTGGTCGGGGGCGGCGGCGTGCACGGCGGGTATCTTTATCGGTGATCTAGTCTTGTACTCGGTCGGAAGGTTCTTCGGGCGGAAAGCGATTACCAAGGCACCCTTCAAGTGGTTCATTAAGGAAAGTAAAGTTAACCAATGGGCCGGCTGGTTCTCCACGCCCCAGGGTCTCTTGGTTGTGGTGAGTTCACGCTTTATTCCGGCCAGCCGCGTGCCGACGTTCGTCACTGCGGGCATTATGAAGCTGAACATTGCCCGCTTGGGGGGATTGTTGCTCTTGGCGGCTTTAATTTGGACCCCGCCATTGATGTGGCTGGGGTATAAGTTTGGGGCTCACGGCATGGAGCTCTTGGCCCGTTTCAAGAGTCAGGCGCTATGGATTATTATCGGGTTCGTCTTTGCGCTGCATTTCGTGACGCATTGGATTGTGCCAGCGCTCACGTGGCGGGGTCGTCGCCAGATTGTGATGAAGGTCCGCAACCTGTTGCAGGCCTCCTTGTGGCCCTCGTGGCTCCTCTATTTCCCGATCCGTATCGGCATCTTGGCCCTGTGCCTACGGCATCGTCGCTTGACCGCCTTTGCCTCGGCCAATCCCTCTTTCGGTCGGATCGGTGGTTTTATCGGGGATGCCAAGTCCCTGCTCATGCGGCCCTTCCAGCGCGATTCCCGGTGCTGTCCGTTGCTCGCCCTTTCGATGGAAGACTCCGTCGAAGAGCGCCTCAAGGAAGCCCGGGCCTTTGCGATCTGCCATGGTTACCCCTTGGTCTTTAAGCCCGAAGTCGGCGAGGATGGAGCAGGTATGCGTTACCTCCGCGACGAAGCGCAGCTGGAGCGCCGAGTAGCTGGTGCGAAGGAAGATTTCCTCTTGCAGAAGAAGATCGACGGACTCGAGTTCGAGGTCGTTTGGAGTCGCAATCCTGGCAAGGATGACGGGCGGGTCATGGTGGTCGTGCAAAAGCAGGACGTCGTCGTCATGGGCGACGGCGAGGAGACCTTGGAAGAACTCATCTGGCTCGACGAAGTCGCGGTCTCGCGCGGTGAACTCTATTTGGAATGCCATGACCGCGACCTCAACCGCGTCGTACCGGCGGGCGAAAAAGTCGTTCTTAACCTTTCGGGTAGTTATGGCCATGGGGCCCGTTGCGTGCATCGCCACGACCTGAACACCCCGGAGCTGAGCGCGGCCATGACGACCTTCGCCAAACGCTTCCCCGGGCTGCATTTCGGACGCTTTGATTTACGTGCGGTGAGTGAGGAGGAGTTTAAAGCTGGGCGTTTCATCGTCACCGAAGTCGGTGGCTGCTGCCACGTATCGAGCTTGGTGCGCGATGAGTCGCTGCGCTTCAGTCGAGCGTATAGTGCGGTCTGGACGCAGTTGCAGGTTTGTATTGAGGCCGGGGCTTACAACCTCGCGCAGAAAGTACGCCCCGTCCCGCTCGATGAATGCTTAGCGCGGTGGAGCCAGGCCCGCGGGCGCGATGATCAATTTGTGGTGAGCGAGGAGTAGGCGTTCCGCACATTCTTGGGTTGATACACCTACATGGTCGTAGGGTTGATAGCCCGTTTTCATGGATAAGGGTTCACACGTTTCCGTGTGGATGCGTTGGTGCTGGCATAACACCCAAGCTCCCTTATGCGCAACACCACCACAAAGTCCCTCGTCCGTACGTCCTTCCTCCTCGCCGCTGCCTTGGCCCTCACGCCAGCAATTGGCGCCACCGTCACATGGGACACCTCGTCGACGGCTGGCTTCCAGGCGGGCAATGGCACCTGGGGGACGGATAGTTTCTGGAGCAGCAACGGCACGACCCTCTCGCCGTGGGTCTCGGGAGATGCCGCGGTCTTCTTGGGTGAAACCACCGCGGTCACCAATACGATCACGGTTGGTTCCGCACAGAACATCTCGGGGTTGAGCTTTGGTTCTGCGACGACGAGCGGCAATTGGACGTTCAGCGGGGTCGGTAGCCTCAACTTGTCGGGTAACAGCAACTTCGCCGTAGCCAGCGGTTCCACGGCCACCATCAGTACTGGGCTCTCCCTGGGCGGTTTTGCACTCACCAAAACCGGGGCAGGTACCTTGCGTTTGAATACGCCGACTTTGGCCTCCCCCAGCATCGCTGTGGCGCAGGGCATTCTGGAGCTCCAGAAGGCAGCCACGTATTTTTCGGGCGGTACGATCACCGTGGCAGCCGGTGCGGAGTTAGCCATGCGATCAACCGATACGTGGGGTCAGGCCGGGACTACCACCGCAGCCACCTTGGTGCTCAATGGCGGTACGTTGTCATCGAACGGCAACTTTAATTCATTGAACGCGGTCACCTTGAATGGCGGTACAATCAATGCCAATGGCGGGGTGAATGCGGGTTTCGGCTCTTTCCAGTTAGGCGGCACCGTGACGGTCAATCAGAACGCTGCCATCATCCAGTCCGGCACGAACGGTAATATTAACTTGGCCGGTGCTACCTTTGCGGTGAACTCGGGGGCAACCTTGAGTGTCGGTGCCACCCTGCAGTCGGCCAGCACGCTGACCAAGGCTGGCCTCGGCAATCTTTTGCTATCGGGCACCAATACCTATACGGGTGGAACGTCACTCAACGCTGGTGCGATTCTTTTAGGCAATAACTCCGCCCTGGGTACTGGCGCGTTGAATTATGCCGGTGCCGCGCAGTTTAGCAGC
>CAIYEN010000037.1 GCA_903925205.1 uncultured Opitutia bacterium | reverse complement strand
GAATCAAATCGGTTAAGAGCACTGGCCAGATCACTCGAGCCATGCAGCTCGTGGCGTCGTCGAAGATGAAGCGCGCCCAGGATGCCGCTCGTTCGGGTCGGGCCTACGCCGAGCTCCTCGGCGAAATCCTCGACACGGCGCAGGCCAAGGTCGGGGAGTTCTCGCACCCGCTCCTCACCAAGCGTGCCGTCAAGGTCCGCGGCATTCTCCTCGTCACGCCCGACAAGGGTATGGCCGGTGCGCTCAACGGTAACTTGATTCGCCTCGCTGCCGAACAGCAGAACGCCGTCTTCGTCTGCATTGGCCGTAAGGGCGCGCAGGCCCTCGCCCGTTCCGGCCGCAAGGTCCTCGCGGACTTCCCGGTCACCGACCGCGCGAACTTCAATGAAGTCCGCCCCGCCGCCGAGTACCTCCTCAAGGCCTTTAGCGAAGGCACGGTCGACACGGTCGAAGTCCTCTTCGCCCACTTTAAGAACACGATGGTGCAGAGCCCGCGCGTCCAGCAGCTCCTGCCGGCCGACAGCCTCGTGAACCAAGCCCGCGAATTCCGCGCCAAGCTCGGTCTCCCGGAGCCCAAGATCGAAGCCGATGAACGCGACATGATCTTCGAACCCTCGGCCGGCGAGATCCTGAATCAGCTGCCCGCCCTCTTCTTCAAGCAGGCCGTCCACCAGGCGGTTCTCGAGTCCAAGGCTTCCGAGTTCAGCGCCCGCATGGTCGCCATGAAGGCCGCTACCGATAATGCCAAGAAGATCAGCGCCGCCCTCTCCCTCGAATACAATAAGGCCCGTCAGGCCGCGATCACCCAGGAAATCCTGGAGCTCACCGCTGGCGCCGCCGCCCAGTAATTTTCACCCCCACCCACTTCTACAAATATCATGAGCACTAAAGGAACGATCACCCAGGTCCTCGGCGCCGTCGTCGACGTCCAATTCCCTGTCGATAAGGTCCCCGAGATCTACAACGCCATCCAGATCGACTATAAGGTCGAAGGGAAGGACACGCGCCTGATCCTCGAGGTCCAGCAGCACCTCGGTAACGGCCTCGTCCGCGCCGTCGCGATGACCACCACCGAAGGCCTCGTCCGTGGCGGTGCCGCCGTCGATACCGGCGCCCCCATCACCGTGCCCGTCGGCAACGGTGTCCTCGGCCGAATCTTCAACGTCACCGGCGACGCCGTCGACGAACGCGGTCCAGTTGAGCACAGCAAGCGCTACCCCATCCACCGCCTGCCCCCGCCCCTCACCGAGCAGTCCACGTCCGCCGAGCTCCTCGGCACGGGCATCAAGGTCATCGACCTCATCTGTCCCTTCGTGAAGGGTGGTAAGGTCGGCGCGTTCGGTGGTGCCGGCGTCGGTAAGACCGTCGTCATCATGGAACTCATCAACAACATCGCGATGAAGCAGGGCGGTTTCTCCGTCTTCGCTGGCGTCGGTGAGCGCTCCCGTGAAGGCAATGACCTTTACCACGAAATGTCCGAAGCCGGCGTTATCGACCAGAAGGACCTTTCGAAGTCCAAGGTCGCCCTCGTGTACGGCCAGATGAACGAGCCGCCCGGTGCCCGTATGCGCGTCGCCCTCTCCGCCCTCGCGATGGCCGAATTCTTCCGCGACGAGCAGAACCGCGACGTGCTCCTCTTCGTCGATAACGTCTTCCGTTTCTCCCAGGCCGGTTCCGAAGTCTCCGCGCTCCTCGGTCGCTCCCCCTCCGCGGTGGGTTACCAGCCGACGCTCGCTTCGGAAATGGGTAACCTCCAGGAACGCATCACCTCGACCAAGAAGGGTTC
>CAIYEN010000036.1 GCA_903925205.1 uncultured Opitutia bacterium | reverse complement strand
TTGACTGTGGGTTAATGGTTGATTAACTTGGCTTCACCGAACAGGGAGCCACCCACCAATGCCCGACGCACTCACCCTCACCCGCCGCGACACCGATCACCTCACCACCGCCGAGCTGATCCGCCGCGAGCGCCAGCCGCTGCCCCGCCACGACCTCAACGGGTGCAGCGACCGTGGCTGGGCCGCTGCCGTTTGCACCGCCGAGGTCGCCCACCGCGCCGCCGACTTCGCCCGCGTCGAGCGCCTGCTGGGCTTCAGCTTCGACCGCTGGGCCGAGCCGGCCTGCGTCGAGATCGGCCAGTTCCCGCACGAATGCCACGCCGCCGCCGCGCTCAACTGGCTCTCGCACCTGCAGACGCACGAGAGCAACCGCCGCGCGGCTTGGGACTGCCTGCCGTGGGATCTGTGGACCGCGAAGCGCCGGGCCGACTGGCTCACCAAGCGCCGCGAGTTGTGGGCCGGGTTCGTGCGGCAGGTCGATCGGTATCGCGCCGCACGGGTGGCGATCGATGCGCCGGCTTTCAGCAACTCAATCGCCGCCTGATCACAAGGAGAGGGAAATGGACATCAAGACATTCAGCGTTAAGCGCGCCCACCGCCCCGGCATCCATGTCTCCGGGTTTCCGCAGGACTTGGAGAACGGAAACGGCCAAGCGTTCATCAACATCCGGCTCGGCGACAGCGTGCAAAGCGGCGAGTTCAATATCCTGCTCTACATGGCCGACGCCTGCGCCCTCCTGATCGCGCTGGAGAACGCGATCAACCACGCAGAGCCGCGCGCCATCGAGGCCGCTGACCTTGGCTTGATGGACGAGGCCGCGTGATGACAACCAAGCACACCATGACGGCGTACTGCCCCTTCGGGCTGCAGCCTGACTCGATCCAGGTCGAGATCACCTACACCTACACGGCGGGCGCTCGCGCCACGCGCATCGACCCCGCCGATCCTGCCGAGGTGCAGTTCGTATCGGCCAAGGCCACGCTGCACGCGCTCGATGACACCATGCAGGCGATGCTCTCGGAGTGGGCGCAGGAGCATTTGGGCGATGACAGCCCGACCGGCGGATATCACGCAGCCTGCGAGGCTGCGTCATGAGCAAGCACAAAATCAACTGGTACAGGTCCGGCTCCCGCGACGGCATGGATTGGGAGGACGAGCAGGAAATCACGTTCGAGTTCCGGCCCGGCAGCCCCGACGTGATGTACCTGCGCAACGGCGATCCTGGGCACCCCGGATGGGACGCCGAAGTCGAGGTTGTGAGCATCAAGCCGGGCGCCGGCAATCACGGCGTGTTCACCGACATCGCTGACCGCATGCTGCTGGACGAGGCGCAGGACTGGCTCGACAACGAGGGCTACGACGCCGCGCTCGAAATCGCCGCTTCTGACCACGAAGGCGCGCGGGAATACGCCGCCGAGCTGAGGGCCGACCGATGACCAAGACAGAGCAAATGCTTCGCGCGGCGTTCACTTGGGCGCTGGGCGCGACCCGCAGCGACGGCATCATCAAGCACTCGGGTCCATTCGAATTCGCAGCGGCCGGCCTCGTGAGGGTTGGCGTCCACACAATCGACTGCCCGCACCTCCACTGGGAAGCGACGGGCCGGCGCGTCACCGTCTCAATGTCGCCCGGCGGTCGCGTCCTGCACTACGTGGACGCCTATACCGATCATCACTCGATGCAGTTGGACATGAAGCTGCCGCGCGAGTTCTGGAAGAGAGCGGCGCCATGACCCGCCTCGCCAACGCCATCGCGGTCACGTTCCTGCTGGCCGGGCTGGCCTTCATCATCCTGTACGTGCCGCGGGCCAGTGCTGCGCTCGAGGTGATGTCGTGACCGCCGCTATCACTCCAACTTTCAACTAACACAACAGGAGCCATACAGATGGACAGCGTTATTCAAGAGATCGACTTTACGCCGGTCGATGCCATGCCGCAGGGAGCGGCACCAGCCGTTGCCCAGCACCAGCCGCCCGCCATCCCGACCGGAGGCGACCCGTTTCTCATGATGATCGAGCGCGCGGCTTCAGATCCCCGCGTCGATATCGACAAGATGGACCGCCTTCTACAGATGAAGGAGCGCCGCGACGCCAAGCAGGCGCGGGACGAGTTCGACGCCGCTATGGCCGATGCCCAGGAAGCCATGCGGGCGATCAGCCCGGACGCGAACAACAGCCAGACCCGGAGCAAATACGCGACCTATGCGGCGCTCGATCATGCCGTGCGGCCAATCTACGCCCGGCACGGCTTCGCCCTGAGCTTCAACACAGGCGACGCCCCCACTCCGGCAGAGGTTCGTTTGCTCTGCGTCGTGTCGCATAGAGGCGGCCACAGGCAGGACTACAAAATCGACATGCCCGCAGATGGCAAGGGAGCCAAGGGCGGCGACGTGATGACCAGGACACATGCCACGGGAGCGGCTGCCTCTTACGGCCAGAGGTATCTACTCAAGCTGATATTCAATCTGGCTGTTGGCGACGTGGACGACGACGGCAACGGGGCCGACCACAACGACGACGTGGAACGGCTCTCCACAGGGCCGCGCGGGGAAGATGGCCGCCTGCTGTCCAACTACAGCGCCAAGGCTGCTGAGAGGGCTAAGGAGTTCGCGGACGGGGCTATTCAGACGATCAATATGGGCAACACCGAAAGCGCAAAGGAATGGCGTCGCGTCGCCCAGACGGTGCCGCCTCGAAAGTCGAAGTCGCCGCTGCAGTGGCTTTCCGACAACTCCCCCGGACAGTATCTGCGCGTCAAGCAGTGCTACCAGAACGTGACCGGCGAGGACCTTGAGTGACTTGTTGCCTATCGTCCTGATTTGGGCGCTTGCACAGGCAACCTCTGACGATGAGTTGGACACATGGTGGCGACAGCACAAATCCCTGATTACGGCTCTGAGCGAGGCGGACCGCGTCCGGTTGGTGGAAGCCGGAAGGGAAGCCCGCGCCCGCATCAAAGCCGGACCCACAAGCAAAACCGCCTCCTTCACGCGGCGCTGAACGACATCGCGGACCAACTGGCGTGGCCGCCGGAAACGGGCGAACTGCACGACGCCGTGTGGTGGAAGCGCCGGATTACTTTGCAATGGCTGATCGAGACGGGCGAGACGCCGGAGCTTGTCGAGAGCCTGGACGGGCTGCAATTCGCCCTCCTGCTCCCGCACACGAGCGACCTGACCACGAAGCAATGCGCCGCGCTGAACGAGTGGCTGTTCGTGTTCGGCCATCAACACGGCGTCACGTTCAAGAAGATTGAAGCATGACCACCCGCCGCTCCCTCTCCCCATTACAACGCGAGAGACTGTCGATGAACGACAAGCGGGCCAAGGACGAAACCGGGCGGAAGTTCGGGGCATTAACCGTCTTGCGGTTTGTCTACGTGCCCGACAAGCCGGGCGCTCATTTCGAGTGCCAATGCGACTGCGGAAACCTCTTGGTTGCGCAAGGGGGTGATCTGCGCGCGGGAAACAGAAAATCGTGCGGCTGCCTGATCGACGGCAGGCCGAGGAACATAACAAAACACCCCCTTTACAACATCCACGCCGGGATGCTGGATCGTTGCCACAACTCGCGCAGCAAGGACTATCCGCGATATGGCGGGCGCGGGATCGTGGTTTGCGAGCGGTGGCACGATATTGATGCATTCGCCGCAGATATGGGCACCAGGCCGTCTGCCGATCATTCAATAGATCGGATCAACAACAACGGTCCTTATGAGCCGGGGAATTGCCGTTGGGCCACAAACATTGAGCAATCGCGGAACCGGAGCAACAACTACGTGAGAGGTACGACTTCGGTCGAGCTATGCCGAGGACTTGACCTCAAGCCTGGGACATTCCGGAACAGGATCGCGAAAGGATGGCCACTGGAGGAGGCGCTTCTTCCCGGCAAGCAATGGCGGCGTCATGGTTAAGAGACGGACCTTATCTCCGCTTCAGCGGCTGAGAATTTTTGAGAGCGCTTCTGGCCGCTGCCACCTGTGCGAGTTGCGTATTCAGGTCGGCCAGCCTTGGGACGTGGAGCATGTGCGGCCCTTGGCGCTCGATGGCGCGGACGACGCGGCCAACATGCGGCCTGCCCATAAGGACTGCCACGCGACCAAGACCAAAGCGGACGCGGCGGCGTGGTCGAAGGCGAAGCGCGTCAAAGCGAAGTTGTACGGGGCGAAGAAGCCCTCCGCATGGCGCAAACCGCCACCAGGATACAACGCATGGACACGCCGAATAGAGCGATAGCGTGGCCCGTAGGCCCTTGGCGGAACCGCGAGGATTGGGAACGCTGGTGGCGTCAGAACGGCATGGCCCACAACCGTCTTGCGGTCACAGACCCGGAAGCGTGGGAGAGGATCGCGCAGGCTATCGAGAAATTCCATAAGGAGAATAAGCGATGACATCCGTTGGCCGCATCATAGATGCGCTTTTCCGCGACCCCGACAGAACAGTCGCGGGTGCGCGTGTTGATCTCGCCTACACCGAGAACGAGACGATGATCGAAGTCGGGCCTCATCCCGGATTTGCCGATGGATCAATGGTCGTGGTGATGAGGCAAGGGTCTCGGGAAAATCTGCACCATTACGAACTGGAGTTCAGCTTGACCGATGTGCGCGAGGCGCGAGCCCTTTCGGCGGCGCTCATGGCGTGGGCCGATTGGGCCGAGAGCGTAAACGCACCGAAGGAGACGGAGGGATGAGCGACATGACCGTCACCGAACAGGCGATTGTCGATTTCCAGCGCCAGAGAGAGGCATTCATGGCCCGCGCCAAGAACTTCGACCCGACCACCACCACGCGCGAGCCCGGCGACGTGCGCCTGTCCGCCGAGGCCGTGGATGCGATCTGCGCGCCGGTCCGGCTTGAACTCACCTTCTCCGACCCGATCCACACGCGGCGCCAGATAGAGGCCCTGCAGGCGGCCTTGGTCGAGGCTCTGGTCGTGACCCAGGACCATCAACGTGGTATAAATCGCCAGCGCATGGATCTGCGGCACGTCATCAAGTCGGCCGCTGAAGTGTTGGTCTACATGAACGGCAAGACGCCCACGGGCAAGAAGCCGATCAAGTCTCGCAATGTTTCCTGAAATTCCAGCGCAACCACAAACTGTTGTTTTGCCTGAGCTTCTAGTCCCAATATATATTATGCGATACTAAGAATATTGCCGGATCGTTTCCAGCAAGCGCCACCAATGACTTGGCGCAACTTCTTTCCATTGCCCCCGATTCGCACAGGAAGGACCAGAACGTGAATCACGGTCCTACATCTGGGCTCACCTGACGGCGTTGCCTACTTCTGCTTCTTCGGCCCATAGGCCAGGCCCTTGAGCCAGTCGAGCAGGCCCTCGGGGTTCTGGCTGCCCTCGGCCAAGGCGTCCCAAACGAACTGCGTTGTGGCGCCGAGCTGGCCGGTCGGCAGCGCGGTGAACAAGCCAACCACGTTGAACAGGTTCTTGATCGAAGACTTCGACGTCTCCTCGCCGTTTACCAGGTGTGCGGCGTCGGTGGTCAGGTGCTGGATGCCCTCGCCAATGCCCTGCACCGGAGACAGCTTGGCGCCGCCGAAGCCCTTGCCGGCGATCTGGTTCGACAGCGAGCCGCCGATGTCGCGCGCCCAAGGGATACCGGAGAACACGCCGAAGCCGACGTTGCGGGTGGCCCACAGCCACCACTCCTCGTCGTCCTCCGGTCCCTGTCCCGAGAGCAGGGCCGACAGCAGCGTCGGCACGACCATCAGCCACAACCCCTGGCCGACCACGTCCATGTAGTCGGAGAAGCTGTCGGCCTCCCGTGCGTCGCGTACCAGCCCGCGCTGCCGGTTGTAGTAGACGTTGAAGTACGAATAGAACATGCCCAGCAACTTCAGGGCCTCGCCGCCGCGCTGGAACGCGGACAGGTCCTTGACCGATCCGGCGCCCTGAGTGTCGCGCACCATCTTGTCGCCGTAGGCCACGGCTTCGGCGTCGGTCATACCCTGCTTCAGGCCCTGGTTATAGGCGCCTACCCAGGTCGGCAGCGAGACCGCGGCGTCGAACAGCGCAATACCGCGAAAGGCAAACCGGCGCACCGCGTCGAGGTTGCCGTCCTTGCCTTCCATGCGCTTCAGCGCTAGCCGGATGTCGCGCTCGAGGTCGTTCGCCCGGTGGCGCATCTCGCCCGACCGTTCGCGCACGAACGCCGCCATGCCGGCCGGGTCCTTGTAGAAGTCGCGGATGCCGGCCATCATTGAGGCAGAGCCGAGGCGCTGGATGGAGTTGGCGAAGCCCGCCACCTGCGAGAACATCGTGCTGACGCGGAAGCCCATGCCGACGATCGCCGTGTTGGCACGAGCCGTCTGCAGGAACTTGTCGATGCCCTCGAGGCCGCGCCGATCGACCGCCCACTCGTTGGCCACCGCCTTCAGCCAGACCTGCGTCTGCTTCTCGTATTCGGGGCCTACCGCCGATCGGATTGCCTCGCGCACCTTGTCGTTCGACAGGAACTTGAAGGCATCCATCACGGCCTCGCGGAAGGCCAGGTCGTGGGCGACCTCGTTCAGGTGCATGCCGATGACATTGAGCGACAGCAGCACCTTGGCGTTGAAGCCCTCGGTGCGCTTGTTGGTCGAGCCGGCGCGGGTCGAGGCCCTCCGGTATTCCGGGTCGAACAGGCCCTCGGCGCTATTGGACGCGATGCGGTCGGCCTTGATGTCGCCGGCCTTGTCATAGGCCATCGGGTAGTAGCCGCCCCGCAGGGTGCCGTGTGGGGTCTCGACCGGGGTCGGCTCGACCTTGGGCGGCGCCACGCCGTTGACCCGTTTCTCAAGCGCCTCGGTCTCGGGCCACAGGGAATTGATCAGGTCCCAGGTGTCCTGAACGAACTGCCACTCTTCCTTGGTCAGGTGCTGGTTCAGCATCTGCCTGACGGCGGCCTCGTCCCACTTTTCGCCGGACAGCATCTTCTGCAGATTCGAGGCGTTGCCGATGTTCAGCGCGACCGCGATCATCTGCGACTTGTTCAGCTTGGTCCCCAGCTCGGTAATGACGTGCTGCTTCGACCAGTCTTTGCGCTGGGCGGCCGGGACCTTGTCGTAGATCACCTGCATCTTTCCGGCGAGGTCCTTCTGCATGTCGCGCTCTTTCACCTGCGCGTCGGCAATTCGCCGGAAGACCACCCGGCTGAATACGCCCCTGCCCGTCTTGTCGTTGTCGAGCCACTCGAAGATGGTCTCCATCTTCAGGAGTGCGGCGTCGACCGACCGAAACCACGATGCGACGTCGCCCAGCTTGTCCTGCAACGCGGTCGTGCCGCGGCGCATCTGGCTGACGCCGCGCTGATCAATCTTGCCGGCGGTGTCGACAGCCTCGGCGACGATCGCGTCAAAGGCGCGCTTCTTGGCGCCGTCGACCATCTCCTGCTTCCAGCGGCCGATGTGGGCGATCTGCTTGATCGTGTCGCCCAGCCCTCGGATCTCGTCCATGTTCATTTGGCTGAAGTGAACCCGCTGAGCGCCCTTCAACCGGGGCGGCTCGATTACCTCAAAGCCCTGCGCCGCCTGCTCGGCCGCCCACGCGCTGAAGGTCGTGCGCTCAGCCAACAGGGCGCCGCTGCGGCGCTTGAAGTCGTAGTCCTCGAGCAACTGGTGGATCTGCTCCAGCGCGCCCTGGTCCATCGACTTGATGGTCGCCGCCGAGGCGTAGCGGTCTGCCAGCTTGCGGATGCTCTCGGCCTCCTGCGCTGCCTTCTTGGCCTCGGTGTACAGGGCGAAGTTGACTAGCTGGTCCTGCTTCGCCTTGAACGCCGCCACGAAGTCGCCTTTGATCAGCGCCCGCTGCACGGCCTGCCCGGCCATGCGCTCGGCGCGCTGGTACTTCGCCGCCTGTGTGGCCTGGTAGACCGACATCTCGCCGATCGTGTTTGCGGCCCATCCCTTGATGTCGTCCAGCGTGATGGTGCCGGACTGCCCGGCCTTGCGGGCCAGCACCTTCAACTCGCTCGACAGCAGCGCACCCTGCTTGTCGGAATGGATGGCGGCCATCGCCTCGGCCTCGATCGAGCCGTCGTTGAGCGGGTCGCCGAGGCTCTCGATCAGTCGGCGCTGGGTCTCCTCGGCGATGCGGGCGTTGAGCGGCGATCGGTTGTCGCCCTTAGCGCGCATGGCGTCGGCCTCGGCCTGGATGTGCATCAGCCGCTCGACCAGTTCCTGGCCGTTGCCTAGCCCGAAGACCTGCGCGAGGTCGTCGGGGTCGATGCCCTCGTTGGCGTAGATGCCTCGCGGCAGGTTCTTCAGCCCCTCCTCGCCAATAATCGCAACCAGCGCGGCGCGCGACAGCTTGGCGTCGACCAGGCTCATAGGCGTGACCGGGGAGCCGTACAGCATCCCCGTCCGCAGAAGGTGAAGGGCCGCGTTGCCGGGGTCCTTCATCATCTCCTCGGTGACTTCCTTGCGGATCTTCGACTTCTCGGCGGCGACCTCCTTGGTCTTCTGCCGGCGGATGGTGGCCATCACTTTCTCGAGGACCGCCTCCTCTGCCGCGTCTACGACCTGCGTCACCCGCTTGGTGTAGGCGGCGAACTCTACCTCGGTCATGCCGGCCGACTTCGCGTCGGTGAATACCGGGTTGAAGCCCTGCACGTCACGGGCCGCGGCGATCTCCTCGTCGGTCGCGATCAGCCGATCGAACACTTCCCGCATCTCGGGCGAGATCGGCGCCTGCAGCCTGGCGAGGTTGCGGTAGATGCCAACCAGCCAGTTCTTGAACGACCGGAACACACCGCGCAGCCCCTCGGTCGGGGCCTTGCCTTCCATCAGGTAGGTCTCGAAAGCGCGGGCGAACAGTTCGTGCTGCTCGCGCGTGATGTAGCCGTCGCTGCCGAGGAAGGTCAGGACCGTCTGCCAGTCGGCCTTCGACCGGTCGGACGCCGCCGAATGCTTGGCGTCACTCTCCAGTTCGGCCAGCCACAGGTGGCCGGTCTCATGCGCGAGCGTCGACAGGTCGCGCGCCTGGAACAGGCTGATGGTCGTGACGTTGTCGGCGAAGGTGATCTCGCCGCGGGCTTCCTGCTGGTAGGTCTCGCCTAGCCCTTGGTCGGAGCCGACCGCATTCCCGCCTGGTACGTCTCCCGATTGCTCACCGGGTTGTCCGCTCGCGGCTTCTCGAGACTGGCGATTTGCATCTTCAATCCCTGCACCAACGGATTGTCCGCGCCACCCGGCTTCGCCTCCAGGCGTGCCAGACTCGACTTCAAGTCTTCGAGTTGCGAGGGCATCGATCTTCTCCTGATACTGGTGGCTGAAAGCCACCTCGGTCTCGTGCCAGAACACGCCTGCAAAAGAGACGCCAGGGACATTGGCGGCAACGCGGAAAGCGACGTCTTGCAGTTCGTCGCGTTTGGCCTGCATTCTAGCCGCGATGGCGGCGTCGTCCAACCCCGAAAAATCGTCGTTTCCGTACCTCTGCTCGAACTCCGGTATGTACTGAAGTCGCACACCTACTGCAGATGGCATGGCGCCCGCCACATATCCCGGCATGCGGCGTCCGTCGACCGTGACCGTCAGGAACGAAACGCCCTCCTTCGCCAGGTCCTCGAGCATTTTCTCGAGTTGCTCGGCAGCGGCGGCGTCTCGAAAGTAGATTTCAACGCCCGGCCGGTGCTTGGTGTAATCGATCGCCTCATGCTCTCGCAGGACACGCGACAGGAAGGTCGAGTCCTGTCGGGCCGCCTGCGCCTGGCGCAGCATCTCGGCCCAGACGGTGCTAGGGTCGTATCCCTCGCGGGTCACGATCTCTAGATCGAGCGACCGCTCCACGCTGCCGTAGCGCCCCTGGGTCGACAAAGCCTTGGACGCCAGCACGTCCGCGTTCTTGTCGTTCTCGTAGACCGCCAGCCGGATGGCCTCTCCCAGGCGGGCCATGTCGGCGTTGGTCGGCACGTAGTCCATGCCCTGGTTGTCGATCGACATCTGCGTGGACAGGCCGCCGACGTAGCGATCGACCGGCCGCTCAAGAGTGGCCAGTTCCGCACGGGCCAGTACCTTGTTGGCGGCGCGCTCGTCAATCCGGCGCTGGGCGCTCTCCACGGCGCGCATCTCTTTGGCGAGATCCGCCGGCAGTTTGATTGCCTTCTCAAGTTCTGCGGCGCGCTTCTTCAGGTCCGATTGTTCCTTCTTCGATAGCGTGTCCGCTTCGGAGGAAAGGCGCTCGTTGATCTTGCCCAGTTCCTCAATCTCAGCCGTGTGTTCAGCCGTCCACGTTGCGACCTTATCCGAAACCGCGTCGGCATTAGCAGCCGCCTCTACGTCCGCCGATGCCGGGGAGCTGTCGATAATCTTCCGCAACTCTCGCACGCGCGCCTGTTTCGCGGTGCCAGTAAGGTTAGCCTCCAGCTCGAACGAACCGCCTTCGCCCGCGACGCTCGTCCAGTTGTTGACCGTCCACACCTCCTTCTCGATGAACCACACGACAGCTTGCAGGTCATCGTCATTGATCTTCGCGAGAGAGGCATCCTGCTTCATCTCGCTGTCGGACTTGATGAGATTGACAGCATGCGCAAATGCATCCTGGCCAAAGCCGAACTGCTTGGTAGTGGAAGCGTCCGACAACATCTCGCCCGACACGGTGGACTCGGCCATGCTCGGGATGCGCCGCTTGCCAGCCAGGCGCTGCAGCAGGCGCGCGGCCCAAACGTCGATCGTCGCCTTCTCTCGAAAGCCGATGAGGTTGCCCGAAAAGTTGAGAGCCTTCGGCGCCGTCCCGCTGCGGCCGATGTCTGCATCCGCGTCCTTGATGACGCGCCACAGGTCGAGCATGGCGCGTACCAGGTTTTTGCCGTTGAACCCGTACTGCGCGCCGCTCTCCTTCCGCGGCATCAGATCCATCGGCAGAACGCGCGCCGCAGACAATTCTTTTCTCAGCTTCTGGTATTCGGGCATAGAGAGGACAGACTTCTTTGTCCTCGGCTTGCCGTTATCATCTTGCTGCGCCAACCTCTCGTTCACGAAGGCGCGCAGTTCCATCTCGAGCCGATCGATATTCTCCGACCAGGCCACCCACTTCGGCATCAGCTCATCGAAGTCGCCTCGGCTCGCGCGGCGCAGGCCGTCGATCGCGTTCTCCCAATTCCCGCGCACGGGCGTGTTGGGAGACGTTGCGCCCAGGGCGTCAGCAAACAGGTCGCCCAGGCCGCCGAACTCCTGCCGCAGCCGAGCGCGCATCGCCTTGTACCAGCCGGCCTGGGCTAGAATGTTCTGTGCATTCTTGTCGCCGGAAATTGCGCGCCGGTAGACGATACGAACCTCTTCAGAGATGGCGCTGCCGATCGCCTCGACGCGGGCCGCGTACCTCTTGTCGGTTGGCTCGATCTCTTTGTTGTTGCTGTCCCTAATGAAGCCATAGGGGACTTGCTGGTAAATGAACTCCGGCTTGCCCTTGGGATCGAGCTGCGCCCGCAGAAACACCAGAGGCTCCCATCCCTGGGCCGGGGGGTGGGCCAACTTGTGCTTACGAACGGTTGTGGTGATCTCTTTGGCAGACAGGCCTGACGGACCGACTGAGGCCTCAATGGCCGCCTTCTCCTCAGAAGACAAAAGCAGTCGATTGCCGGTGACGCGATCGCCGCGCTGGGCAACCATGATCAGGCTGTCGGACAGGGACTTCTTGGCCCCCTGCTGGTAGGTCGTCCCCTCCTTCACCTGCTTGGCGATGGCGTCCCTGATCTGGGCGTTGGTCATGGTGGCCGGGTCCAACCCCATGCTGGTCAGAGCGTCGGCCACTTCCTGGCGCTGTGCCTTGAAGGCCTCCAGCGCGGCCTTGTTGCGGGCCTCGGCGACCTGCTTGGGGGTTGGCGGCGCGGGCGGCGGCTCCGGGCCAAGGACCGGCTCGAGGGCCGCCTTCTGCGCCTCCTTCCGCGCCTCAAGGTGCGCGAAGTGAGCCGGCGGCACGATCGGGTCCTTGCCCGACCGGATGCTGTCCAGCAGCGTGTCGAAGACGTCCGGCCCCATGGCGCGCGTGCCGTCCGGCAGCACGGTCTGGATAGTCATGCCCTTGCCGGTACCGGCCTGCTGGAAGGCGTCCAGGGCGTCGGCGTAGCGTTCCGGGTTGCGGGCCGCGCGCGACGCGTAGCGACTGGCGTAGATCGCGGCGTGCTGGGCGGCGACCTCGTTCGTGTAGCCATTGGCCTTCGCCATCGCCAGCACCTGCTGGTACACGATGGTCTGCGGGTCGGCCACGATGCCGGCCGCGATCTGCTCTTCAAAGCGGTCCTGCAGTTCCTTCAGCTCGGTGGCCTTGGACTTCTCATACTCCTGCGCCTGCTTGATGGAGAAGCCGTCGACTTCGGTGCGGATCTGCTCGCGCCAGGCAGCGTGCGCTTCGCTCGCGCCCGTGATGTAGCGGGCGAGCGGAATAGCCAAGTCTTCGTTGGTGGCGGCGATGCGGGCCAACTGGTCGCTGATGCCCAGCCGGTCGGCGAACTGCTCGGCCTGCAGTCCCGTCATGTCCTGCATGAAGGTCATCACCGCCTCGGCCGGGATGTAGACCGTGGCATCCTGACCGGAGACGCTGGCGATGAACTCCTGCAGCTTCGACGGCGAGCTTGTGGCCAGCTTCGTGTCGTTGGCGATCGCGACCAGCTTGTCGATCGACATGGCCATGCCTTCGGCCTGCTGCTGTAGCGGCGGCAGGGCCTGAAAGGTCTCCCACTGCTTTGCCGTCATGTCGGCCTGGCGAGCCTCACGCCACCGCGCCGTCGCGACCTCGACGGGAGAGCCGAAACCCTCGCCCATGATCTCGGCCATGACCGCGTGCGGGTCGACCTTCATGCCGGCAAGGTAAGAGCCGCCCGCCTCGCCTGCGCCGCCAAGCGCGCCCTGCAAAGCAACCTGCGCTGGAATGTTTGTGGCCGTGCGCGTGACCATGCGCTTGCCGATGCCGAGGAACTTGCTGGCCACGCCGAAACTTACCGCGTCCAAGGTCGCGATCGTGCCGGCCTTGATCGTCGCCTGCTCCTTCACCTTCGCCATCTTGGCAGGATCGGCGAAGGCCTTTGTCAACTGCGTTGGGTCGTTGATGTCGACGCCGCTTTCCTCAAGGGCGTCCATGACGGCGCCCCAATACTCGAAGCCGAAAGACATCGCGCCGGCACCACCTGGACCGGCGATCGCGCCGCCAACCAACTGCGCCGGCAGGGTGTACATGGACTGTAGGGCGACCGTGTAAAAGGCACCCAGCTTGTCCTTGTCGAAGGCCTTCCACCAGGCCTCCCAGTCGCCCGCCTTGCCTGCCTTCTGCATCTCGATAACGTTCGGCCTTTGCGGCAGCGCCGCGGCCTGCTCCTGGCGGCGGGTGCGCTCGGTGCCGGCGTCTATGATGGACTGACGCACGACGTCGCGGATTGCGGCCTCGTCCTTGACCAGGCCCTCATCGTAGGCTGACAGAGTCTCGCCGGATGCCTGTCGTGCCAGCGCTGCCTCGAGGTCGGCGCCAAGCTGAACGGATTGGTTGATGTTCTTTTCCTGGGCCTCTGCCCGGCCGCTGTAGTAGGGCCGCCAGAAGGCCTCGTTGATCGTATGCTCGAGGAACGACAAGCTCTCGAAATCGTCCTTCGCCACTTTGGCGTTGATCTGGTCGGCGAGCAGCCACAACGACAGCTTCGGCGACTTCTTGAGGATGGCGTCGTATTCGTTCAGCTTGTGGTCGCCGTCGACCTTGTCGAGGTTGCGCTCGACAATGTCGGCCGGCACGCCGGTCTTCTTCGCGAGGTCGACCGCCTTGGCCGCAGCGTCTGGCGTCGACTGCTGGGCGCCGACCAAGGTGCCACGCAGGCGTTGGTCGCGCGCCTTCTTCAGGTCGACTACCAGGGCGTCATAGTCGCCGGCCGGCGGCGCGGTCGTTACCTGCGGCGCCTGCGCGACCAGGTCGTCGTACTCGTTCTTTCCAGCAGGCTGCTTGGCAAGCGGACTGGGCACGGGCGCTTCGGCGACCTGAACGTCCGGCCCCTCGTCCATACCCATGCTGATGTCGGTCATTTCGGGGCCTTCGCGTTCTTGCGGGCGAACAGGTCGATGATCGTCTCGTCAGTGACCGGGATACCGCCGCGCTTCAATGCGTCGGTGATCTTGGACTTCTCAGCGTCCGGCACGTCCTTGATCGTCATCTCGTAGCGGCTCTTCGTGCTGTCCCAGAGGATGCCGGGCTTGGTCACAACGTTGATCGCCAAACTGTCGATGATTTTTTGCTGCTGCTCCGGCGTCGACTTCTTGCCTGTTTCAACCTCCAGAGCTGTGATCTTGTCTTGCGCCAAACGGCGGAACTGCAGGGCCTTCGTTGCATCGGTCGCGCCTGGCTTGGGTGTCGTGTCGACACCCAGCTTCAGCAAAGTGTCGTCGACCATCTGGTTGATGTTTCGGACGTGCGTCAGGTTCTTGTCGGGGTCGCCTTTTCGGGCCGCGCCTTGCATCTTCGCGATTTCCTGAAAGTCCTGATTGGAGAGCTTTGCCTTGTATTCCCACAGGGGCTTGTTGGCGTACTCCTCGCGCACCTTCGGATCAGCGCTCGTCAATCCCCTTTGCAATTCGTACCAAGCCTGCTGATCCGTGACGGCGTCGGTTCCCTTGGCATTGTGTACCAGGGTCGCGTCGATCGACTTCTGCTTCTCGTAGTGAAGCTGATTCCAGATTTCCGGCGGCGGGCGAGTAGTTGCTGCTGTGCCGTTCGGGCCTCCGGTCTGCATCCACTTGTCGACGTTGATGTCGAGCTGCAGCTTCGTCATCTCAATTTGACGTTTCTGCATGGCAAGGTTCATCTCAAGCTGCGCCTGCGTTGCCCGGCGCTGGGGCTCATTGGTGGCGTTGATTTCCATGTTGCGGCGAGTCGCCAAGTCGTAAGCCGCGTCGGCGTCCAGCAGCATCTTGCGGGTGTCGACGTACTGCGGGCCGTTCTTCGGCTGGTCATTTCCAGCGGGCGCCGACGGGGCACTTCCCGTGGCATCATTGACGGCATCGCGTAGCGGGTCGCCATACTTGGCGAGGATCTGTGAGGCTGAGTTCTGCCGATGCGCGCTCTCGCCCTCGGTGTATTTTGGGCGGAAGTAGCCGCGCGTCATGATGTCGGCTGCTTCCTTCTCCGTCTTGGCGTTCTGCAGCCGCGCTTTGAAGTCGGGACTGAGCCCCGAGATTGAATAGGGAATCTCGCCGTCGATTTCGGCCTTCGCGTACTTGAGTCCGGTCGCCATGTCGTTGGGGTCAAGGCCGTTCTTGCGGGCATAATCTTTAAAAGCCGTGGCGCGGGCCTGATTCCACTGTCCAATGTTGATGCTGTCGGACCCATCCCTACCGTCGCGCGGGTTGACCGCGCCCGGAGAGAACTGGCTTTCGCGCAGGAAGCCGGCGGTAATGCCAGCCGAGACCTTCTGTGTGTACCCGTCAGATGTCCAGAACTGCAGGCTCTGCTGGGTGCCCTTCTTCGCTTGCTCGGTCTCCGGCAGGCCACTCAGCATTGCCGTCGCCTGCGCCTGGGCCGTGATGCTCGTTCTGATTGTCTGAATTTGACCCTCGATTGCCACCAGGTCCGCGGCATCGAACTTGTCGCGGTTGGCTTCAAAAAAACGCTGCGCCGCGGCCGGGTCTTTTAGTGCCATGAGCTGGATCACGCTCTTGTAGCCGTTGCTGGTGACGGAGCGCGCCATTGCCGTGGCCTCCTCCGGGGATCCGCCGTTCTTGATTACCCGGTCGTATTCAATCTGCGCCGCGCCCTTAAGGTGCAGCGTGACATTGGCCGGGTCGTTGTAAGAGACCGCGGCCTCGTCCAGCGCGTTGCGGACCTGGCCCTTGGCGACCGAGTCCTTCCAGACGAGGGACTGCTGGCCGACATAGCGGCCCATGGCGTCCTCAGCCTCGGCCGTAAAGAAGCCCAGACGCTTGTTAAGCTCCCGGCGCTGGCGGTCGTTGTTCGTGTTGGCGAGGTAGTTCTGCTTCAGCTCGTCCAGCCGCTTCATGGTCGGTTCCATGGCCTTGATCGCGGCTTCGCCCTTCAGCGAGTAGAAGGCATCCGGGTTCGTGTAGAGCAGCTTCCGGCGCTCGGACTGGTAGGCCTGCCCCTGCTCCTGCACGACGGTTTCATCGGCGATCGCGCGCTCGCGCTCGAGGATCTGGTCGATGCTCTGCGCGGCCTGGCCGAGCTGGGCGCCTGCCTGCACAAGGACGTTCGCGTCGCCCATCGCCTGCGCCGGGTTGCCGAAAGCCCCGACCGGGGCGGCCATCGGAACCGCGGCACCGGGGATGCCCCGCGCCTCGACGGCGGGCTGGTTGTACGAGCGGATCATTGCCATCAGTCCGGCACTCCCCCGTTCGGCCCGCTGGCGTCAAACCCGCCGGGCGCGCTCTGCTGGAACTTGTACCACTTGTCGCTGAGGGTCGACGCCCCCGCGAGCAGCGACGCCCCCGCCCCGAGATAGTTCGGCGTGTACGTCGAGTTGGCCGCACGAGCCGTCTCCAGCGCGGCCGTGCTGCCGTAGCCCAGCCCCTGCACCTCGTAGCCGTAGGCCTCGCGCGCGGCGTTGGCGCGGATGGTGCGGGCGTCGAGTTCGCCGGCCGCTGCCGTGTCGCCGAGGATGTCGGTCTCGGTGCCGCTGAAGTCGGTGCCCTGCGCGGCGAGCCCGGCCGTCTGCTGCCCGATCTGCTGGGCGGTCATGCGCCGGCGGTTCTCCTCGGCGACCTGCCCGCGCTGGGTGGCGTCGGCGGCCTGCCTGCGGGCCAGTTCTTGGTTCTGCTGGGCGACCTGCGCCTGATAGCGGGCCTGCGCCGCCGCGGCGCTCGCGGCCTGCGCCTGCGCGTTCTGCTGGCCGATCATACCAACGACGCCCAGACCCGTGCTAAGGGCCGTCGCGCCGAGCGAGATGATGGCGGCCGTGCTGAGACCTGACATTGTTACGCCTCCTTGCGCGACATGAGATTGTTGATCTCGTCGGTGAACTCCCGCTCGGCGGCGTCGGGATCGCAGGCATCGCTGGCGAAGATCATGGTGAGGTGGGTATCCGTCAGGGCGACCAGCGCCTGCTTGCGCCCGGCCGCGGCCTGCAGGACGTGATAGCCGTGCAGCTCGATCGGCCCGCCCTCGGTGTGGACGATGGCGGCTCCGTTGACGATCAGGATGGTGGGGATCTTGATCAGCACCCCCGTGATCACCGCTCCGGCCGGGATGAGGACGGTTCGCGCATAGACGCCGGCATGAAAGACGTGGTCGGTCCTGATCGCGATCTGCGGCATGGCGCCGACGATCGCTTCCAGCGTCCGCACCTTGTCGATCGTCGCCGAGCTCATGGCCGCGATGTGAGGGCGGGCAATGGCGAGGTCGTTCATTGGCCCACCGCCTTGAAGAATACCCGGTTCGTCTCGACGTAGCCGACGCGGGGCAGGACCTTGAAGAGGTCGCCCTCGAACGGCGCGCTGACCAGCAGGCCGGGCGATCCCAGCTTTGCGGCCAGTTCCTCGGCCGCGCGCAGCAGCTTCAGGCCCGCTCCGGTGCCGCGATGCTGCTGCGCCACGAAGAAGCTCTCGCTCACGGCCACGGTGCGCCCGTAGTGGGGCAACGGCGCGGCCAGCACGGTGATGAAGCCCGTCAGGGTATCGCCCACCCAGGCGGCAAGGACGTGCAGGAACCCGCTGCGCTCGAGGTGGCGATAGGTCTCCATCTTCGCCGACGGTGCCGGCAGGCCCTTGATGGAGGACTCGGCGGCATACTCGGCCAGCAGGTCCGGAAAGGCCGGCGCCGCCTCGAGTTCGGCCACGGTGCTGGGGCGGATCATGCGGCCTCTCTCAGGGCCAGCCGGAACCAGCCGTTGCCCAGCATGAACGGCTCGCCGATCGCGAAGCCCAGCCAGCGCAGCCAGCGGATCGCTGCGTCGTAGCGGGCATCCACGACGTTGCGCAGCAGCGGGAAGAGCGTCAGCCAGTGCGCCACCATGCGCCGGGTCTCGACCATGAAGGCGCGGCGGTTCGTGGAGACCAGCGGCGAGCCCAGCAGCCAGGGCACACCCGTCGAGCCGATGAGGCTGAGCGGCGCCACGCCGGCCATGCAGATGATCCGGCCGTCGTCGCGGTAGGTCCATGCCTCCTGCGCAGCGGCGAGGCTCTGCAGCAAGCCGTCGACCGGGTCCACGCCCAGCGCCAGCACTTCCGCCCGATCCTCCGCACGCAGCAGCGGCGCCAGTTCGCGGGCGTCGTCCTCGGTGGCGGGGAGCATCGTGATCATCAGAGCTTCATGAACACGTTGATAAAGGTTGACGGCTGCATAGAGGAACCGGCCGCCGTCGTGAAGGTGTGAGCGTGTAATTGACCGGCTACGTCGGTTCCGCCGCCACCGACGTTTGATGTTGGCGCTCCACCACTATTCGTCGTGCCGGTGTGGGTGTGGGTCTCTGCGCCTGTCTTATCGCCCAGCGCACGTGCCGTCAGACCGCTGCCGGCGCCCGCAACGACCAGCGCCCGGCCGAGCATCGCCGACAGGGTGATCGTCTTGTTGGCGGCGTAGTCGGCCGCGGCACTCGCGCCTCGTCCCGTCGAGACCGGGCATATGCTGTTGCTGAAGGTGTTCCATAGATGGGTGAACAGATCGGCGGTGTCGGCGTTCGCCCGCGTCGTCCCGCCGCTGGCCGCATTGCCGATGGTGCCGTCGTCGACCTTGACCCAGCCTGAGAGCGCCGTCGTTGCGCGTGAGCTGATGCGGTAGTCGCCGGTTTCCCAGACCGCGCTGGCCGGCGACAGCCATGCCGCTGCGCTGCCGCTGATCCCGAGAAACTGGCCGCCGGTGCCGCGCGGCAGACGGATGTAGGTCGTGCCGTTGTGCGTGAGCAGGTCCCCCGCCGTGGACAGCTTGTCGAGGTCGCCGAGGTCGGCCTGCAGCGCCTGGATCAGGGCGTAATTGCTTTGCTCGGTCGCCGGGTCGCTGATGCTGGAGACCGTGTAGCGCCCGACGATCTCGGCGAGCTGCTGCATCGCCATGTAGACCTGATCCAGCCGGGACTCGACCACCTCGGGATAGTAGCCGCCCTGGTTGGAAAGCACCGTCGTCTGGGTGTAGGGCACCGTCCGCACGATGGTCAGCTTGGTGCCGCTGGCGATCGGCGAGCCGGTCAGCGGGTAGGTGACGTTGCCGCCGGCCGTCGTTCCGATGCCGGTCACGCTGTACTGGCTGGCCGACAGGGTCGTCTCGACGCCGGCCGCGCTCGTGTAGATGACCGACAGGTGCGAGGCGTCGAGGATCGGGAAGGTGTAGGCGAACACCGTCGCGCTGGCGTTGCCGTTGTGAATAACCTTGTTGGTCGTGGTGGTGAGGGCCATGGATCAGGCTCCGGCTTCGATGCGGGGGATGATGGCGACGAGGGTCGCGGGGAGCGGGTTGGCCTGGCGGACGAAGACCCGGCCTTGCGCGTTCCAACTCGGGTCGATCAGCACCCGCTCGTCGCCCGTGGTGAGCATCGTCGGGTAGCCGGGCTGCTCGGTCGTGCGCTCCTTGATGTCGACGAGGCGGTCGGAGGTCGGCCCGGCGCTCAGGCCGCGCGTGTCCTTCACCCGCAGCACGACCTCGCCGATGGCCTTCTGGCGGCCCTGCAGCGTCGGCGGCCCCGCCTCGATGTTCAGCGTCTCCAGGTCGCAGGTATAGGCCAGCCCCGCCACGACACGCCCGCAGGCGCGGGGCAGCGTGACCGTGCCGCTCGCCACCGTAGCCGACGGCTGCACGGATCCGTCGCCGAGAATGGCGACCGTGCGGCCCTCCAGATGCCAGAGCCCGCCCAGCGTCAGCGTCGCCAGCGCCCAGTCCGACAGCGTCGTCGCCTGCAGGGAGGTGTGCGGCGCGGTGTCGAGCGTGGCGCTGACATGGGTGGTATCGGTGTAGGCCGTCACCGTGACCGTGACCTGGTTCTGGCCGCTGCGCAGGATGTACTTCGTGCCGACCGAGGCGCTGGTGAACGGGGTGTGCCCGGCCGCCGTGACGGTGACGGTATCGCCCGCGCTCCAGCTCGCGCCGCTGAGCGCCAGCGTCTTGCCGGTGTCGGTGTTCCAGCCGTTGTAACTGACGCCCGAATCGACGCACCACGCCGAATAGACATCGGCGAAGTACCGGCTCGCCATGCGCTCGACGTAGCGCACCGTCTGCCCGCCCACCGTGCGCTTGACCGCGAGGTACAGTATGCTTTCGCTGCCCTCCTGCACCGTGGCCACGCTCTCGACCGTGCCGTCGGTCACATGGCGCGACCAGGCGTAGACGTCGTGTTCCTTCAGGTAGGTGAAGCCCAGCAGCACGCCGTCGGAGCGCACGCACCAGATGACGCCGTCGGGGTCGCGCGCGTAGGCCCATTCCTCGATCGTCTTGCCCTCGAACAGGTGGCCGGCGAGGATCGAGACGTTGCGGCCCTGGAAGCTGTCCGACGCGAACTCGTAGGCCACGTCGCGGACCTTCTTGCCCGACGCCGTCACATAGACCGCGCTGCTCTCGGTGCCGATCGGCGGCAGCTCGGAAATCCCCTCGTAGCTCTGCGGCTTCACGGCGCAATTGGCCGGGGTCATGACATCGGCCTGCGCGCCGGCCCATGCCTTCCACACCGCGCCCGAGGTCCAGACGAGCAGGACGTTCAGGCTCAGCAGGTGGAGGATCTCGTTCACCTCGCGCGAGGCGATGGTGCGGGTGATGGCGTCGCTGTCTTTGGACGGCGAGCTGGTGTTCATGTTGTTGAAGGCGGCCGAGGCCGACGAATAGAGCGTCTGAGGCTTGTTGTTGGTGCGGGCGTACCACTGCCGGCCCTCGTGGTAGGTCGAGCAGCCGGGATACGCGTCGGCCCCGCTGAACGGGTTTTTGCTCTCCGGCGGCGTGTCGGAGGTGTCCGGCGCGACCGTCGCATCGGTGAAGCCCGTTGCCCCGGTCCCTGCCCGGCCGATGAAGCCATAGACCCCGTTCTTGCCCTTGTAGACGTTGTAGGAGTTGGCGCCGGTGGCATCCGTCCAGGTGATGGTCGAGGTCTGCGTCGTGGCGCTGGTCGAGGCCGAGGCGACGCTCTCCTCGCCGGTTTCCGACGATACCGCCGTGACGACATAGTCGAAGCCCGCGCCGGGAGACGACGAGACCAGCGCCGTCGGCGGCTGCTGCGTCGGGGCGTAGGTGATCGCCGTCAGGGTCCACGAGGCATGCCCGCTGCGGGTCAGGTTGCGCGGGGCGTAGGTCGGATGGGTGAGCGTCATCGTGTCGGCGCTCTGGACGTACTTCAGCCGCGGCAGGTCGGCCGTCACGTAGGGCGTCGCGAGGGTGTAGAGCCGCGCCACGGTGCCGCCCGAGGTCCAGGCGCCGTAGGCCGAGGTGTCGATGCCGACGGCGAAGGTGGTGGCGCTCAGGGCCGTGATGGTGAGCTGCCGGCGGTTGATCTCGGTCATGCCGGCGGCGTTCTGGATGAACACGGTGTCGCCGGTCGAATAGCCATGCGCGGCCGACGTGGTGGCGACGCCGGGGTTGTTCCGGGTGATTCCGGTGATGGTGACATCGCTTTCAAGGACGTAGCCGCCATCCTTGATGACCCGCATCTGCTGGTCGCCGAACTCGAGCACGTAGGTCTGCGTCGTGTTGAAGGCGAAGGGGATCAGCCGCGAGCGCTTGTTGGCGTTCAGGACTTGCCCGACGAAGGCCAGCCCCGCCCGCGTTGAGGCCCCGCCGAACGGGTGAATGAACCAGTTCAGGCAGGTTGCGAGCCCCACCTGGTACTTCGCCAGATCGACGCGGCCGTGCAGCGCCGGGGAAAGCTCCCCAGCGGCGAAGCTCGGCAGGACCATCGGCATCGGCATCAGCGATACCCGCCCAGCCAACCGAAGGGCGCATCCTCATAGCCGCGCACGGCCAGAGACTCGGCGACCTGGAAGCGGTCCGTCGTCGACTGCTCGTTGGCGCTGCCTGCCATAGCCTTCTCGACGCGATCCTGAGCATGGCGGGCAAGGCGCTCGGCAAGGCCCTCCTTCTGGGTGATCGGCAGGGCGATGGCAGCGGCGAGGCAGTCAACGAACGCCAGGGTAAAGGCGGCGCTGAACTGGGCCGGGTCGGTGATCCGCTGGCTGAAAATCGCAGTCGTGATCGAGTCGTTGCAGAGCAGGAACTGGTTGGTGCCGTCCGACGCGATCTCGAACGGGATCGCCAGGCCGTTCCATCGGTGCCAGTACCAGCCGCCGCTGAAGTCCAGCCGCCAGATAGTCAGGCAGTCAGACGGGTAGGCGTAGCTGTAGGCCCAGCGATCGGGCGCCGTGCCGGACAGGGACATGGACCGCGTCACGCGGTTGAAGGTCCAGTCGATCAGGCCTTGCAGGTCGTCGCGGATCGTCGCGTACCAGCGGTTGATCTCGCGGGCCTCGGTGCTGTTCTCGGTCAGGTCGGCGATGGTGGCGCGCGTGCCGAGACGGCTGAGCGCCATGTTGCCGATGTCGACGTCGGTGGCCATCAGGAGCCCCTCCCCGTGGCGGCTTTCTCAAGCGCCGCCGTCTTCGCCGCAGAGCCGCTGGACGAGCCGAGCCAGTAGGACAGGACCATGCCGTAGCCGGTGGCCGCGCTGCCGCCGAGGAGCAAGAGCGCCTCCTTCATGCCGTCCGGGACGCTCTGCTTGAACAGCATCCACACGAAGCCGGCGAACACGACGATGGCCAGCACGGACACGATCGGCGAGCCCCAGGCGATCGGGGATCCGGCCTTGGCGAGTTCGACGGTCTGGCTGCGGGCGCTGGCCACGTCGGCGATGCGGGCGTTCAGTTCATCCAGCGCCTGCCGGTTCATCTCGGCTTCGTGGTTCCGGGCGTCGGCTTCCGCCTGAAGCACGGCCATCTTGAACTGCAGCGCGAGGTTCGGGTCGGCAGAGATTGCGCGCTCGATGCCGGCAGCGTCCGACGTGCCAAGGATGTCCTGCGCGATGCCGGTGATCTTGCCGACGGCGGCGCCGGTCTTGTCGCCCATGATCCAGGACGCGACGGTCGGCGCCAGGCCGAGCAGCAGGGGGATGAGGGGCATCAGGCGTTCCTTTCGTAGGCCGCAGCCATCAGGCCGGCGTAGCGATCGACCTGCCCCAGCCCGTTGTAGCGGGCGGCGAAGGCGTGCCAGTCCTTGCGGCGCACGGCGTCGACCAGCACCGCGTCGGCCTTCACGAAGCGCACGAAGGCGTCGAGCTGGCCCTCGTCGGTGCCCATCGCCTCGCGCATCGCCTGCGGGCTCTCGTAGCCCAGCGCCTGCCAGTGAAAACCCATGATTTGGAACGGGCCCCAGCTCGTCGACTGGATGGCCGCGCCCTCATCCAGCGACGCGGCCTCGTCGAACTGCACCCACGCCTCGCCCTGGTTGCGGGCGGCGAGCGCAGGCGTCCATGCACGGCAGGAAATATGCGGGTGGCTGTCGTTGAACTGGTAGCCGGTGAGCTTGCCGAACCAGTGGGCCTCAAGCCGAATGATTGGCATCCCGTCCCGGAAGCCCTGGCCGCTGCTCTCCACCTCGGCAATGGCCGTCACGGCGGCAACCTCGACGCCAATCTGGTCGGCGGCTGACTGGTAGTCGATCATGGCGTGCCTCTCTGGGCTGGCGTCGCGTTGCCGCGGTTGTTGTCGACGATGCGGTCGAGCTGGCGACCCATGCGCTCGACCTCTGCCTTGGTGGCCTTGCTGTCCGACCGCAGCTCGACCAGCGCGCTTTTCATGGCGTCCAGCGTCTCGGCGGTCTTGTCGTCGCGGGTCTCGCCCTTGTCGACACGCTGCGCGAGCGCCCGGATGTCGGCCTGCAGGGTGCCCCAGGCAGTGGCGAGGGCCAGCACGCCGATCCCGATGGTGATGAAGTTCCCCATCGAAATGCGGTTCTCGAACTTCGGGGATTCAAGGTCGCTCATGGGTCACCCCTGTTAGGCGGGCGGCTCGATCGTCGGCGGGAAATCAGGGGCGCCGCTGTCCTTCTGCGGCAGGCCGCCAAGAAGTGCTTCGTGCGCTTCGTGCGCCGGGTCGCCCAGCACCTCGACGCCAAGGATGAAGACACCGCCCCGACGCTCGACCGGCGCCAAGGCGGCGGATGGCGTAGAACTCGATGGGCCGCGCACGGTGTCGGCCTGCTCGGCCGTGAGGAGGATAAACATCGCCATCAGACCTGCGCCCCCACCGCCGTTGCCCACGCCTGGACGGCGTTGTAACGAGCCAAACGCTGTGCGCCACTGAGGGCCGCGCCGTAGGATATAAAGCCCAGAGACGTAGCTCGGAAGGACGCTGGGGTACCGGCGTTGTTATGAGCGCCAAGTATGAGGCTGAAGTCAGGTAGCAAAGTGCCCATAACAGTCGGGTCTGCCGTGCGCACCATGTCCACACCATTCTTTGCCCCGTAAACATCGGTAACGAGTGTTCCGTTACGACCACCCTGCGTAAGACCCAAGCTGGTCGCTACAGGCAGAGTGTATGTCGCGGGTGTTGAGATACTATATATAAAGGCGCCACCCGCTGAGCGAGGACGAATTGCAAGGTATTTAGCGGAGGTGCTGAGAGTGCCCGCCGCAGAGTTATTACCGCTGACGTTTGTTCTTTCGTACACTTCCAGATGTGCAGAATTCTCCGTCATCGCAATGGCATGGGTGGACGCCACAAAGCCGGTGTCGATGTAGTTTGTCACTCCGTCGCAGGTATACCCACGGTCGGCCGTGAAGGTCGGTGAGTTGGTCGCCGTCGCAAGCCGGCGTTGCTTGATCGACGTGAGCGACTGCGCGGCGTTCTCGCCCCAAAGACCGTGGTAGTCGTCGGTCAGCGACCATGCGTTCGACGCCTTCTCGGAAAAGACGAACTGGTCGACGATGATCCGCCGGGCAAGGGATACGGTGCCGCCGTTGGCGATGACCGCCGCTTCCCACGAAAGCACGTCGGCGTCGAAGGCCCGCGCGGCGCCGCCGCTGCGCACCCGGTTCAGGAAGGTGACCGGCATGGGGCTACGCCCCCGTGTAGACGGTGAGCTTCTGCGTGGTGGTGCCGATCTGCGTCATGGCGCTCTGGGCCTCCCTGCCGACGATCTGCACCGTGTCGCCGCCGGCGATCGGGATGCCCGAATCGAGCGCGCAGGTGCCGCCCGTGATGTCGATCGCGGCGCTGGCATTGCCCGAGGTGCTGCTGACGATGACGATCGCGCGGGTGGCATCCGCCGCCACGAGTACGTCCGACGCTCCCGACATGGTCACGGTCGATTTGGTGAGCGCACCCGATGTCAGGCCGATGATCTTGACCGGGAGCGGGCGCGTTTCGGAGACGGGTACGTTGCCGCGGCCCGTCGCCGACTGATACGCGATGTCCTGTGCCATCTTACGAATCCTTCATGGTGGGATAGAGCTTGCCGGCGTCGATCTGCTTGCCCCACGGCTCCAGTTCCAAGTCGACGATCTGGATGCAGAGGCGGCCGGCGCCCTCGCCTTCTTCGTCGAGGGCCGACGACATGACCGTCGCGATGGCGTTCACGCGGACCGTAGCGCCCGGTGTGAGCGGATCCACCATGCCCATTGCTTCGAGGCCGTCCGAGCTGATGTGCAGCTCGTTCACGGCGTAGCGCTGCACATAGGGCTCGGGCGCCATCTGCTCGAGGGCATCCTCGGGGCTCAGTTCCATGCTCGCCATCGTGGCCTCCTGTGATGAAAGTCGGGGCCGATCCGTCGCGCCTCGGAAGGCGCTGGACCGGCCCCGTAGCGGGTTACTGGACCAGCACGACGGGCTGGCCGGGGTCCGCGGCCTTCACCGGAGCCTTATCGCCACGGCCTCCCAGCGGATCACCGAAGATCGGGGCCTCGGTGGTGCTGGGGCGGCTGTTGCGGTTCTCGTAGGGCACGAGCGAGTTGCTGGGCGGACCGGCCCAGAGAACGCGCTCGCCCACGGGATGAAGCTGCACGCCGTCGTAGAAGGGATTGTCGACGACGATGTACGCGCGCGGCTTGGTTTCGGTGTCGGCCTTGGCCATGGATCAGTCTCCGGTTAGCTGACGGTGAAGCCGGAGGCGTAGGCCGTGTTCGCCTGACGCTCCTCGGCCAGGAACGCGGTGAACTTGCCGGCCGTGAGCGGGCCGGTCGCCACCGTGTAGTTCATGCGCAGGTAGCGCTCGACGCCGAGCGGCACCTTCACGCGCAGCACTTCCGTGCCGGCGGTCAGCGACGCCTTGCCGATCGCGGTCGTGGCGGCGAGGGTTGCGGCCGACGAGAAGCCGCTGTTGTCGTCGGTTTCGAAGGTGAAGGTGACCGTTGCAGCGCCGGCGGCGGTCGCCGCTTCCGTGCAGAGGACCACCAGTTCCAACGGCTCGCCGTTGCCGATGTCGCGGACAACGCCGAGGTCGACGATGTCGGTCGACGCGGCGGTCGCGGTGACTGCCTGGTCGGTGCCGAAGGTGAGGTGCTTGTCGTACATCATGGTGTGGTTTCCTTTCCTGGGCTGCCGTTTACGACACGGTCGCTTCGGCGAGGGTGATCTGGTCGACCTTCCGGATCGGAATGCCGCCGAACGAGTCGAAGAAGCGGCCGTCGCTCTCGTCGAGCGTGCGGCGGATGTTGGTGTTGTTGGTCGTGGCAGCGACCGAGGCGCCGAGGTTGCGCTGGATGTCGAGCCACTGCTTCGTCGTCCGGTTCATGTAGAAGGCCGGGCGGCACATCTTGATGTTCGGGATCTTGTTGATCGCGCGCATCATCAGCTTGACGAGGTCGGCCGGGGTCGAGCCCGCGAGATCCGAAACGTCGATGTTGCCGATGCGGACGACGTATCGCCAATCGCGCACGGTCAGGCCGCAGTCCCACTTGTAGTGGGTGCGATAGCCCTGGTAACGGGTGCCGATCGCGTCGAGGATCGTCTGCTCGCCGAGGTCGCGCATCGACAGGCCGGCCTTGCTGCCCTTCGGGAAGATGCCGTGGACGGTGAGGTCGCCCCAGCCGACCAGCCAGATCGACGTGTTGTCGGAACCCGAGCCGCCGCCGCTGATGAAGTTGTTGGCGGTCTGCGACGTTGCCGTCGAGGTCGTGTTGTAGCGCGGCGCGAACCCCATGATGCGCTCGGGGTTGGTCGAGGTGTTGCCGTACATCAGCATGCCGGCAAACTGCTGCGTCAGGCCTTCCATGAAGGCGCGATCCTCGGAGAGGCGGTAGGCGGCCGTGTTGCCGTTCAGGTCGGCGAGCGCCTTGTCGATCTCGGAGTAGGTCTCCAGCATGCCGCAGGCGTCGGTGATCTGCGTGCTGGTGCTCTTCGTCGGCGCGACGCCTTCGTTGAAGCGGCGCCAGGTGCCGGTCGGGAGCGTGGTGCGGACGCTGGTGCGGTGGCCGGTGGGCAGATTGCCCTCGACCCACACCATGTCGTCGGTGATCTCGTTCATCTGCGACAGCAGATTGATCACCTGCGCGACGTTGCCATCGGGGTCGGTGACCTTGGCCCAGTCGGCCAGGGTCGGGTTGGTTACGGAAAGCGTTGCCATTGGTCAGGGTTCCTAGTTGTGCGGGGTGTTGGGGTACATGGACTTGGGATCCAGCGCGCCGTTGGCCCGGCCGGCATTGCCGCCGACGAACGTGTCGTCCTTGATCGCCTGCGAGACCTTCACCATCCCCCGGATCAGGCCGGGGTGGTTCGTGAACCCCAGCCCTTCGAGGTAGGCGACGGTCTCCTTGTCGAAGACCTGAGCGAGCGCCGTCTTGGCGTTGCCCAGTTGGTCGGCGGAGAACTCCTTCTCGGCGTTCGCCCGCCATTCGCCGGTCTGCTTGGTCCACTGCGCTGCCGACTGGTCATTGACCGCCTTGGCAATCGCCTTGTCCCGCTCGACCGTGAAATCGATCAGCTTCTGCGCCACGTCCGGCGCGATCTTCTCGCCCTCGAACAGCTTCACCGCGTCGGCGAAGACCGGGTCGTCGGGCTTGTAGCCCTCGGGCAGCTTCAGCGCGGTGTAGTCGGCCGGGGCGTCGGCCTTGGTCTCGGTGGTCGGCTTGGTTTCCGTGGTCTCGGCCGGCTTCGTCTCGGTCGTGGTTTCCGCGGCCTTGGTTTCGGTCGTCGTGGTCGTGTCGGCCGCCTTGGTCTCGGGCGCCGTCGTTTCCGTGGTCGTGGTCTCGGTGGTCGTCGTGGTCTCGTCAGCCATCATCCTGCTCCTGCGCGGCCAGCTCGTCGGCCAGTTGCTTCTCGGCCGCGGCGGCGCGCGCCTCGGCCGTCATCAGTTCGGTCTGTTGCGGCGCGTGCTGCTCGATCTGGCCCAGCACCTCGATACCGATGCTGCGGCGGCCCGCCATGTAGTCCTGGTGCCGCTGCGCCTCGGGCCCGCCCGGCACGTAGCCGTCTGCGCGGATGTCGCAGAGCCCGAGCAGGCCGTTGACGAAGCGGCGTCCCTGCTCCGTCACCATGACCGCGCGCACGTCGTCGGCTGCCTGCTCGAGCTGCAGCTTCTCGCGCTTCTCGGCGTCGCGGACTTGCTTGGCATCGTTGATGTCGTGTGCCATCAGAGCCCCAAGATGCCTTGCAGGGCGTTGCGCCCGCCGCCGACGTCCGTCTCGCTGAGGGTCTTGGCTCCGTCGGCCGCCGTCGTGGCAGCCGCCGCCGCCTGCGCCTGCTGTGCCTGCTGCGCTCGGGCCGCGCGGACCTTCGCCACCTGGTCGTCGCTGACCACGATTGCCGAGGGAGCGCCGAGCTTGTCGGCGTAGACGTCCATCGTCTCGTCGGGGTTGAGCTTGTCCAGCACGTCGGGCCGGCTTGCCGCGATGCTGCCCGCCATGGCCCATAGGCGCTCGACGGAGCCGAGGTCGGCCGCCTTCTGCGCCTGCGCCAGGATGGAGATCAGCTCGACATCCAGCGGGTAGCCCTGCAGCTCCTCCGGCGGTTCGGCGAGCAGGCGGTTCTCGAACATGATGTCGAAGGTCTGCTGGACCAGCGGCTGCAGGAGATCGTCGTGCAGGTTTTCCAGCACGGGCCCCAGCATCTGCATCTTCTCTTCGCGCCGGGTGCTGATCTCGAGCTGGTTGCGCGGCTGCACGCCCTCCATCTGGTCGAACATCAGGAACAGGTCGGCGAAGAAGGCGGACTTCACGCTTTCACGGGTCCGCATCACCAGCCGCTCGACCTCGGCGATCGCGCCGGGAGCGGTCTGGTAGAGCGGCCACATGCCGGCGCCCTTTTCCTGCGTCGTGAAGTAGTTGATGGCGCCGGGCAGGACCGAAGAGGCCGAGCCGCGCAGGCTGATGTGAGCGCCCATCGGCGGGTTGACGTGCTTGTCGACGGCGTTGTGTTCGCGCTTGGCAAGGATCTGCAGAGATTTCACGTCCGGCAGGGAGTCGTGGCCGGGACCCTGGCTGTAGGCCTCGTTCTCGATCGGCTTCCAGCGCGGCGCCAGGACCGGGAAGCGGGCGTAGCCCGCGCGGTGGATGAACTCGCCCTCGGCCTGGCCGCTGCCCTCGCGCCAGTAGACCGAGCGGAACGCCTTGCCGGCATAGTCCATCCGGCCCTTCTCGACCTTCGGGTTCGGCTCGATCATGTGCATGATCGCGATCTCGTTGTCGGCCTCGGCGCTCTTCGCCTTGGTCGTGATCTCGGCGATCCCGTGGTCCGGCCAGCGCTGCTCGATCTGGCGGTACGTGTACATGAACCGGCGCGCGAGCGTGTCGACCCGGCCGCGCCAGTCCAGCCCGAGGTAATATTCGCCCGTGGTGAGCGTGTAGAGCCGGATCACGTCCTCGCGGTCGAACTCGAGGATTGCGCAGCCGGTGCCGAACTGACCCAGCTCCTCGTAGATCAGCGGCAATGCCGAGTAGAGGTTGCCGGCGTTGAACACCATGCGCATCCGCTCGGCCGAGTCGTCGAACCACGCCTTGACCGGCGCGAGCTGGGCAACCTGCCGATCGGCCACGGTCAGCCGGAACCACGGACGGGCCGGCGAGGTGATGCCCGACATCAGGCCGGCGACGAGGGTGCGGAGCGAGAAAAGCGCCGTCGGATCGAGGATGGCGCCGTTCTTCTGCACGCCGCCCTGGTTCGAGTTCGGTGACGAGAAGAACCGGCCGCGGCGCGGGTTCACGTAGCGCGAGAGGTCACGCCAGCCGCCTTCCCAGCTTGAACGCTGCCGCCGCAGGACGTTGATGCGGTCGTCGAGGTGGGTCCGGAGGGCGACGTCACGAGCCATCAGGCGCCCAACAGCTGTTTACCGGCCGTCGTGCTGGCGGGCCCTACAACGCCCTGCCCGCCTGTCGTGATCGTGGAGGCATAACCGGACATCGCGGCGGCGCGCTTCTTCTGCTCGTCCCGCGCGCGCTTGACCGACTCGTCGGCCATCTGCGGCACGGGTTCGGGCATCGGAGGAAGAGGCTGAGGCTGGCCCACTCCAGTGGCCTGCGACATCATGGAGAATAAACCCAAGGGCTGAACCTCACGAGGGAGTCAGAGTTACACCTTCCTGAGGGGGTTTTTCAAAATCAAGCACAACCTATAGATCGGCGTGGGGATCGTAGTCGGATTGCAGCACCGGGGCGGCGGCGATCCCCTGCACGTCGAAGCGCGTGTCGGCCGGCTGGTCGGCGACCGGATAGGCGAAGGTGAGCGCCAGGCCGTCGGCCACGTCGGGCGAGGACAGGCCGCGCTTCTTCATGTCCTCCTTGCGCTCGAGGCGGATCGCGTTGTGGGTGTCGAAGCCGTACTGCCGGCCGGTCAACTCGGCCTTCAGCTCGGGGTCCTTCTCAATCGCCCCGGTCTTGAGCCACAGGCGCATCCCGGCCCACATCTCGGCAGCCTTGTCGGCCACCAGCGGGAGGTCGCCGCCCATCGTGTAGCGGTCAGCCTTGCCGCCGAAGTTGACGCCGATCACCAGCCGGCCGGGCAGCATCTTGCGGACCATGTCGACCACGCCCGCGCCCATGCCGCCCTCGTCGATGAACACGCCCACCGCGCCGTGAAGCATGGCCTGCTCCGCGACCTTGCCGGAAAGGCTGACGAGGTCGAGGCCCCGGAACTTCAGCGTAGGGATCGTTCGGGCGTCGAGGCCGCGGCGGAACACGATCACCTGTTGGTCATCGCCGAAGCGCGCGACGTCGACCCCCATCACGAGCGGTTGCCGCAGGTGCGATACCGCCTCCCGGTTGGCGGCCTCGTCCACCAGGTCGCCGTCGATGAACTGCATGCTGCCTCCTCGAGGAAATTGCCCTTTCACGCGGACGCGGACGAAGTCGCTGTCCTCGCCATAGTCGGCAATCCATTTGTCGATCTCGCCCTTGTTCGTGCCGGGCACCTCACGGCTGTCGATCTGGCGCGGGCTCCATCGATGGGCGAACCGGCCGCCGGCAAAGCACTCGCGGAACCGCCCGGTGTTCTCGGTCGGGTTGCCGAAGACGAGCCACAGGATCTCGGTGTCCTCGTCGGTCAGCGCGCCCTCGGCGACTTCCCAGACCTTGTCGGCGATCTGGGAAGCCTCGTCGAACAGCAGGATGATGCGCCGGCCCTTGTTGTGCAGGCCCGCGAAGGCCGCCGTATTGTTCTCCGACCATGTCGCGGCGTCGCAGCGCCATTCCTTCGAGCCGCTGCTGTTGCGCCGCGCAATCGACGTCGCCTCGAACTTGAACCAGTGCCGGCAGATCAGCAGGTTGAACCACTTCGACACCTCCGGCCATGTCTTGGTGCGGAGCTGGTCCCCGGTGTTCGCCGTGATCACGACCTTCGTCAGCGGCGCCGTCGCCAGGCCCCAGAGGATTACCCAGGACACGAGCGCCGACTTGCCGATGCCGTGGCCCGATGCCGTGGCGATGCGCAGCGCGCCCTCTATGTCGTCCGCCGACAGGGCCTCCGCGATGATGTTCAGCGTCTCGATCTGCCACGGCCGCGGGCCCGTCTCGTCCGCAAGTTCCGTTCCCGGCTCACCCCAGGGGAAGGCGTAGCGCACGAAGCCCAGCGGATTGTGGCGGAACCCGGCGATGACTTCGATCAGGTCGCCTTCGGGGTCGCGGCGTTCAGCCTGCGTCAAGCGGTCTCCAATTCGAACAGTTGCTTCCTCTCGAGGGGATGGCTGTCTTTGCGTGGGCGCGATGGCGCATGCCACGAACCGCCGCCACGCTCGCCAAGGCAGCGCCAACCAGCGGCAAGGACGCTCGCGCCGTTCTCGCTTGCCAGCAGGTACGTCCCGATCCGGCGATAGCCCAGCGCAAAACATGCTCGAGCCGCTGCCCCGTAGAGGAACGAGCATGCGTTGCGCGTCCCGTCCGTGCAGAGCCTCGTCACTTCCAAGGTATTGCCGTCGTCGCGCACCCTCGACACCGGGCGACCCACGATCACCACGCCTACAAGCGTCTCATCCAGCACCGCGCCAAGGCTGAACTTGTGACCCACCACCGGCCGATGATGGCGATGCAAGACGCGCACAAAATCATTTGCCTCGCTCAACGACACCATCCGCAGTTGCAGGCGCTCAGCCGCCATCCTTCAGCCTCTTCGCGGCTTCGCCCATGCGCCGGACCAGCTCGTCGCCCGCGTCCAGTTCGTGGTGCTGGGTTGGCCTGCCCCAGCCGCGGTCCAGCAAGGAATTGGCTGCCATGACGCGAACGTTGTTCTCGTCCGCCGCCAGGGCCGCTACGAGCGTCGCCAGAGCCTCGTCCGTGTGGGCCTTGGCTAGCTCCTTCAGTGGCCCAGAAACCGCTGGGCGCCCCCCAGGATTGCCGCTCTGGCCCTTCTGGAAGCGCTTTCCAATGGGCATCTTTCGCCCGCCTGCTCCGCCTCTGACATCAGCGGTCATCACACCCTCCCCAGTCTGCGCTTGCGCCCACTCATCCGGGCCAGCATTGCCGCGAGCGCCGGACTGACGCCGCGCTCGATGCCGAGGTCCCGCCTCTTCCGGCCGATCAGCTTGACGCCCCTGTCCATGTGGCGCGCGATCTCGAGATCGGAAGCCCCGGAGCCGGCCATGCGGGTCAGCGTGGCGGTGTGGTCTGGTGTCCAGGGTCTGCCGTTCAAGTGCGCCTCCCGTAGGACCACATCATCAATCGAACTCCAGTTGTTCAGCCTCATGTTTAATCCCTAACCTTTAACAACCAGTTATGCTGGTTTGAGAGTCCAGAGCGAAGACGCACTTCGCCCTTGCGGGGACGAAGTGCGTTTCGACATGCTGGCCCGAGCCGCCCGTCGCTTTTGACGCATCGCTATAGGGATATGCTGGTCTAACAGCGTGCGGGTGGGTTGGCCGATCCCCGCTCTCCCAGTCTTCATTCCAACGGCGGCCCAAGCGGCGGTAGCGATCCCGCCGCCCAGACGTGACGGATTTCCCGTCGTCCTGTGCGTTGCTGCTCATTCCCCGGCGATGCTCACGGTCATGTTCCCGTGATGACACCTGATTGAGGGGCTATATTCCGGCGCAGCACACCGGGCTGATTGACGATCAAGCGGCGCATTGTCTCCTTTGCATGAGGTCGAGGAGTAGGCCCTGCAGAGCGGGCAAGCCTGACGACAAGTGAAGGTCGTTGGCATCCGTGCCCACCTGCGGCGGCATTGTCCAAAGCAGTCCCGTGCGGCGCGCGAAATACTCGCCCGTGCCCAAACCTGCGAACTGCGAGATCGGCTTGTCGTTGTCGGTGAAGATCATCGCGCGGCGCCGCTTGCTGGCGACCTCGGCCACGTTGGCCGCCGAAAAGCAGCACGTCACCCTGGCGCGCACACAGATGCCGGTCAGCGCGGCCTTGATCGACAGGCCAGTCGCATAACCCTCGCAGAGGATCTCCACGGGGCCATCTCCGATCGAAAAGGACGCGCCGCTCATGCGCCCGCCGGTAAGCGACAGCTTGCGCCCGTCTTCATAGATCTTCTGCAGTGTCGTGATCTCGCCGTCGATCCTGCCAGGCACCAGCAGCATGTCCTCCAGAACGAGCCCTATGGCCTTGGGGAAGCCTTTGCGGACGAGGTAGGGGTGTGTCGCCCATGCGGCGGACTTCACCATGTGCTGGGCTGTTTCGGCGGCATAGCGAGCGGCTGCAGCCTCTTCGGCCCGGCGCTTGGCAAGGTCGGGCAAAGGCTTGAGCGGTACGGCACGGCGCTCAGTGCGCTCCTCGTGCCACGTCGCCAGTTCGAACGTCTCCCAGTTCCGTATCCAGCCCCTGATTCCGTCGCTGCGATAGGCGCCGTTCTTCTTCCGCGGGTGTGTTTCTGTCGCGCAACGATGGATGCGATCGTCCTCGTGCAGGTTCCCGATGATGCAGCCGATCGAAGCGGCGGTCTCCTGAAAGCTATGCGGCATGCTGCGTCCTCGACTTTGCGAAGCGCGCCATCTCGCTGCGGCATAGACGATCGACATCCGGCGTCGCCATACCGGAGGAAGATGGCAGTGAGCGCCAGACCTGGGCAGGCCACCGTTCGTAGATGCCCCGATACATGGATGCTGCCCACTTCCGTGCTCCATCCTCGTCGCCTCGCTTGCGGATCAACGTCCACGCAAAGATCGAGAGGTAGGCGGTGCGGGGCTCGCGCAGGATCGGGTGGTTATCGAAGTCAAAGCCCCTCTTCGACCCCTGCCCCGCCTTGCTCATCGACAGGATCTGTGCGGACCCGCTCACCACGTTCACGCCGCTCTGCCGTGCCGGCCGTTCCCACCCACAGGCCGGGCAGATCGGCGTCGAGACCGCGAACACCGCCTTGCACTTCGGGCAGGCCCTCTCTTTGCGCTCTTTCTCTGACAGTTCGCGCGGCTTCTTGTCCTTCTCGGCGCCGTCGTTCAGCTCATCAACGCCGCGATCCCAGAAATCCACCGTGTCTTCGAGGAAGCGCATCGCGTTGCCGGTGTGATCGATCACCAGCGCCTTCGCTTTCCCCGGCGCCGGGCGCATGACGCGCCCGATCTGCTGAATGTGCGTCGTGAGCGACTTCCGGAGCGGCCGGCACAAGATGCAGACTTTCACGTCGGGAACGTCGAAACCCTTCGCCAGCGCATCGCAGGACACCAGACCCATGATGGCGCTGCCGGGCTTCCGAAACTCGTCAATCTTCCGACGCCGATCGTCCTCGTCGTCCAAATAGCTGATCTGCTGGAAATTGAGCCCGACGCTCGCCATCGCCCGGCATATCTCTTCGCCGTGTGCGACGGTGCTGCTAAAGACGATGGCCTTCTCAGGCTTGCCGAAATGCTCCGACGAGAGCCTGACGTACTCTGTCGCCACGTCGCCCACGATGGTGACGCCGGCCCTCTCCAGGCCCTTGTCGTCCCATTCCCCGGTCGACTTCACGGGCACGCCGCTGATGTCGGCCTCGACAGTGGCGTAGACGACGGGCTTCACGAGCGCGCCGCTGGCGATCAGGCCGTCCGTCGTGGCGACGTTCACGATCGCATTAAAATGCTCGCCAAGGCCCTTCGTAAACGGCGTCGCGGTCAGGCCAATAATCGAGGTCGTCTCAGGCAGGGTGGAAAGCCATTTCGTCGTGCCGGCATATAGCGAATGGCATTCGTCTATCAGCACAAAGCGCAAATTCTTCAGGTGGTGGTCAACGTACCCACCATTACCCAGCCGCCGCGCCAACGTCTGGGCAGACACGAGCTGAACGTGGGCATGTGGATTGCTGCGCCAGTGGGTGGCCTGCATGACGCCGTGGTCGATGCCGTACAAGTCCATGGCGGTCGAGGTCTGGTCTATCAGCGCGCTGCGATCGGTGATGAAAGCCGAGCGCGATCCCGCTTCCATGGCGAGTTTCATCAGGCCCATCGCGATGATGGTCTTCCCGGCCCCTGTCGGAGCGCACAGGATTTGCCGCCGGTTGCCCCGGCGGATGTTGTCGCGGGCGCTCTCGATCGCGGCCGACTGATAGTCGCGGAGAACAAGGGCCTGGGCCGACTTGATGAACATATCCATCAGGCGTCCGCCCTCGCCGTCCAGCCGGCCTCGATCGCCCGCTCTTTCCACATCTTCTCGCGGTACTGCGCTGAGTTTTTTTCCTCCATCACCGCGGCGAGGCGACGGTTGAGAGCGGCCACTTGCTTCAGCAGCTTGTTGTTCTCCTCGACCAGCGCCTCTGAACCGGACAGGGCAATGCGCTCGTCGCGCTCGATCTCGATGTCGCGCGCCGACTGCTCGGCCAGCGCCTGGAACTCTGGATCGAGAACAACGCGGCGGTTCTCGCGGCTGCGCTTGTCTTTCAGTAGCTTTTCGAACTTGTCTTCGGGAACGGCGGCATAGGTCCGCGCCCGGTGGGCGAGGTTCTTGTCGATCCCGGCTTCGGACAGCGACGCGGGTTTTTCCGCAACCCGCGTCGCGCCGCGATTCGTTCCGGCTTCGGCCGCACCCTTGGACACTCCCACGGTGGCAGCTTGCCCGGCCATCAACTCGCCCAACCGGCGCTCGGCGCGGATGCGGATTTCAGCCGCCTGCACTTCCATTTGGCGATTCTTGGCCTGCTTGGCATAGGCCCGCACGGCATCGGCATGCGCCGTAATCTCGCGAACTTCATCGACCGTCGTGGCTGCGGCGACAGCACTGCAAGCGGCATCGTAGCGGACCAGTGCCTGCGATGCGCTCATGCCCAAGCCCACAGCACGAACCCAACGACCGGCGCGACGGCGACCGCAAGCGCGATCAGCGCCAGCCAGAAAAGCGGGCGATCCTGCGGGACAGGTGCGATGGAGACGGCCATGCGCGGCGGCATGTTGCGGAACCAGGAATCGGTCATGTGATCCTCACGTCTATTCCATGGACGGACTTCATTAGGTGGCGCTTGATGCGGCTCACAGGGCTTTCAAAGCCTTTGGCGTCCTCAACGACGATTGCGCCTTGCCGGTCGCGGTATCGGAAGTCGGCCACGTATCGGAGAGCTGGCTTCTTACGCTTCTCGCCGTGTAGGTTAACCGCAGGCGCAAGCACGTAAGTCACTTGCCGCTCTAGATCGCTGATCTTGTCGGCCTTCCAGAGTTGCAGCAGTTGCCCGTAGCGCACCCACTCGCGCTTGCTGTCGTGCTTGATGCCATCCACGACGACCTTGCGTGCCCCGTACTTGTTGCGGCCGGGCTTGCTCATGGCGTTGTCCCCGCTGCGGTAAGGGCCTCGTCAACGGCGGCGGAGATTTCGTTGGGGGCGAAGCCAAGGTCCTCGGCTTCCTCGCGGAGCATCTGGCGCGTCGTCATACGCGCGGCCTCAAAGCCAACTAGCGAGTCTTTTTCAAACTCAAGCATCCTGCGTGCCTGTGCAGCGAGTTGGGCCACGCGATCCATCACCGCCCCCTACCGCCGATCAGCTTGTAAGCGCGCTTGCGATCCGCCTGGAGCTTCGCCACGCGCTCCCTGATCCGGCGCTCTTCCCGCTCGCACTTGGCAAGTAGGCGCATTCCCAGCGTCTGCGTCGAGCGCCCGCAGGTTTTCCGCAATGCGTTGATCGAGCGCGCAAAACCGTTCTTCAATCCGGATATATTCATCGGCGGTCAGGCTCACTTTTTCATTGTTAGAAAGGATTGCCCTTACGCGGCGGGCGTTCATATCGAGCCGCCGTGCAAGGCGGTTTCGCCAATGGTCTTTGGTGTCGGACCACTGACGCGGGCCGCCTATAGCGACCAACATCGGGCGGACGCGATCAAGCGCGGCAGACATTGCCGAGTTCCTGGCAGGCTTTGACGACTTCATGGCCACGATTCCCTTCATGGTTAAACCCATGAAGAGAGCCGACACTTGGAAGCCACTTAGCGAAGTTCTGGCCCGTATCGCCGCCAAGCTCGCGGACCAGAGAATAAAAGAGGCGGTCGCGCCGGAGATACTCAACAGCGCGACCGCCAGTTTCCCCGGCAAGGGAGGAACGCGGCACCCCAAGGGCCGCACCGGGGATACGAATAAGGGTGGCACCGTGCAGCCCAATCTTCTGCACGGTGCCAACTGGCGACTTCGGAGAGCTAATGCCGCCAGCGAGGGAAAGTGATGCGCTCACGGGATAATCCGCTCGTAAGCGTCGAGGATCTGCTGCGCCGTCTGGCCGCTCCATGACACCGGCCAGCCCTGCTGATCGGCAATCTCGCGGACGTTCTCCTCAATATCGCCAAGCCGCGCGGCCACGACGCCGGGATGGATACCGTTCGCAAGGTCGGCCTGCGCCCGTGCCCAGCCGTAATCCCGCGTGGTGGCCCGCCCGCTCATGCTGCGGTCCTGTACTGCGGCCAGCGGGCGTAGACGGCCTGCAAGGCGACGCCATATTTCTCGGTGTATGCGGCCGAGCGCGCGAGCAGATTGCGGCCACGTCGGCGCGCGTTCTTGGCGTTCTCAAATGTCACGCCCAGCGCTTGGCCGATCATCTCCGACGACACCATGCAAAGGTCAGTCAGCACGAGCGCGACGACGTACCGGCCGTAGGTGTATCGAACGCTGCTGCGTTGCCGAGCCAGATCGTCAGGCGACAGGCCCAGAGCGGCACCCGCTACAGCGGCCATTTCCTTCAGGTGCGCCGCGCCGTCCTGCGTCGCCTGGATGCGGTAGAACGGGGATGCCATAATCGCCCTCTCCTGCTCGGGCGTCGCAAAGGTGCCCAGCACCCGCGCGCGGGCAACCGCCCTGGAAACCGCCTGCTGCCGGTAGTTGACCGCGTCGCGTCGCGTCGCCAGCACAACCGGCGGCAGGGTTTCGCGCTTGGGCACGATGGGCTTGGGGAGCCGCGCCAAAGCAGCCGGGCTCGCCTTCTTCGACAGCAGCGACCGCACCCGCGCCTTCTCGGCTTGCAGGTACTCGAAATGGGTAATGCCTTCGTCGCTCATCGCGTCACCACGAACACGAGAGCGGCCAGCAGGACGGCGAACGCCGCGATGACGAGCAGCTCGGCGATCATGCGGCTTCGTCCTGGTGGGGGGTGGTGGCCGCCGATGGCGGCGTGAACATGTCTGGCCGCAGCGTGTGACGAGAGACACCAGTCGCGCCCTCGACGGGGATCACCCATTTCAGTGGCACTTCATCACCCCACCGACTGATTGCGGCACCAGTGATGCCGAGCTTCTCCGCAAGGAGCTTGGCGTTCCCTGCGGCTCTCTTGGCTGCGTTCAGGCCTTCGAGCTTGGTCTCAGTGAGCGGGGTGGTTCGGGGGGCTGTAGCGTCCATGAACGCGAAGTTAATCGTTAATTGACTACCAGTCAATCTAGAATGCTCGCGCAGTTAACCACAGGTCAAGAGACAATGGACCCATGTCCGCAGAGCTTGGAAAACTCATCAAAACCGCCCGAGAGGCGAAGGGCTGGGATCAGATTGAGCTGGGCCGGCACTTCGGCGTCACGAAGTCGGCTGTGAACCAGTGGGAATCCGGCAAGAACGTGCCAGATCAGCGCAAGCAGCCGCGCCTGGCCCAGTTGCTGGAAGTGGACCCCGATATGGTGCGCGCTCTGGCGGCGGGGGAAAAGTGGCCGCCAGAGCCCAAGCAGGCGTCATTTTTGATGGACCGCCCAGCAAGGCGCCCGCTGGCAGAGCCGGCCACAGCGCCTCCCGTGCCGATGGGCCGTGCGGATATTCCTGTCTGGGCGTCAGCCGCCGCTGGCGATGGCGACGGCGCGATGATTCTGACCTCCGAGCCGATCGACTACATCAAGCGGACCGAACGCACCGCCACTGTGACGGATCCCTGGGCGTTTCACGTGATTGGCGATAGCATGCTTGAGCGACTGGCTCAGGGCGACCAGGTAGTCATCAATCCGGCGATGCCACTCCTGCCCATGACGGACTGTGTGTTCGTTCATCAGTCCGAGGACGGCAACCTTTACGCCTTGGTGAAGCGGCTGCTGCGGGCCACTCCAGACGTATGGCGCGTCCGCCAGCTCAACCCGGCCAAGGATTTCGAGCTTTCACGCAGGAAGTGGGCCAAGGCCTACCGGATTGCTGAGATTCGGCCGCGAATGTGAATCGAGGCGCTTCGGGGTAGTGTGTCTGAATGCGGTTGCTGTTGATCTTCCTTGCGATGCTGTGGACGGCGCCGGCGGCTCGCGCGGTAGATGTCGCCGGTACGGGAAATGACTTCCTGCGCGCGTGTGAGAAGCCAGACGTCGCGACCCTGGACCAGTGCTATGCCTACGTGCGCGGCATGCACGAGGCGACCCTGTTTTGGGTCGACGCCTTCGACAAGTTCCCGCCCTTCTGCATGCCGCCAACGGCGACATATCAACAGGGCGTCGATGTCGTTGTGAAGTTCCTGAAAGACCGACCGGCCGAGCGGCACAAGCCCATGATCGGACTGTATGCTGCGGCCTTCATCAATGCGTTCCCTTGCGCCGCGATGCCGCCGGCGGGGAAGCGGATGTGATCCCCGCCCCGCTCCCCTATCGCCTGGGCGACAGAGTGCCGGTCTGCCCGCCGTAGGGGTTTGTGTTCCCGCGCGTCCCGTAGTTGTCGAGCTGGCTGTTGTTCGGGTTCGTGCGCTGGTGCGGCTGGACGTAGGTCCCGTCCCTGCGAGTGTAGCCGTCGACCGAGTTGCTGTTGGGATTGCTGCCGGTGCCATAGGTGCCGGACCCGTAAGTGCCTGAACCATAACCACCGTTCGGTGAGGTCCCGCCAAATTGCGCCATGGCGGGACCGGCAAGTACGATCAACGCAACGCCTGCGATAGCAAATACGCGCATCCATGCCTCCCTGAGTTGAAGGTTGGACCTTAGCCGAGGGAAAGTTGATCGGTGGTTAATTCTTGATTGACTGTGGGTTAATGGTTGATTAACTTGGCTTCACCGAACAGGGAGCCACCCACCAATGCCCGACGCACTCACCCTCACCCGCCGCGACACCGATCACCTCACCACCGCCGAGCTGATCCGCCGCGAAAGGCAACCGCTGCCTTCGCACGCAATTGAAGGCTTCAATTATCGCCAGTGGGCCGTCGCCGTGTGCACCGCCGAGGTCGCCCACCGCGCCGCCGACTTCGCCCGCTGCGAGCGCCTGCTGGGCTACGACTTCGACCGCTGGGCCGAGCCGGCTTGTATCGAGATGGGCCAGTTCGCGCACGAGGTGCACGCCGCCGCCGCTCTCAACTGGCTCTCCCACCTGCAGACGCACGAGAGCGACCGCCGCGCCGCTTGGGACTGCCTGCCGTTCGATCTGTGGTCCGCCAATCGTCGCGAGGGCTGGATGATCCGTCGCCGCGAGCTGTGGGCCGGGTTCGTCCGGCAGGTCGAGCGGTATCGGGCCGCGCGGGTGGCGATCAATGCGCCGGCCTTCACCAACTCAATCGCCGCCTAGTCAACCAGGAGAGGGAAATGGACAACAAAACCTTCAGCGTTAAGCGCGAGAACCGGCCGGGCATCCACGTCACCGGGTTTCCGGCGGATGGGCACCAGTCGTTTATCAACATCAAGTTCGGCAACACCGGGCAGGACGGCGAGTTTCAGGTCCTGCTCTACATGGCCGACGCCTGCGCCCTCCTGATCGCGTTGGAGAACGCGATCAACCACGCAGAGCCGCGCGCCATCGAGGCCGCTGACCTTGGCTTGATGGACGAGGCCGCGTGATGACAACCCAGCACACCATGACGGCGTACTGCCCCTTCGGGCTGCAGCCTGACTCGATCCAGGTCGAGATCACCTACA
>CAIYEN010000035.1 GCA_903925205.1 uncultured Opitutia bacterium | reverse complement strand
CGGCGGATGGCGACGAGCGTACGGGCCGCGGAGGCACGGGCGTCCGGGGCGGCCTTCTCGTCGGCGAGGAGCGGCAATAGCTTCTGCGCAGCCGCAGCGAATTCCGTCTTCATTTCGTCCCCCTTGGACCAAGCGGCAGCGAGCGTGACCGCGGCGAGGCTGAGTTCGGCGTCGCTGTGGGCGATGGCCTTCTTCAGCGCCGCCACGGTCGCCGCCTGATCGGCGGGAGCCGCGGCATTGCGAGAGGCGAAGACCTGCAAGGCAGCGCGGGCGACGGCCACGTTGCGGGCGGTAGCCGCGGCCTGCAGCACGCGGAGACGGGCAATGCCATCATTCGAAGCAGCCATGCTGGTCGCCAACGAGCGAGCGAATTCAACGTCCGTGGCTTCGGCCGAAGCCATCTGCGATTCAAGGAAGGTCGCCGGATTGGCCGCGGTCGCCGCCGAGGAGGCAGCCTTGGTCCAGTTGTCCGTAAACTTCGCCTGCGAAGCGCTCAGCAGGACGCCGACTTCGGCGGACATCGCCGCCGAACCGAGGGAACGGAGCGAAGCCAAGCGCACCCGGGCGTCGGCATCGTCGAAGGCCGCACGATACGCGGCGGTCGGGAGCGAGATCTGGCCGGCCTCGGAAACGAGGAAGGCGTTCTTCCGGACGGCGGCATTATCGGTCGTCGCCGCGGTTGCGAGCTGTTCGCTCGAGAGTTTGCCGAGACGCTGCAGACCCCAGAGCGCAAGGATGCGGGCTTCGGGCTTCCCCTTGCTGAAGGCCAACTCCGTCATCAGCGGCACGGCGGCGTTCTGCACGGCGGCGTCGCGATCCATGAGCACGCGGAGGGCGTTGAAGCGGACGACCTTGCTGGGATGGCTGAAGGCGGCGACCAAGCCAGCGGCATCGGCCTTCGCGAGGTCCGGATGACCATAGGCGGGGGCGTTGTCGTGCTGGATGCGGTAGATGCGACCGAAGTAGTGCTCGCGGTCCGGACGCACCGAGGCGCCCGACTTGGAGTGCAACGGACCGCGGGTGTCGTTGTGGGCGACGACCGGGGTGTAGAAGTCGAGGATGTACATCGCGCCGTCGGGACCGAAGGAGACGTCAATCGGACAGAACCAATGGTCCATCGAGCGGAGCCATTCGGAATCCTGCAGGATGAGCTCACCCTTATAGGCGGGACCGTCGAGCACGAGCTTCTCGTGGTGAATGATGTCGAGGATCGGCTCGGTGACGAAGACCGTACCGTTGTATTCCTTGGGCCAGGCGGCGTCTTCATAGACGGGCGTCGCACAGGCGGCGGTGTAGCGGCCGACTTGGTCAATCTGGAGCAAGGGAGCGCGGTCCGGGAGATCCTTGCGGAAGACTGGGCGACCCGGGTTCACCGAGGAGAACGCCTTGGCGGTCGTGCCCGGGACCTTGGCCAGGATGGTCTCAGGGAGGACGACGTGCTGGATGGGGTTACCGTTCGTGGCCTTACCATGGTAGAGTTCCATGTCGCTCGTGACTTCGTTGCCGAAACTGTTGCCACCCTGCGAGGCGACCTGCTCGATGGCGGAACCGTCGGCCTTGAAGCGGAAGGTGCCGGACGAAAGGCGGGCCATCGGAGCACCGGTCTTCGCGTTCGTCGCGGTCCCGCCGCCGCCGTTAGAAGCGTAGATCCAACCGTCGGGGGCGACGATGAAATGGTTGGCGACGAAGTGGGTGTCACCTGGGGTGAAGCCGCCGTAGAGGATTTCTTCCTTGTCGGCCTTGCCGTCACCGTCGGTGTCGCGCAGCCAGACGATGTTCTTCTGGGCAACGACGATCACGCCGTCCTTGTAGATACAGAAACCGGTAATCAATTCGAGGCCTTCGTGGAAGATGACCTTCTGGTCGAAGACGCCGTCCTTCTTCGAAGAAACCAAGACGCTAATCTTGTCGCGGGCTGGGCGGTCGTAGTTACCAGGAGCCAACACGCCCCCTTCCTTCCAGGCTTCGGCATTCAGGGGGCGACGGCCGTTCGGGTATTCCGGGGTTTCGGCGACCCAGAGGCGACCGCGTTCGTCCCACTGCATGGCGATGGGCTTATTAATGAGGGGTTCGGTCGCGAGGACGCTAACCTTGAAGCCCGGCTGCATCTTGAATTGCGCGACGGCATCGGCACCACGGCGCGGGCCGCCGGTCGGGTAACGGACGTCTTCGAGGTCGGACTTCGCACAGAGTTCGTCAGTCAACGGACGCTTCGCGGTCCAGGCGGCGGCACGGGCGATGAAGGTACGGAAGCTCACGTGGTCCAGCGTGCCCACCTTGGCGCCGGTCAGGAAGACAGCGGCGCGGTGGTCGTCGGCTTCATACGCCCAGAGCTGCGGCTGGATGTCGTAGATCGAGGCACGGTCGGCGGCCTGCGTCGACTTACGGCGTTCGTTGGTCACCTTTGGGGTGAAGGCAGAGCCGAGGACGAAAATCTTCTCGTTCAGCGCGAGGTCATAGACCGTGTCGTCTTGAATATCGAAGGTCGAAGCCGAGATGGTCAAAGGATGCGCGTCCGTCCGGATCGTCAGCAGCATGTTGTTCGCGAACTTCTGGCTCTCGCCCGTCCAGGCGCCGCCGAAGACCGACTTGCCAAACTCGGCGTTGCCTGCGGCCACGGCGCCGTGCACGGCGACCACGCCACCGCCACGCTTGGCGAAGGCACCGAGGGCCTGCTGAGCGTCGGCCGAATAAGCGGCGAACTTAGATTGATAAAGCACGACGACGTCGGCCTTGGCCAAGGCCTCGGCCGAGGCGGCGGACGCCTGGGCGACTTGCGCCCCACCCTGAGTCAGGTAGGCGACGGTACCGCGGGTCGCTTGGTCATTATCGCTGACGACGAGGACGCGCAGCGGGGCAGCCGAAACGAAGGCAGCCGTAAACAGGAGTAAGAAACGGAACATGGGGAGGGACGGGGATGGCCCAAAGTAGCCCCCTGCTTTCCAGCCTTCAACCCTTTGCTTCCTTTCCGAGTGCAACCAGACCACCCCTAAATCCACATTTAAGGGCAAATATTACTTCGAACGACCCGTCCCCGCCCCCAAGCGGAACTGGGATGGGGGGTGGCCGGTGCATTTCTTAAACGCCGCCGCGAAGCTGTTGCCGTTGGCGAACCCGACCTGGCGGGCGATCTCGGTCAATTTCTCATCGGTCTCCGAGATCAACCGAACCGCTTGCTGGATGCGCAGGTGCGTCAGGTGACTCATCGGGGTACGGCCGATCTCGCGGAGACACAGCCGCCGCAGGTGCTCGAAACTCAAATGTGATTCGCGCACCAAGGCCTTGGCATCCCACGCGTAATCGAGGCGCTGGTTCACGAGTTCCCAGAGCCGCTGCACACGCTCATCGCCGCGGAAGCTGCTGGCGAAGGCCTTCACGTAATCGTAAATGAGTTCCGTCCACTGGTAATTGCGGCGGGAGAGCCCTTCCCCTTGCAGTTCAGCCCGCAAACCGAGGATGGCCGCGTGCAAGGGCGCACCCTCAAAGGCCGCCTGCACTGGCGAGCTCGCGCGAAAGATTGTCCGCGACTTCACTCCACTGCCGAAACGCACCCAGCAGAACGCCCAGCGCTTACTGCGGCCGATGCGGAAAGAGTTCTGAATGCCCGAAGGCAGGAGGCAGGCTTGGCCCGCCGCGAGTTTCCGCCAACGACCATCCACGAAGACCTCCCCCTGCCCCGATAAGCAGGCCATAAAGAAGGCCCCGCTCTGTTGGCGACGGACAATCGAATAAGGCGGCAGCATTTCGGCCGACCCGACGTGGGTGATCTCGAAGTGGGAGAGCTCGGCACAGCGGAGCGAATCCTGCACCCATGGCCGGGCATCACGCACCTCGGCGCTGACCACCGACAGCCGCTTGGAACGCGGGTTCTCGATGTCCGTTTCAAGGTGACGGAGTTGCGTCTCAAAAGGGGTATTTGATTGGCGGTCAGGCACCACACCCCTTGAATAACGACCCGGCTGGTCCGAGCAACCCATTCTTGCCGACCACCGTAGAACGCACATCTTCACCCAAATCCCAGCTTACATCACACCCATGCCCAACCCCTGGACCGGAAAAGGAAACCCTTACACTCGCCTCGAAGTCATCGAGCGCCTGCGCGACACGATGTCCAAGGGCAAGGCGATCATCGCCGCCGGTGCCGGCACGGGTATCAGCGCGAAGTTCATCGAGCGCGGCGGCGCTGACCTCGTCATCGTCTACAACTCTGGCCGTTTCCGCATGGCTGGCCACGGCTCGACCGCTGGCATGATGGCCTACGGTGACGCTAACGCCGTCGCGATGGAAATCGGCGAATACGAAGTCCTCCCCGTCGTCGAAGAAATCCCCGTCATCTGTGGCGTCCACGCCACCGACCCGCGTCGCCGCATGTGGCATTGGCTCGGTAAGGTGAAGGATATGGGCTTCTCGGGCATCAACAATTTCCCGACCCACACCATCATCGACGGCAAGTTCCGCCAGATCCTCGAAGAGACCGGCATGAGCGTGAAGAAGGAATTCGAGACCGTCGCCCTCGCCCGCAAGATGGAGATGTTCACCATCGTCTACGTGGGTTCGCCCGAAGAGTCCCGCGCCATGGCCGAAGCCGGCGCCGACGTCATCATCGCCCACGTGGGCACCACGGTCGGTGGTTCGATCGGCGTGACCAACGCCACGATGAGCCTGCCGGAAGCCGCCAAGATCACCCAAGGCATCATCGACGCCGCCAAGTCCGTGCGCAAGGACCTCATCTTCCTCAGCCACGGCGGCCCGATCAACACGCCGGAAGACGCCGCTTTCATCAACGAGCACACCGACACTGATGGGTTCGTCGGCGCCTCGAGTTTGGAACGCATGGCCGTCGAGCAGTCCCTCACGGACCTCACGCAGCGCTTTAAGCAGATCCCGGTAAAGCGTAAGCACTTCTAAGCCCCTCGCCATGGCCACGATCGCAGTACTCGGCACCCTCGATTCCAAGGGTGAGGAACATGCTTTTGTCGCCGGGCTCATCGCCGCCCGCGGGCACAAGCCCTTGCTGATTGACGTCGGCACGGGCGGTCCCGCGACGGTCCCGCCGGACATCACCCGCGAACAGGTGGCCGCGGCCGCGGGCATTGACCTGGCCGCCCTGCTCGCCCGCAAGGACCGCGGAGAATGCGTGGTCGCCATGACCAAGGCCGCCCCGGCGCTGGTCGCCAAGCTCGCGGCGGAAGGACGGATCCACGGCATCATCTCCCTCGGCGGTGGCGGCGGCACGGCCATCGGCACGGCCGCGATGCGCGCCCTCCCCTTGGGCTTCCCGAAGCTCATGGTCTCGACACTCGCCGCCGGCAACGTCGCCCCCTACCTCGGCACCAAGGACATCACCATGATGCCCAGCATCGCCGATGTGGCCGGCCTCAACCGCCTCTCCCGCGTCATCTTCACCCGCGCCGCTGGCGCCATCTGCGGCATGGTCGAGTCCGAACCCGTCATCGACTCCGCCCGTCCCTTGGTCGTCGCCAGCATGTTCGGCAACACCACTGCGTGTGTCACCGAAGCCAAGAAGGTCCTCGAAGCCGCGGGCTACGAAGTCCTCGTCTTCGCGGCCACCGGAGCCGGTGGCCGCATCATGGAATCCGTCATCGAGAGCGGCATCGTCTCAGGCGTGCTCGACCTCACCACAACCGAGTGGGCCGACGAACTCGTCGGCGGCGTCCTGAACGCTGGCCCGGAACGCATGGATGCCGCCGCCAAGGCCCAGGTGCCCGTCGTCGTCGGACCCGGCTGCCTCGACATGGTGAACTTCGGCGAACAAGCCTCGGTGCCCGCCCAATTCAAAAGCCGCACTTTCTACATCCACAACCCGCAGGTCACGCTCATGCGCACGACCGCCGCGGAATGCGCCGAACTCGGACGAATCGTGGCAGAGAAAGCCAACGCCTACACCGCGGGGTCCGTCATCATGCTCCCGACCCTGGCGATCAGCGTCATCAGCGCCGAAGGTAAGCCCTTCCACGACGCCGCGGCGGACCAAGCCTTGTTCACCGCCTTGAAGCAGCACGCCCGCGTGCCAGTCCGCGAATTCGCCGAGGAGATCAACAGCCCAGCCTTCGCCCAAGCCTGCGCCCAGCAGCTCATCGAGCTGATGCAGGCGAAGAAGTAGCCACCTGGACGAGGGAGGCTTGCCCTTCGGCGGGTTGGGTCTTTTGTAGGCCGATGCGTCTGTGCGCTTTTCTTTCCTTGGCCTTCGGGCTGTGCGTTGGCTCGTCCCTAGACGCGAAGGAACTGTTTGTGGCACCAAATGGTGCGGATGAACAAGCGGGCACGATCGACAAGCCCTTGGCGTCGTTGATGAAGGCCCAAGAACTCGCCGTCCCGGGGGATACGGTCTGGATTCGCGGCGGGACCTACAAGGCCAATCCTGACAAGGTGGCGCGGACCCAGCGCATCTGGTCCTATATCTATTACTTCGGCAAAAGCGGTAAAGCCGGCCAGCCCATCCGCTACTGGGCCTACAAAGACGAGAAGCCCATCTTCGATTGCTCCGAAGTGAAGCCGGCCAACCGCCGAATCAATGCGTTTCAAGTCATGGGGTCATGGCTGCACTTCCGCGGCTTCGAGGTCACAGGCACCCAGGTGAACTTCAAAGGCCACGGGCAGTCCTGTAACGTGGAGAACCACGGCAGCCACAATATCATCGAACGACTCAGCCTGCACGACAGCCAAGCGATCGGCATCTATGCGCTCGATGGGTCGGACAACCTCTTCCTGAACTGCGACGCTTACAACAACTACGACTACACGTCCGAGGATGCCCGCGGGGGCAATGTCGACGGCTTCGGCGGCCACCCCTCCAAGGGCGCGACGAATAATATCTTTCGTGGCTGTCGCGCATGGTTCAACAGCGACGACGGCTACGACTGTATCTCCGCCCGGGAGGTCGTGCGCTTTGAGAATTGTTGGGCCATGTACAACGGCTATGGTCCGAAGTTCGAAAAGCACGGCGATGGTAACGGCTTTAAGGTCGGCGGCTACGGCAACACCCCGCTCCAACCCGTCCCCGATCCCGCCCCCCGTCACGTGACCGAGGGCTGCCTCGCGGTCCGCAACAAGGCCAGCGGCTTCTACGCCAACCACCACCTGATGGGCGGAGACTGGTCGTACAATTCGGCCTACCGCAACTCGAACGACTTCAACTTCCTCATGCGCCCACCGGATAATTCCGAGGAGATGGACGGTGCTGGCCACCGGATCGTCGGCAACCTCAGCTACCGTGGTATCCGTGACGTGACTAAGCTAAACGCGCCCAAGTGTGAACTCAAGGACAACGCCTTCGCCACGGAGAAGAAGTTCACCGACACCTCCTTCGAAAGCCTCGACGAGGCTGCGCTCGTGGGCCCGCGTGAAGCCGACGGCAGCCTGCCCAAGGTCGCTTTCCTGAAGCCCAAGGACGCCAAACTCGCTAGCGAAGCCGGCTATACGGCTTACGCGGGGAAGAAGCCTGCCAGCAAGTGAGCACCCCGAACTCGCCCGCCCCCGCTGGCTCGCTCCGCTGGGTTTACCTCGCGATGGGCTTCAACCTCGTCGCGTGGGGCATGTCGTGGGTCAACGTCCGCGCCATCGTCCATGAAGTCGGCGCCGGCGAGCTAGGTGCCCTGCGCTACCTCATCGCTTCGACGGTCATGTTGACGGTGTGGCTTTTCCGCGGCCGGCCCCTGCCCACGCTCTGCGATGTGCCGCTCATCGCCCTACTGGGCCTCTTTGGGTTCACCCTCTATAACCTCGGGATCAACTTCGGTGAACGCACCGTCGACGCGGGTACGGGCTCGATGCTCATCTCGTGCGTTCCGATCCTGGTCGTGCTCTTCGGGGTTATCACCGGCCGCGAGCGGGTCACGCCGTTCGCCTGGCTCGGGATCTTCGTCTCGATGCTCGGCGTGGCCTTCACTTCGGGGGCGTTCGCGAACGGCCTCACGCTCAACCAAGGCACGGCGTTCATCTTTGGGTCGGCCATCTGTGCCGCGGTGCAGACGTTGCTGAGCAAAGCCCTGACCAAGCGTTACTCCGCCATCGACGTGACGACATGGGCCATCTGGTGCGGCACCCTCGGCCTGCTACCCTTTGCCCAGGATCCACTCGGTACCGCCGGCCGCCTGTCCGCCCACGCCTGGGGCCACCTGCTCTTCCTAGGGGTCGTCCCAGCCGCCCTCTGCTACACGCTGTGGGCGTGGGTCCTCCAACGTCTACCGATGACCGTGGTCATGGGCTCCGTCTACGTAATCCCGCTCTTCTCGGTGCTCTTCAGCTGGGCCATCTTGGCTGAAAAGCCCGCCGCGGCCGCCCTGACCGGCGGCCTGCTCACCTTGGTGGGCGTGGCAATCGTGCAGACGCTGGGTGCGCCCAAGCCGGCCACTCAATCCGTTTAGTTGCCGCGATACTCCCAGGCTTCGTTGAAGAAGCCAGCGTCGACAATGTTGCCGGGCTTCTGCGCGTTGGGCGGGGTGCTGAGGTCGACCACCGCCCAGTCGGGCAACTTCGGCACCTGCCGGGCATTATTAAGATAATCGTATTCGCGGTACGTGAAGCAGCTGTTGATGACGACGTACTTCTTCGGATTGAGCGGATTCGGGTAGACCAGAATCGGCGCGTGGTCGGCAGCGGTGTAGGTCTTGCCGTTGACGACCAGCTTTTCAGCGGTCCACTGCAGCGGCAGCTTAGCGACGACGCGGGCGAGCAGCGCGTTGCTCTGCGGGTCACCCCAGAGGACGAGGTTATTCGCGGCGATGTCTTCATCCTTCACGTCCTTGTCGAGTTTCACCGGCGCGAAACCACGGAACTGACGGCGCCACTCCCACGAAGCACGTTCCATCTCGGACTTCGCCCAAGCACCGGCCTTCTCGTTGAGGGCCTTGCCCGACGGAGATACAAAGAGAAACGCGTCCATGAAGGCGTCGTCAATCGGACCCGAGAGGCCGTGCTTCTTGACCAAGCCACCCTCAGGTAAGGCGTTCACCAACGTCCAGCGGCCCTTGCTGTGGGTCAACGTCGCCTTCCAGGAACGGTCGGAAACCGGCCGCGGACCGTCGAGATCCTGACCATCGATATGAATGACGACCTTCTCGCGGACATCAAAGGGCGCCTGGCCCGGCGCCATGTCGAGGGTCAGGGCAGCGACGTTATTGGTCTTCACCGTCACAGCCTGCTCCTTGTTGGCAATCTCGGCGACGACGCGGGCGGCCTCCCAGTGCGTCTCCATGCGATCAACCTGCACCCAGTGCATGCGGTTGTAGCGCAGGAAGTACGTGACGAAACTGACGTCCGTCGGCATCACGGTGCGGCCCTTGGCGGCAATCGCGTTCAAGCGTCGCTCAATCTCGACGAACGCGTCGGGGTGGATCTTATGCGCCGTCTGTGGGCCGATGATGTGGACGAGGTCGATGTTTTCTGCCAACAGGTGCTTGGCCATGATGTCGGCGGCCTGCTTCTGCTTGTCGATTTCGCCGCTGTAGGCGACGGTCGGCGCGTTGGCGAAATTGGCGGCGACGTCCGTGGCGTTATACCAGGACCAGAGGGTCTGCTGATAAGTCGGGATCTTGGAGACGTCTTCAGACTGGAAGACGTTCAGGAACTGCGGGGTCTCGGAGAAACCCGCGCCAGGGTTAATGGCGCACCAGCGGTCGGTGTAGTGCGCACCGAACTGCCACACGGCGGCGCCGCCCATACTGAAGCCGCGGATGAAGAGGCGGTCATCGTCAATCGCGTAGGACTTACGGGCGTGCTCATACGCTTCCCAGAGGTCGACTTCGCCCGCGAACTTATTGGCGCAGCAATAGCGGCCATAGGGATGCAGGACGAAACGGTTGGTCGCGGGAATCTGGCCGACGCTCTTGCGGCGGTCCTGGAGAAAACTCAACTCACTCAAGGTCTCGCCGCGGCCATGGCACCAGAAATCGAGGCGCAGCGGAGCGCCGACATACGACTCGGGCACGACCATGCCGTAGGGCTGAATCGAACCATCGATGCGCGAGCGGTAGGCGCGGACGACCGGCCCCTTTTGCGTGGTCCAGGGGGCTTCCCCTTTCGCGAAGGCGGCCGCACGGGCCTTCCCTTCGGCGATGAGCTCATGGGCCGTCTTAAATTCCGTGTTCTTGAAAAACTCATTGTAGCGGACCGCCCAATCGACGGCCTTGTGGAAGATTTCGACGTCCGGGAGGAGCTCCGCCAAACGCGGGTTCTTAGCCTGGGCCTTGGCGGCGTTGTCGATGGCCACGCGGAGTTCGATGACCCCCTGCTGGATGGCCTTCTTGTCGGCCTCGGGTACGGGGACGCCGGGCGGCGGAATCGGACGGACGGCTTCGGCGACATTGTCCTTGGGGCCATCGGCAAAGACGGCGGTGGCGAGCAAAAGGAGCAGGAACGAACGCATGGCTAGGGGTTAGGTCGATTTGAACGAAAGGATGCAGCGGAAGGAAGGACATTCCTCCCCCTACCTCAAAACTTAATAAAAACGGCCCGCGGGCGCCCCAATCCACCCCCCGTCGCTGCCCATTTGACTCGCCTCCCCCGCCTCGGTCGCTCACTTCTCCGCGACATGGCTCTTCTCAGTCTGCTCGACGTCTACGTCGGTTTCGGCGGCCCACCCGTCCTCGACCACCTCAACCTCCAGATTGAGGAAGGTGAACGCGTTTGCCTGATGGGTCGTAACGGCGCCGGCAAGTCCACGCTCATGCGCATCGCGGCGGGCGAAAACGCCCCCGACTCCGGCACCGTCACGCAACCCGACGGCGTCTGCATCGCTCGCCTCACTCAAGAAATCCCCGAAGACCTGCCTGGCAATGTCCGCGATATCGTCACCTCGGGCCTCCGGGAAGACGACATCTCCGAAGACTGGGAAAAGGATATCCGCGTTGATGACCTCATCGCGCGCCTCGGCCTGCCCGAGGACCGTGCCTTCAATGACCTCTCCGGCGGGCTCAAGCGTCGCTGCCTGCTGGCGCGGGCACTCGCCGCCAAGCCTGGCCTTTTACTGCTCGACGAGCCGACCAATCACCTCGACCTCGACTCCATCCTTTGGATGGAGGAATTCTTGCTCGAAGAAAAGATCCCCCTGCTCTTCGTCACGCACGACCGTGCCTTCCTCCGGCGCATGGCCAACCGCATCATCGAGCTCGACCGCGGGAAACTCACCAGCTGGTCCTGCGACTACGACACCTACCTCGTCCGCAAGGAAGAGCTCTTCGTTGCCGAAGAACGTCAGCGCGCCGCCTTCGATAAGAAACTGGGCCAAGAAGAAGCCTGGTCCCGGCGCAGCCCAGGCGCCCGCCGCACCAAGTCCAACGCCCGCATGGAGGCCCTGAAAGTCATGCGCGCCCAGCGCGGCAACATGCGCAGCGCCACCGGCTCGGCGAAGATGGAAATCAGCGAAGCCGAACGCTCCGGCGTCCGCGTGGTCGAAGCCGAAAACATCGCCTTCGCCTACCCCGGCGGCCAGCCCATCATCCGCGAGTTCAGCATGAACCTGACCCGCGGCGACAAGATCGGCCTCATTGGCCCGAATGGCGCCGGCAAGACGACCCTGGTGAAGATGCTCCTCGGCCAACTCACCCCGACCTCGGGCAACCTCAAGTTCGGCACCAAACTCGAGGTCGTCTACTTCGACCAGATGCGCGAGCAGATCGACGATTCCAAGACCGTCGCCGAGAACATCGCGGGCGATGCCGACAGCGTGGAAGTCCAAGGCCGCTCCCGGCACGTCATCAGCTACCTGCAGGACTTCCTCTTCGACCCGACCCGTGCCCGCTCCAAGGCCAAGGTCCTCTCGGGCGGGGAACGCAATCGCCTACTCCTTGCCCGCCTCTTCACCAAGCCCGCCAACGTGCTGGTGCTCGACGAACCGACGAATGACCTCGATGCCGAAACGCTCGACGTCTTGGAAGACATCTTAGTCGACTACGCCGGCACGCTCATCGTCGTTTCCCACGACCGTGCCTTCCTCGACAACGTCGTGACCAGCACGCTCGTCTTCGAAGGCAATGGCATCGTCACCGAACACGCTGGCGGCTACACCGACTGGCGGAACGAGCTCGCCCGCATCGCCGTGGCCAAGCGTACCGCCGCCGCCTTGCAGTCGACCCCGAAGCCAGCCGCCACCAAAGCCGCCGCCCCCACGGGCGCTAAGCTCAACAACAAGGAACGCAAAGAGCTCGAGACCTTACCCGGCAAGATTGAGCAACTCGAAGCCGAACAGGCCACCCTCAGCGTCCAGCTGGGCGACCCCGAAATTTACAAGGACGGCGGCGCGAAGGCCGCCGAACTCCAGAAGCGCCTCCACGCCGCTGAAGCCGAACACTCGACAGCGCTCGGCCGCTGGATGGAACTCGACGCCCGGAAGGAGGCGTAGGCTGCTGAGGGGGATGGGGGATGGGGGATG
>CAIYEN010000034.1 GCA_903925205.1 uncultured Opitutia bacterium | reverse complement strand
GACGACAATACGGCCATCGGACGTGAACACGCCGTTGTGGCGATCGCCCGTCAGGCCCCAGTTCGTGTCAGTCGGCGTGGACCATGTCGTGCCTTCATCCTGGCTGAACATCATTAGGCTGCGGCCCTTGTGGGTGTTCTCGCGGAGTAGGCAGGCGAGTTCCTTGCCGTCGGGTGAACGGAAGACATACGGCTCACAGGGATTCTTCCCGGCGACCTCGGCGACGATGCGGGGTTCGGACCACGTGAAGCCGCCGTCGGAGGTAATCGTCTGTAACGTCACCAGTGGGGACTTGTCGGCGCCGCCGGGACCGCGGTGATAGAGACCGAGGGTGCGGCCATCCTTCAAACGGACGACGCTGCTGAAGGTCATCACGCAGGGGAAGTTGAGCGGAGGCATTTCTTTCCAGGTCTTACCTTCGTCCTCGCTCATGATGCTTGGCATGCCCGGGCCGCCGCGTTTGCCGAGGGCGGCGGAGAAGACCCACAGGCGGGCTTTGCCAGCCGGGTCGACGATGCGATAAATGCTTGGGCAGTTCTGGTGGGTCGCGAAACCCTTTGGCAGGGTGGCGTCCAGACGCGTCCAGGATTTGCCGCCATCATCGCTGCGGGCCATCGGCCCGGCGGAGCCGCCGTGGTTGATGCACCAGACCGAGTAGATCGTCTGACTGTTCGGCATCAGCAGGGTCGTCGGATGGCCTTGATAGAGAGTGGGCGCGCCCGCGGCTACGACCACCTGACGTTCCTTCTGACCCGAAAGGTCGATCAAGGGCAGGTTCGGCTTCTCTTCGGCTGCGACCAGCGCGGTCAGGCAGAGCAGGGCGGGGAGCAGGGGGCGCATATTGATTTGTTTATCGGTACCAGAAGTCCTGCCAAGCCTGTTTGGGGCGTTAATCGGCCTTTAGCGCCGTGGTTTGATGCGTCTGTCAGGTAGAGCCTGCTGTAGATATATTTTAAAGACATCCGTACCGCCATATGCGAAGAGCTATCCGTTGATGGTACTTATCGTTATTATCGATGAACGGGGCGCGTGGGATGAATGCTATAATCCGTCATCATGAAATTCCGCACGCTGGGGCTTTGGTTGATTGCTTTCATCCTACTCGTGGCCGTCGGCTACCGCATGTCGGATCGCACGGAGCCGCAAGCGTTGCCGCTCGTCCGCTATGACGGCGTGGTGCGCCCTTCGATGCCAACGGCCAAAAAGGACGTCCCCGTAGCTACGCTGAAGGCTGCTGAGACGCCGTCGTCACAGCCAGAAAAGACGGTTGTACCAATCTCGCTGGATGGTGCCGTCGTATTTTCGCCGGTCTCAAAGTCCCCTCCTGGTTCTGTTACCGCAACGAAGGCGGGCCAGGTCGTGGCGGCTAAGCGTCCGACGTTCGAAGCGGCGGCAGACGTCTCCGATGAACGACTGGCGTTGGCGGCGGCTATAGCTAAGATGGATTTCGCTGAATTCAAGAAGCAGGCCCGCCAAGATCGCGACCTCAAGGTGGATTCCCAGAACCGTCCGTTCTATGTCTGTGAAGCTATGACGACCGTCCCCGTGGCAACCCCTTCCGCGAAGGCGGGAGAATCTGGTGACCGCAAGTCCTCGCTCGCCCCTGGTGATTCCTTGATCGCGGTTGATACCCCTCCGTCGGCCTTTACCGGTTCGGCCATTCCGGTGAACTCCACGACTGCCTTTCAGCTGCACAGTCGACCGGGTGCGGCGCGCGTCATATATCTTGATTTCAATGGGCACCTGACCTTGGCGACCAGCCAGTGGGCGAATACCTACACGGGCAACACAGCTTTTTATTCGCCGGCCTTCCAATTCATCGGCACGTCCTCGCCGACGGCGCAGGTCAACCTAGATGCAATCCGGGACGTCTGGACTCGGGTCTCGGAGGATTATGCGGCGTGGGATGTGGACGTCACCACCGAACAGCCTGCCTTTGATGCACGCGGTCAACGTTGCGTTATCAGTGGAAACTGGGATGACTGGCTCCATATTAGTTGCGGCGGCATCTCGCACCTCTCGAGTTTCGGCGGCCTGCTGAATGGCACGGATGAGCCAAATTTCGTCTTTATCGATGGGACCGGAAATACCGTCAATGGTGTCCAGACGGCAGTTTCCCATGAGGTCGGGCACGCGGTTGGCTTATCGCACATGGGGGAGATCGCTCATGATCTCGTCGCAGCCAAAAGCTATTCCAGCGGTCATGTCGTCTACGATTATTCTGGGGTGACTTCTTGCGGCCCGATTATGGGTGCCGGCTATAGGGTTTCGCTTTTACAGTGGTCCCGGGGCGAATACCCCTATGCAAACAATACGCAGGATGAGGTTGCGACAATTAATACCTACCTCGCGCCTCGGACCACAACCTTGGACGATCACGGCAACACACTGGCTGGCGCCACCGTAGTAGCGGGTACTACTCTCAGTTCTGGGGGCATTCTAGCTAGTTCCACCGACGTGGATCTTTTCAAGATTAACGCTGGTGCCGGGCCTTTGACGATTTCGGCCATTGGTTCCCGGGCCTATTCAAACGCGAAGATCTGTCTCCAGTTGCTGGATGCTTCAGGTACGGTTATCGCCAGTAACTATACCTTGTTCAGCATGTCGTCGTCCTTGACGTATAACATATCTGTGCGTGGGATCTACTACCTTAAGGTCATCGGAGTGGGTTTCGACACGCCGACACCGGTATATTCTGGGACGGGGGTCGCGCAGACGGTCGTGGGCAGCGCCAATGGTTGGACTAATTACGGCTCGATGGGGCGCTACACTCTCACGGGGTCCTGGCGGGCGGCTTCTTATCCGCCGTTGGCCGTCATTAATTCCGACCGGACTGGCGGAGTTCGGCCGGTGACGGTCGCTTTCGATGGAACTTTCTCGAGCGATGCGGACGGCCTTGTCGTCGGGTACAGCTGGAATTTCGGTGATCCTGCTTCCGGTGGGGCCAATACCTCCACGCTTTCCAGTCCGAGCCATACTTACGGTGCCGCCGGCACCTATACCGCCCGACTTACCGTCTCCGATGATCAGGGTAACGTTTCCGCTGAAACGCAGAAGGTCATTACCGTCACCGGATCGGCCTTGGCGAACGCGGTGAATGTCGCTTCCATGACCGCGAGCTGGGCCCGGATGACCAACGTCGAGGTCGCCGGTACCGCGATTATCCGTATCGTCAACCAGTATGGTCAGCCCATGCGCTCGGCCGCGGTCTATGTTCGCGTGAGCGGCAGCGCCTCAGGAGCCGCGGCAGCCAAGAGCGATATCAATGGCTATGTGACGATTCAGATGCCCAAGCAGCGCATGACGAGCGTGGCGAACTATACGTTCACCGTGACCAGCCTGGTCTATCCCGCTTACGTCTATAACGTTTCGGCCAATATTCCGCTTTCCAGTTCCGTCACGATCTCGCGCTGACCCATTCTTCCACAAGGCTGAGTTCATCGCCATCGTTTAACTTCAGATACCCTGCATCGGAATTATCGATGAACGCTAGCGGCCATAAGGTGCTATAATTCTACGCTGTGAAATCATCCCCCCTCAGGTTCTGTCTTACGCTATTGGTGCTCTCGTTGCCGCTCACGATGCCCTTGCGCGCCGCGAAGCCAGCGTCGACCCTGACGTTTGCGGAGACATTGGCCGCGGGGAAGGCCGGCGATTCCCGTGCCCAATTCAATCTCGGCATCTACTACATGAACGGCGAAGGCGTCGCGAAAGACGCGGTGGTGGCCGTTTCTTGGTATACCAAGGCGGCCACTCAAGGGAACGCTTCGGCGCAGAATAACCTGGGGATTTGTTGCGCGACCGGCAACGGCACGAAGCTTGATCCTGCCCAGGCCATCTATTGGTGGAAGAAGTCAGCGACCCAGAATGACAGCCATGCGGCCTGCGGCCTTGGGCGGGCTTATGCGACAGGTTCCGGTGCGCCGAAGGATCTCGTCCAGTCGATTTTCTGGTATCGTCGGTCTGCGGGGCTTGGCTATGGGCCTGCCCAGCTAGAACTCGCCCGCGCCTATAGCCGAGGCGAGGGGGTGACGAAGGATCTGACCGAGGCTATTAAGTGGTATCGGCAGGCAGCCGTTGGCGGGAATGTTTTTGCTCAGTCCACGCTGGGCACCGCCTATGCCACCGGCCTTGGGGTATCGCGGGACGTTCAAGAAGCGGTGAAATGGTACCGTAGGGCCGCCGATGGTCAGGATGCGGAGGCTCAGAAAGCCTTGGGTGACGCCTACGTCAAAGGGGAGGGCGTGCCCCGGGATAATTTCTTGGCCTACGCTTATCTGCGTCTCGCGAGCCCTTATCTGGAATCGGCGCAGCAGAGCTTTGCCGAGTTGAGCAAGAAGATGTCGCCGAACGAGATCGCGACGGGAAAATTACGTTATGCGGAACTGTTGAAGAAGATCGGGCAACCTCCAGTGCCCGCGGCGCCTATCCCGGTCAGGATCGCTAACGCATCGGGCTTGCCCGTGAACCCCTATCGCCAGGCCGCGGAACAAGGGGACCCCTTGGCCCAGACCAATCTCGGGGTATGCTATGCCACAGGCAGAGGCGAGGTGCAGGACGTGGTCGAAGGCGTGAAGTGGTACCGCAAGGCCGCAGATCAAGGCTTCGCCCGAGCCCAAGCTAATGTTGGGGCGGCCTATGCTTCGGGTGTCGGTGTTGCGAAGGATGATGTCGAAGCCGTGAAGTGGTATCGCAAGTCTGCCAACCAAGGTTATATCATCGCGCAATCCCTTCTCGGGGCTTGCTACAGTTCCGGCCGGGGCGTGGCCGTGGATGACGTGGAGGCCTTCGCCTGGTTTAATCTCGCCGGGATGACGAGCGAGTCCGCACGCAGGGGCATGTCTCTGCTGGAAGCAAGGATTTCACCCGCAAATCGCCTGAAGGGGTTGCGACGCGCGCAGGAGATCCGGGTCGAGATCGATGCGAAGGGTCCTTCCGGAACCAAGGACGGCTTTGATAGGCTCGAACAATCACCGAAAACAAAAGAAGCCGAGCTGATGCGCAAGGGTGCCTGAGGTTTTTTCGTGTCCTTCACCTTTCCGCATGGCGACCTATCTCCCTATTCAGGTTTCGCGTGACGGAAGTCGGCCTTTCACCGGGCTGACGGCCAGGCTATTGGCTCTCGCGTTCATGTCGATGGCGACCGGGTGTGCCAGCCGACCCTACCCAAAGAATAATGGCGGCGAGGGAAGCGGCGCATTTATCGCAATCGTTCTCCCGTTTGTCATCGCGAATGAGATCGCGCTGTACGCGATCGAAAAGGATAAGGAAAGGGACAAGGATAAGGCTGCCGAGGCCGTCTTGGACGAGAAGTTGTCGCTGAAGCGTCGATTCGATGAACTGCAAAGATTGGTATCGAGCGGGGATGCGGCGCTGCAGTACGAACTGGCGTTTTGTTATCTGCACGGTCGCGGAACCACTCACAATGCCACCCAGGCGGCCGTCTGGTATCGGAAGTCGGCGGAGCAAGGTTACGCGGAGGCCCAGAACGAGCTCGGCCTTTGTTATTT
>CAIYEN010000033.1 GCA_903925205.1 uncultured Opitutia bacterium | reverse complement strand
TGGGTGCGGTGGCGATTGGCCGCCACGGGCTTCCGGCGTAACGCCTCTCGTCCGCCACCATCTGGGTCAGGGCGGCGTAGACCTCGTCCTCCACTTCCTCGTCCGGCATATTGCTTGAACCACTCATGCTTATCCCCCTCTCTTGTCACACCCCGTTAGCCATCTGGCTAACTTTCACCGGCCCGAACCACCGCCGCACCGAACGGACTGCCGGACCCCTCCCTAGGAGGGGGGGTCCGGTCCGGTCCGTTTTCGGGCGTTTTGCCCCCAAACGGACCGTCCGCCAAAAGTCCGGTCCGGTCCGTCGGTCCGTCACGGACCCAAACGGACTAGTCCGCAAATAGTCCGGTCCGGTCCGCTTAATCATAACAATCACCGAGGCCCCCTCGACATCATCATGGCCGACCCCTGAATGTCATTGCTGACCACCCAGCCATTGCCAAACGGGCTGATGATCTCGGCCACCAGCAGCGCCCCGATGAGCTGATCGGGATACCCCGGCTTGAGCTTCTTGTCCGCCGTGGCCTCGGTACATCCGTCCTCCAGAAGCTTGGCCCTGAGCGCCGCTCGGGTGAGGTAGGGCATGCCATTACGGTCCTCGGCCCCGGAGGCCCACCAAGCCGCCTCGAACTGCTTGCGCAGTGTCTCCACCTTGCTCTCCTTCTTGGGCGCCGCAGGGGCCTCCGTGAGGCTCACGACCGCGCTCGTGACCGGCTGCCCGTCCTCGTCCACCCAGCCGGGAATCGTGACCGAGGTAAGCTCCGCCCAGACGGGCTCGGCCAGCTCCGCATCCTTGGACTTGCGCTGGACGATCTGGATCGGTCCCCCGTCCTTGCCGGGGACGATGCTGATCTCAATGTCGAGGGCGCCCCGCCACGCGGATGACCCGCGAGCCCGGTGCTGGGCCTCGTCGCTGACGCCGGTATGATGGACCAGCAGGACCGAGCAACCGAATTCACCCATGAGCGCCCCGCAGGCGTCAAGCATGGTCTTCGCGTCTTGGGCGCTGTTCTCATCGCCAAGCAGGAACCTGTGCAGGGTATCGACCACGATCAGGCTGGGCCGCTTGGGCAGGGCGCGGACGTTGTCCACCACCCTCATGTAGCCCGTGGGGGTGTTGAGGTCGCAGCCGTCGCGGGAGAGCCACATGGACAGGCCCCCGGCCTGATTGTGGACCTTCCAAGCCGCCACGCGGCCCCGAAGACCGTGATGGCCCTCGCCCGCGAGGTAGACGACCGTGCCGGGGCGAACCTTGAGGCCCGCCCACTCGGGGACGGCCCCGGCCATCCGCAGGCACCAGTCGAGCACCACGAATGTCTTGCCGCCCCCGGAGGGTCCGTGAACCATCACGAGCGCCTTGTCCTGCACCCACCGCTTGACGAGCCATGAGATGGGCGAGGGCTGGGAGCAGAAGTCGTCGGCGGGGACGAGCCAGTCGTCCTTGGGCGGGGAGAGGAGCGCGGCCAAATCATTACCGGCCTTCTTGTAGTCATTGGCATCGCCCGGCTCGGGAGGCATGACCATGCGGGCTCCATGCTTGGCCGAGGCCTGCTCGGCGTAACGCTGGCCGACGCCCGAGGCGTCATGGTCGGCGACGATCACGATATCCTGCGTGGCCCCGTACATTTCGCGCAGCAGGCCGACGACGGGGACGAGGTTGGAGGCGGAATAGGCGACGACGCAGGGGCGCCCGGTTTCCTCGGTGACGGTCGCCGATGTCGCGAAGCCCTCAGCGACGTAGAGGGTGCCGGGCTCGTCAAGGGTGCCGATCTGCCAGAAGCGCGATCCGGTCTGGGCGCCGGAGTGGTAGAGCTTCGTCCCGTCGGCGGCGATGTATTGAAGGCTGGACAGGACGCCGTCGTGGTCGAACAGGGGGACGACGAGGCGCCCGTCCCCGGTTACGCGGGCGCCGTGGGTCTTGATGCCCTTGGCCTTGAGGTAGGGATGGTCGGGGATGGCCGCAGCGCAGTCTGACCAGATTTTCTCCACGGTCGAGGACGCGACCTCCTGCTTCCGGGCCGTCTCGGCGTCCCGCAGCATTTTTGCCTCGGACAGCCGCCTGACGTGGGCCATTTCCTCGGTGTGGGTCAGCTTGCGGCCAACGTCGGCCCGCCAAGTTGATTCGATGCCCGAGCGCCAGCACCCGAAGCGCCCGGCGGGGATGCCGTCCCCGAAGGCGATGTACCAGCCCGGATTGTCGTGGCCGCCCGATCCCTTGGTCCCAGAAATAAATCTGTGGACTTTTCCGTCCAGCAAAATTTCCTTGGGAGGGGTCAGGCCGGAGCCCATGATGGCATCGCGGAGCTGGTCTTCGGGGGGCAGTGCGTTGTCGGCTGGGGGCGCCCAAGGGCCGCCCAAAATTCCTGTGAGGTCAACCATTGGCGGAACCTTCCAAATAATCGCTCAAAGCCTTGAGCACTTTATAGCTGGGGTTTGCGGCCTCGTTATCCCGAACGCCCCGGATTGTATTGTAGTGCAGACCCGTCGCCTCTGCGACCATGCTAATTCGCCGGTCGCGTAAGGCAAGCCTGATCGCCTCTATTGTCATCATTTTGCAACCTCATGTGGGTTTTTGATATTTCCCTGTTGCTAAATGCCACACGGTCCCCTAAGTTGCAAGTGTTGATCGAACGGATGGTCCGACCGATCAAGACCAAGGAGGCCGCATTGGCCATATCTGTTAAGACGACCGGCAGCCTGTCTGCCAACGGCGTGAAGATGCTTGTCTATGGGCAGGCGGGCGCGGGCAAGACCAGCCTGATCCGCACCCTGCCCGATCCCATCGTGCTTTCTGCGGAGGGCGGCCTGCTTTCCATTCAGGACGCCGACCTTCCCTTTATTGAGATCTCAAGCATGGAAGACCTCAAGGAGGCGTTCGAGTGGATGTCCACCCCGGAGGGCATGCAGTTCAAGAGCGTGGCGCTCGACAGCATCAGCGAGATCGCCGAGGTGGTCCTGAACCACGAGAAGAAGATCGCCAAGGACCCCCGGCAGGCATATGGCGCCATGCAGGAGCAGATGGCGGACATCATCCGCGCCTTCCGCGACTTGCCCGGGCGCCACGTCTACATGAGCGCCAAGCTGGAGAAGTCCACGGACGAGATGGGGCGAATCCTTTACGCGCCGTCCATGCCGGGCAACAAGACCGGCCAGAGCCTGCCCTACTTCTTTGACGAGGTGCTGGCGCTGCGGGTCGAGAAGGACGCGGACGGCAACACCCAGCGCGCCATCATGTGCGACTCCGACGGCCTCTGGCTGGCCAAGGACCGCTCGGGCAAGCTTGGCGCTTGGGAGGCGCCTGATCTGGGCGAGATCATCGCGAAGATCGGGGGGGCGGCATGAAGCCCCAGCCCAAGCTCCTCCAGCAACTTTCCGCTGAGTGGGTCGAGGCAAAGGAGGCCGAGCGGGACGCCACCGAAAGGCGGCGCCTGATTGAGGACGAGATGGTCCGCCTCCTTGAAGTGCAGCCAACTGACGAGCACACCCGCAAGGTGGAGGCCGAGCCCTTCACCATCAAGATCGCCTGCCGCATCAGCCGCAAGGTTGATGGGGATATGGCCCAAGAGATTGCAGCGGAGAACGACATGCAGGACCACCTTGCCCTGCTATTCCGCTGGAAGCCTGAACTGAGCATGGCCGCATGGAATGCGGTGGGCGACAACGTGAAGCAAGTCTTCGCCCGCGCAATCACAGCGACACCCGGAAGACCCTCCTTCACCATCATCAAGGATTAAACAACATGGCAAACCTCGGCGAAACCTTTGAAGTCTCCTCCCTCCCGCAGGGCAACACCGGCAACTTCGACCCCCTGCCCCCGGGCTGGTACTCGGCCACCATGTCCGCGGCTGAGATCAAGACCACCAAGACTGGAACCGGCCAGTACATTGCGCTGCGCTATGACATCACCGGCCCGACCCATCAGGGGCGTGTGGTGTTTGGCAACCTCAACATCCGCAACCAGTCCCCGAAGGCCGAGGAGATTGGGCGCCAGCAGCTTGGCGACATCTGCCGCGCCATCGGTCTGGCCCGGGTGGGCGACACCGACCAGCTCATTGGCAACAGCCTGATGATCAAGCTCGACATCGAGAAGTCCGAGCAGTACGGC
>CAIYEN010000032.1 GCA_903925205.1 uncultured Opitutia bacterium | reverse complement strand
AGAGGCAGTGCAAAGGTGCAAATCGGAGCGGAGCTCCTGTGCAAAAGTGCAAAGGTGTATTTAGGGGTAGGGGTCGGGGTTGGGGTAGGAAAACACTTTCAGGTCTCGGGTCTCAGCCGTCGGGAGCCAGGTTCAGGTGTTCAGGTACGGGTGCAGGATCAGGATCTGAATTTCACCCCGCACCCGCACCTGCACCTGATAACCCGTACCAGAGACCTGAAGGCCGAGACCTGTGACCTGAAACTGTCTCTCACATTTGCACCTTTGCACAGGCCGTAGGCCGATTTGCACTTTTGCACGATGATGTGCCGCGCCTTCGGCGCCTCACATCATCTTCCGCGCGGCTTCGAGATCCTCAGGGGTATCGATAGCGACCGGATGATAATCGGTGACGACGGTCTGGAAGGTGAGGCCGTGGGCGAGGAAGCGGAGCTGCTCGAGGGATTCGACGGCCTCGAGCTCGGTGGGCTTCAACTGGGCGTAGCCCGCAAGCGTGGCGCGGTCGTAGCCGTAGACGCCGATGTGCACCCAGTAGTCGCGGCGCTTGACCCACTCGGACGGGTCGACGCCGCGGAGATGCGGGATCGGGCTGCGGGAGAAGTAGATCGCCTCGCCGTTCTCGGCGCGAACGACCTTGACCACGCTCGTGGCGAGGAGGCGTTCCGTGGCGTGGATCTTCGAGACCGCGGTGACCAGCGGGCACTTCGTCTCCTTCCAACGCGTGATGAGACCATCGAGAAGATCCGGCTGGATGAACGGCTCATCGCCCTGGACGTTGAGGAAGAATTCGCCCGGCAGATGGTCGATGACGCTCGCCATGCGGGCCGTGCCGGAGGGACAAGCCGGATCGGTCATCAGCACCTCGGCGCCGAAGCCGCGCGCGACGGTCGCGACTTCTTCGGAGTCCGTGAGTAGTACGACTCGATCCGCCTGCCGGACCTGCTTGGCGCGTTCCCAGACATGTTGCACGACCGGCTTGCCGCCGAGATCGAGCAGGACCTTGCGCGGGAGGCGCGTGGAGGCGATGCGGGCGGGAATGCAGAGGGTGACGGAGGGCATTTTTAGTTTAGGGGGCAAGGGGCACGCGGAGACGAGAGTATCGAGTTTGGAGTATGGAGTATAGGAAAAGGCAGAAGGATATGCGGAGGTAGGGATGTGATCACTATCGCGTCCGCCCTGATGCCTAACGGATGCGATGTCATCGCATCCCTAAGGCCATCACTCCCCCGATACTCGATACTCAATACTCCAAACTCGCACCGACTTACTTCCGCGCTTCGGCGTGGTTCGCGAGATACCAGGCGTAGGCGCTGCGGATGCCTTCCGGGAGCGCGATGCGCGGCTTCCAGCCGAGCGCCCGGATGCGCGAGACATCCATCATCTTGCGCGGGGTGCCGTCGGGCATCGACGGGTCGAATTCGAGACGTCCCGTGAAGCCGACCACTTGGGCGATCATCTCGGCGAGTTGGCGGATGGAAAGTTCTTCGCCTGAACCGACATTGATATGGCCGGCCTGCGAGTAGCGCTCGAGGAGAAGCACGCAAGCTTCGGCGAGGTCGTCGGCGTGGAGGAATTCGCGAAGCGGCGTGCCCGTACCCCAGAGGAGGAGTGAGGCGTCGCCGCGGAGTTTCGCTTCATGCATCTTACGGATGAGGGCTGGCAACACGTGAGAGTTCTCCAGCGAGAAATTGTCCCCCGTGCCGTAAAGGTTGCAGGGCATCGCGCTGATGAAGTCGCTGCCATACTGGGCGCGCGCGTGGTCGCAGAGCTTGATGCCGGCGATTTTCGCGATCGCATAGGCCTCATTGGTGACCTCGAGTGGGCCCGTGAGCAGGGACTCCTCGCGGATCGGCTGCGGGGCCATCTTCGGGTAGATGCAGCTGGAACCGAGGAAGAGCAGCTTGCGGACGCCGGCGCGGCGGGAGCCGTCGATGACGTTGGCCGCCATCGCGAGGTTGTCGTAGAGGAAATCGTACGGCTCGGTCGAGTTAGCCTTGATGCCGCCGACGCGGGCCGCGGCCATGACGACGTAGGCCGGCTTTTCCGCGTCGAGGAACGCGCGGGTCGCGGCGCCGTCGCGGAGATCGAGCTCGGCGGACGGGCGCGTGATCACGGCCGTATGGCCCGCGGCGCGGAGCGCTCGGACGATGGCGGAGCCAACCATTCCCCGGTGGCCGGCGACGTAGATCTTCGCGGCGCGGTCCATCAGCGGTTTTCGTGGGCGACCAGCTTCAGGTCATGGTCGACCATCTTCTGCACCAGCTGCTCGAAGGAGGTCTGCTGCGGATTCCAGCCGAGCTCGCGCATAGCCTTGGCCGGGTTGCCGAGGAGCTGTTCGACCTCGGTCGGGCGGAAGTAGCGTGGGTCGACGGCGACGAGCGTCTTGCCCGACTTGCGGTCGATACCCTTCTCATCAACACCCGTACCCTGCCAGTCGAGCTCGATGCCGGCGCGGCGGAAGGCGTGGGTGCAGAATTCGCGGACCGTGTACATCTTACCCGTCGCGATGACGAAGTCGTCCGGCTGCTTATGCTGCAGGATGAGCCACATGCACTGCACGAAGTCAGGGGCGTACCCCCAGTCGCGCTGCGCGGAGAGGTTACCGAGGAAGAGGCAGTCCTGGCGGCCGTGGACGATGTTGGCGACCGCGAGGGAGATCTTGCGGGTGACGAAGGTCTCGCCGCGGCGTTCGGACTCGTGGTTGAAGAGGATGCCGTTGGAGGCGAAGATGCCGTAGGCCTCGCGGTAGTTGCGCGTGATCCAGTAAGCGTAGATCTTCGCGACACCGTAAGGGCTGCGCGGGTAGAAGGGGGTCGTCTCGGACTGCGGCACCTCGACGACTTTGCCGTAGAGCTCGGAAGTCGAAGCCTGGTAGATGCGGACCTTCTTTTCCATCTTCAGGATACGGATGGCCTCGAGGAGGCGGAGCGTGCCGACGCCGTCGGTGTCGGCGGTATACTCGGGGATATCGAAGGAGACCTTCACGTGGGACATCGCGCCGAGGTTATAGATTTCGTCGGGCTGGACGTCGCCGATGACGCGGATGAGGTTGGTCGAGTCGCCGAGGTCTCCGTAGTGGAGCTGGATCTTCTTCGTATGGATGTCGCGGACGAGGTCCTCCATGTAGAGGTGCTCGATGCGTGACGTGTTGAAAGACGAGGAGCGGCGGATGAGGCCATGGACTTCATAGCCCTTGCCGAGGAGGAACTCGGCGAGATAGGAGCCGTCTTGGCCCGTGATGCCGGTGATAAGCGCGCGCTTTTTCATGTGTGGGATGAGTTAGAGGGGGGAAGGTTTAAGCGGAAGGCTTTTTCGCGGCCGCGATGATGCGGGAGCTACTGTCGATCTTGGCGCCGAGTCCGTCGATGAGCTTCGCGCCATGCTTATTGAGCACCGTCATCTCGGGGATATTGCCGGCGTTGCGGTCACCGCCCTTGCAGAAGATTGCCTCATGGCCTTGGGCCTTGGCTTCGCCGATGAGCCAGTCGAGCGTGGCGCAGACCGAGCCATCGGCATCGATCGAGAGCACCGCACGGTCGACGACACGGAGGGCGGAGGTCACCGCGAGGCGGGTGTCCTGGTCGATGAAGGCCTTGCCCTTTTTCAGGGCCGCCTGGGCGTCGGTGTTGACGATGACCCAGAGCACGTCGCCTTGGGCGCGGGAGAGTTCGAGCAGTTCAAGGTGACCGCGGTGCATCGGGTCGAAATAGCCGGAAGTGATGGCGATGATCATAAAATAAAAGGTGGTGGCGGTGAGCGGTTGGCGGCTAGCGGTTGGGAAGATGCAGGTAACGACTGATGACAGAGGGCAGATGACGGATGACAGAGGATGCAACCGGGTTCCCGCGGCTGTCATAGGTAGGGTCGGGACCGCGTCACGACATAGCTGCCTCTTTGGTAGGGACGGTTCTCCGAACCGTCTGT
>CAIYEN010000031.1 GCA_903925205.1 uncultured Opitutia bacterium | reverse complement strand
GTCGTCGGGGTTCGCCATGCGGACGCCCTCCTCCGGGCCGCCGCCGCCTTAAAGGTGGCCCGCGAGCACTTGGCGCCCCCGGCCCAGACCGAACTAGCCGCCGCCCGCTGCCGGGAGGCCTTAGACGCCCTGGGGGAGATTGTCGGACGCATCGACAATGAGCGTATGCTGGACAAGCTCTTTGCTTCCTTCTGCATAGGGAAGTGATTCCCTCCGCTAGGAGGGAAGCCTCCTATGCGACCACCTAAAGAAATCCGCCTCGGCCCCGCACGGCCTTACGACGTCATTGTCTGTGGGGCTGGCCATGCCGGCGTCGAGGCTGCCCTCGCGGCCGCCCGCATGGGGGTTGAGGTCTTACTGCTCAGCGGGAATATTGATACCATTGCGCAAATGAGCTGTAACCCCGCCATCGGGGGGCAGGCCAAGGGGCATATCGTTCGGGAGATTGATGCCCTCGGCGGCGAGATGGGCCTGACCGCCGATACCACGGGCATTCAGTTCCGGCTCCTGAACTCTTCCAAGGGCCCAGCCGTTCAGGCCCCCCGCGCCCAATGCGATAAGAAGGCCTACCAATTCCGGATGAAGCACCTCTGTGAGCTGCAACCGGGGTTGACCATCTTCCAAGCCATGGTCACTGGCCTGATCTTTGAGCGTGGGGCCGTGGTCGGGGTAAACACCAACCTCGACCTAGCCTTCTACGGTAAAACCGTCGTCGTCACGACCGGCACTTTCCTGCGCGGCCTAATGCACATTGGGAACAACAAAACCGAGGGTGGTCGGCTGGGAGATTTTAGTGCTAAGTCATTGTCCAGCAGTTTCTTAGACGCTGGGATTGAACTGCAGCGCCTCAAGACTGGGACCCCGCCGCGGATCCTCGGCTCATCGATTGATTTCACCCAATGCGAGGAGCAAGCCGGGGACCTCTCCCCTACCCTTTTTGCCTTCCATGATACCCGGCAAGAATCCGACATGTTCCACGTGGAACAACGCGGCGAGCGCCTCCCCGGATGGGCTCCGGGCAGCGACCAAGTCTCTTGCTGGATGACCGAAGCTTCGGGAGTGACCGGCAAGATCGTCCACGACAACCTTCACCGCTCTCCGCTTTACGGCGGGGAAATTAAGGGCGTTGGCCCGCGCTACTGCCCCTCCATTGAAGATAAGTTTGTGAAGTTCTCCGAAAAGGAGTCCCACAAGCTATTCTTGGAGCCGGAAGGCCGAAATACCGATGAATGGTATATTAATGGGCTCTCCACCTCCCTGCCCTTTGATATTCAGCTCGAGATGCTCCATTCCATCCCTGGACTGGAGAAGGCGGTCATGCTCCGGCCGGCCTACGCCGTGGAATACGACTTCGCCCCACCCACCCAGCTCTACCCGACCCTGGAATCCAAAAAAGTCGAAGGCCTCTTCTTCGCTGGCCAGATCAATGGGACCTCGGGCTATGAAGAAGCCGCGGCCCAAGGCTTGGTCGCCGGGGTTAACGCGGCCTGCCGGGTCCAAGGCCTGACTCCCATGGTCATTGGGCGCGACGAGGCCTATATCGGGGTCCTCATCGACGATTTGGTGTCCAAAGGCACCCAAGAGCCTTACCGCATGTTCACCAGTCGGGCCGAATACCGGCTTTTATTTAACCATGGCAGCGCCGAACTCCGCCTTAAGTCTAAAATCGCGGATTACGGCTTAGTTCCGGCGGCTCGCTTAGCCCGCATTGAGACCAAGGCCGCGCAAGTGGCTCATTGGACTGAATACCTTGAAAAGATCGCCATTAGCGGCGGTCTAGCTGGCGATGTGCTAAGAAGGCATGTGGGAGACATCCCGACAGACCTACCGCCTAGTTTCCTGGCTGAAACCCCCGAAGTCCAGGCTGAGGTCATGTATCGCGTCAAATACCGTGGTTACTTAGACCGCGAGCGCCGATCAGCCCGCAAACTCCATGACCTGGAATCCTTTAAGGTGCCGGCAGGCTTTGACTTCCTTAAGGCCTATGGGCTGCGCAACGAAGCCCGCCAGAAGTTACACGCCATTCAGCCACAGACGCTCGGCCAAGCGAGCCGCATCAGCGGCGTGAACCCGGCTGACATCTCTTTACTGATGGTTTTGTTCCGGGCACAAAAGAGCTCCTAAGAGGAGGGCAGGGCAGGGTTGTTCCACGTGGAACAACCGCTCTGTAACACTTGCGGCTTAGGTGTGAAACAATCCGATGACGAAGAGTTGTAAGTCTATGATTTTTAAGTGCTTACAACTTCATAAACCCCTTGTAACCTGTCCGCCTTAATTGACACCTAAATCTGGCGCTCCTTCCCTAAGCGGCATTGAGTTAATCCATGGCCACACAAGACGCTGAACACCTTAAGCGCATCCTCGTTGTCGACGATGAGACGGATGTCACCGAGCTCTTGGATTATAAATTCCGTCAGGCGGGGTACGCCGTACGTAGCCTGAATGATCCGCTTCGGGCGATTGGTCTAGCCCGCGACTTCCGGCCGGACCTCATCATCTTGGATGTCATGATGCCCGAACTCACCGGTGTGCAGCTGCTCCGCATGGTCCGGGCCGACGCCTTACTGCAAGACACGCCGGTGATTTTCCTGACCGCGAAAGGGGAGACGGCCGACAAAGTGCGCGGGTTGGAGTCTGGCGCCGATGACTACGTGACCAAACCCTTCGATGTGCGCGAACTCATGTTACGCGCACAGGCCTTGCTCCGCCGCGCCAAATCAGCCGCCGCTAAACCCTCGACGCGGCTCGCGGCGGGCGCACTGGTGCTCGACATCGAACGCCACGAGGTCACCGCCGCGGGCAAGCCGCTCGAACTCACGGCGACCGAGTTCAAATTGTTACGCCTGCTCCTGGAACGCAAAGGCCGGGTGCAGTCCCGGGAAGAGCTCCTTTCGGATGTGTGGAATTATTCGCCCGACTTAGAAACGCGCACCGTGGATACGCACGTGCGGCGCCTCCGCGAAAAACTCGGTCCAGCCGGGGACGTCATCGAAACCGTTCGCGGGGTCGGCTACCGCGTCACCGGTTAATGGCTTTGCGCTCGCCCGCGCGGATGTCTGCGCGTACGCTCTCCATCCGATGATTTGGCTTCCTTGGATAATCCTCGCCATCGGGCTCGGTCTCGTGGGCTGGTGCGTCGCCGAACTGGGCCACTGCCTGCGGTGGTGTCGCCGCGCGTTGTTGGGCGGCGGCTCCGGGGTGCGGCCCCGCGGCTGGCTGATTCGCTGGCTCGCCTTGGATGAACTCTTCACCGCGATCGAAGGCCGCACCTTAACCGAAGGGGAGATTCGTTCCGCCGCGGCCAAGCGGGTCGAAGCGCTGCTGGCCCCATTAACGGACGCCGTGCTCGTCGTGGACGTGCAAGATCGCCTGCGCCTAGCCAATCCCGCCGCGCGCGCGTTGTTTGGTTTATCCGACGCAGAACTCGGCGGACCAATCGTGCCCTTGGTGAAGAGCGCGGACTTCATCGAATTAATCCGGCAAGTGCGCCGCGAGGGGAGGGCAGGGAATACAATTTTACTCCACCGCGCGCCCCTCGCCGATGCGTGGATCCAAGCGGCCGGAGCCCGCACCGACCCGGAAGCCTTCGGCGATGGTGCCGTCATCTTTGTCTTAGCGGAAGTGACCGCACTCAAACGCCTCCAAGCCATGGAGCGCGATTTCGTCACGAACGTCTCGCATGACCTCCGCACCCCCGTGACGATTCTCCGCGGCTATGCGGAAACGCTCGCCGATGATCAGGCGACCATGACGCCGGAAGACCGCGCGCGCTTTATCCAGAAAATTGTTTCCTCGGTCGGTCGCCTCCAGGGCCTCGTCGAAGGCTTGCTTGCGCTGGCTAGCCTCGAGAGCTCGCATGATCTCATGCGCCGCGAGCCCGGCGCGCTGCATCGCGCGTGCCGCGAAGTCGCCGAAGAGCTCGGCCCGCGGTGCCGGGCCGCGAAGGTCACCGTGGAACTGGACCTCCGCGCCGAAGAGAGCGCCGCGGCCGATCCCGTGCAGGCCCGCCGGCTGGTGCAAAACCTGATCGAGAACGCCCTCGCTCACGCCGCGGGCGCGACGCACATCTTAATTCGGACCTCCCATGTCCCCGGGGGCGTCGCATTGGAAATCCAAGACGACGGGGCGGGCGTAGCCGCGGTGGATCTCCCGCGCCTCTTCGACCGCTTCTACCGCACGGATAAATCCCGCCGCGCGGGTGGCAGTGGCCTGGGCCTCAGCATCGTTCGCCAGGTCGCCGAACTGCATGGTGGCTCAGTGACGGCGGATAACGTCCGACCCAAAGGCCTCAAAGTCACGGTGACCCTACCGGTCGCAGCCTAAAACAAGAAACCCACCGGTTAAGGTGGGTTAAAGTGGAGCGCGCGACTGGACTTGACCCAGCAACAGCCACCTTGGCACGGTGGTACTCTCCCATTGAGCTACGCGCGCTTTCGGAAGGGAAGCAGACCAATCTGCTTAGCGGCTGTCAAGCCTTTGGT
>CAIYEN010000030.1 GCA_903925205.1 uncultured Opitutia bacterium | reverse complement strand
GGACCAAGGATCGACCCCGAGGACGTGGTCGGCAATCGCCTCGCACATGGCGTCCCAGAGGCCCTCGCCGGTGGCGGTGAAGGTCAGGCAGGGGGCGTATTCTGTCAGGGCGAAGAAGTTGAAAGTCATGTCGATCTCCATCTGGTTAAGTGATTCGGTCAGTGACCGTAGAAACAGATTAGGCGAAGTTATTTCGCTTGTCTATAGCGTTTGGCCCCTGTGGATAAGATTTACAGAATTATTTTCTGGCCAATCGCAATTGAGAATTGCATGGCTGCGCCCCGGTTGATCGCCCTGCCCACCTTCAGGGGGCCAGTGAAGATCAGGCCCAGCATGCGCCCGCGCTCGTAGTTCCACTGGCCATTGGCGTCATGGTCGTAGGCCTCGTAGCGGATCGGCTTGCCCGCGCGGGCCTCCTTAAAGCCCGTCGAGAAGGCGGCGGTGCGCATGATGCCGAGGATGCCGGTCTGCTTGGTGTGAACTTGGCGTTGCATATCAATCTCCATTGAGTTGGGTCGGCAAAGGTCGGCAATTGAATTGCCGACCCGCGTTGATCAGAAGTGTGGGTTGGTGCGGTCGATGTGACCCTTCACCAAGGACCAAGTCTTGTGCATCAGCCAGCGCGTGTTTTGCCCCTGACGGTAGAACTTCTGGCCTTCGCTGGTGGTGATGATCTTGTGGTCCTTGCTGATCTTGGCCACGACGCCGCAGGGACGATAGTCGCCGTTGAAGGCGTAGGAGACGGGGTCGTTCAGGGTGGGGAGGGTGTTCGTCATGTCAATCTCCATCGGTAAGTGATTCGGTCTGTGACCGTGATTAATCTTGTAAACGAAGATATTTCGCCTGTCTACAGTGTTTGGCCCCTGTGGATAACTTTTTTCCAAAATAATTTCAGTGGGACGTTTTGCCCGCAATTCTGGGGGTCATTGTCCTTTAGCCTGAGAGGGATTATCTTTGATGGGAATGTGAGGGGCTTGAACATGGCTATCAAGAAGGCGATTAAAGAAAAGCGTCCAGTCGGGCGCCCGTCGCTGTACCGCCCAGAGTATTGCGAGAAGGTCATCGAGCTTGGTCGCAAGGGCTGCTCGCCTGCGGAGATCGCTTCAGACCTCGATGTTGATCGGGCTACGTTAATCAGGTGGACAGACGAGCACGAAGATTTTCGCACAGCTATAACGCGCGCGAAGATCCACGAACAGGCTTGGTGGGAGAAGGCTGGCAAGGCCGGGATGGTCGCGGACAAGTTCAACGCCGCCGTTTGGACCAAGTCGGTGTCGGCCCGGTTCAGGGACGATTACAGCGAGAAGCGCGAAGAAGGCCCGTCGATCACCATCGTCACCAACAGCGCCGTTGACGTTCGTCAGCTCGACGCTGACAGTCGTGACGCCCTGCGCATGGCGCTGTTGAGCGCCGGGAAGACAATTGAGCACGACCCGGGAGAGCGGTGATGCTCCGGCTCGACCCGCCGCTGCCGGTCACGACGCCCAAGGGGGCGGGCCTCGCCCACGTCCTCATTGACTACGGCGCAGAGCACGATCTCGTCTGGGTCGTCTTTCAGGACACCGGCGAGTGCTGGTCTTGGCGCAATCAAGATATTAGAGCGCAGGCGAACGTCACGATGGGGAGGAAGATATGAAGCCCTACCAATCCTGCGGACCCCACTGGACCTACGGCTGGCTGCGCCGCCCCGAGATGGACAGCCACGACGAGGGCTACTGCTACGAGGCGCCGGACGGCACCCTCATCTATTCTTCGCAGGAAGATCACATGGAGGTCATGACCCTGTTCGAGGTCATCGGCGAGGACGGCCATTCGTACCTCTGCGACCGGGAAGGCCTGAGCTGCTGATGCCCCGCTACATTACATATGGCGATCAGAAGATCGACATCGACCAGACGCTCTACGAGCTTGACCTCGTCGATGCCGAGGAGAGCCTCGCGTCGTTTGTGAAACAGGCGTGGCACATCATTGAGCCCGGCCAGAAGTACGTCCACGGCTGGCACATTGACTTTATATGCGCACATCTCGAAGCTATCACGGACGGCGTCGAACTCGACAACGGCGAGTTGTACAACCGCCTATTAATTAATGTCCCGCCCGGCCTAATGAAGAGCCTGCTCTGCGGGGTATTTTTTCCTGCGTGGGAGTGGGGCCCGCGCAATATGCCACACCTGCGTTACGTCTGCGCCTCGCACAGCCTCGACCTCGCCATCCGTGACGGCCTGCGGATGCGGCGCCTGATCACGTCCGAGTGGTATCAGAAGCGGTGGGGCGACCGGGTCACGCTCACCGGCGACCAGAACCAGAAGACCAAGTTCGAGAACACCGCGACAGGCTTCAGGCAGGCCGCAGCCGCCGGGTCGATCACCGGAGCCCGTGGCGACAGGGTCATCATCGACGACCCCCACAGCGTCGATGGCGCCAACTCCGACGCCCAGCGCGAGAGCACGGTCCAGTGGTTCCTTGAGGCCGTCCCGACGCGCCTCAACAACCCCGACAGTTCGGCCATCATCGTCATCATGCAGCGCCTGCACGAGGCCGACGTGTCCGGCGTCATCCTCGACAAGCGCCTCGGCTACGATCACGTCATGCTGCCGATGCTACTGGACAAGACCCGCATCTACCCGACCAAGCTGGGCATCGTGGACCCCCGCGAGGCCGAGGCCGAGCTGCTCTTCCCCGCCCGCTTCCCGCAGGAGGTCGTGGACCGCGACAGCAAGGTCATGGGCCCCTACGCGACCGCAGGCCAGTTCCAGCAGGAGCCAACGCCACGCGGCGGCGGCGTCATCAAGGGACAGTGGTGGGAGACGTGGATGGAGGAGGGCTACCCGGCCTTCGATTACATCATCGCGTCCATCGACACGGCCTACACGTCCAAGACCGAGAACGACCCAAGCGCCATGACGGTCTGGGGCGTCTTCTCGGGCGACATCGCCACGTCCGCCCGGTCGGACAACTTCGTCAGCCCAAGGGGCCGTTTCAAGAGCGTCGAGGACGAGGCCGCCAAGTTCGACGAGGGCGTCCGCATCCGCGACATGCTCGACGCCAACCCCGAGAGCGTCCCCAAGGTCTTCCTGATGGGCGCGTGGCAGGAACACCTCGAACTGTCCAAGCTGGTCGAGAAGGTGGCGGCGACCTGCCGCAAGTTCCGCGTGGACAAGCTGCTGGT
>CAIYEN010000029.1 GCA_903925205.1 uncultured Opitutia bacterium | reverse complement strand
GGCGCAAGAACGCCGGCCTTTTGGGCGGCTTGGGTCTTCCCTACGTAAAGGCCCGCTGGGGAGCCACCGGCGTTGGCGGACTCTTCGATTAACGCCGGCTTTTTTCCAGTCACCCGTTCGCACCAATCCACGAGGGAATGTGCGGCATACCATTCATCGGGTTCGGGATTAGCTGGCATGACCACGGGAACGTTCCAGTGACCGCGTTCGAACAGCGCCTCCGCCGCCACCAAGTGGCAGCAAGCGAGCAGGCAGACGATTCGGCCGAGCAGGGGCATGGCTTCGATTAAAGGCCGCGGGTCGCACCCTGCAAAGGGCGATTTGACGCTTTGCATCATTTTACCGCCTGCTACTTTTTTCCCATGTCGCTTAGCCGTCGAGACACCCTCCGCCTCTTGTGGGCGACCGCGGCCTTGGCGCCGCTGGCGGGTTGGGCGCAGGATAAGCCGGCACGTCGGTCGCCCAAAAAAGGCTGGGCCGGTAACCGGCCGGAATCGGCCAAGCAGTTTGGTTGCACGTGGTGGTACGCGTGGGGTGGCTCCGGTAAAGGCACCGAGGGCTATGAATTTGTCCCGATGGTGAAGGGCAATCGGCAGCCCGTGGGTTCGTCGGAACTCAGCCAAGTCAACGACCCTGCCGCGAAGTGCCTCTTGGGTTTTAACGAGCCCGAGCGGGCTACGCAGGGCAACCTCACGGTGGCACAGGCTATCGAGGCTTGGCCCCTGTTGGTGCGGTTCGCCGAAGAGAAGAAGCTCCGGCTGGGCTCGCCCTGCGTCTCCTCGGATGGCGGGGGCGGCGCGTGGATGCGTGAGTTCATGGAGCAAGCCCAGCGCAAGAAACTGAAGGTCGATTTCGTCACCGCCCATTGGTATCGCAGCGCCGATGCGGGTGCTTTTGAAGATTGGTTGAAGGAACTCAATGCCAGCTACCGCCGCCCCGTTTGGGTCACCGAGTTCAACGCCATGTACACTGGCGCGGACGAAGCCGGCCACGTGCAATTCCTGAAGGGCGCGTTGCGGGCCTTGGAGCGGCAACGTTTCGTTGAGCGCTATGCTTATTTCAATACGGGCACCGGGAAGGCGGCCTTATTGAAGGACGGTGAACTCACCAAGTTGGGCGAAGTTTACCGTGCGGCGGGCGACTAGACCGACTTTTTCTTGCTTAGCGGGCGGAGCACCGGATCTCCTTTAAGCGGGAGGTCGATGGGGACGCCGCCGCTTTGGGCGGACGCGTAGAGCGCGAGAATCAGCTCGACCGCCTGGCGGCCTTCGGTGCCGTCCACGGAGGGACGGCCGTTTGCCCGAATCGCGGTGATGGCGTCTTCCAAGTTCAGGCGATGCCAGGCATGGCCAATCGCCTTCGGGTCGTTCGCCCCAGCCCCGGCGCCTTCCGTGGCGGGGGCGAGGTGTTGGGCGTCGCCGGCGTGCGGTACCGCAAATTCAAAGGCCGTGAGCTTGTCGTCGCGCAGCACGGCCGAACCGGTCGTGCCATGGATGCGGATCTCGGCGGGGAAGCCGGTGCCCGACCAGCAAGCCGTCGAGCCGGCGAGGGTCGCGCGGGCACCGTTGGCGAACTCGATCCAGCCCGCGGCAATGTCTTCGACTTCAATGCCCTCATGGGCGACGAGTCCCGCGGTCGCCGAGACGCGCTTCACCGGACCGAGGAACCAGAGCAACAAGTCGATAGTATGGATGCCTTGGTTCATCAGCGCGCCGCCGCCATCGAGCGCGAACGTGCCGCGCCAAGCAGCCGAGTCGTAGTAGGCCTGCGTGCGCCACCAAGGGATGAGCGCCCCCGCGAGGCTAATTTGGCCGAAGCGACCAGCAGCGAGGGCGGTCTTCAAGGCCTGTGCGCCCGCGCCAAAGCGGCGGGGGAGGATGCCGGCGAGCACGACGCCCGCTTGGGCGCAGGCCGCCGTCAGGGCATCGCAACGGGCTAGGGTGACCTCGAGCGGCTTCTCGACGACCACATGTTTACCGGCCCGGGCGCAGGCTAAGGCGGGGGCGAGGTGGTCACCGCTGGGCGTGCACAAGCAAACCACATCGACCTCGGGATGCGCCAGTAAGGCCTCGGGGGTCGCGCATGCGGTCGCCCCGTATTGGCGGGCGAACGCTTCCGCCTTGGCGGCCGTGCGGTTGTAGGCGGCGACTACTTTCACGCCCGGAATCTCGGCGAGCGCCTTCGCGTGGAACTCGGCGATCATGCCGGTTCCCCAGATGCCGAAACCAAGGGGCTTTGCGCTCATGACCGCACCCTAGCGGAAACCAGCACGGGAGGGGAAGGCTGAATCCTGTTGGCCGGGCTTAGTGAGATAGGTGCGTAAATAAAGCGCGGTTCGTTTGCAGCGCCTGCATGGTCCGTCGAGCCTGGCGCTTATCCCGAAGACGGTTCCAGAGGTAGCGTGAAGTGACCGCCAGCCAGCGGAGCTTATTGACGACGCGACTGTCTGGTGTGTGCCAAAGTCGGCGCTTCTCCGCCCACAGCCTTTTCGTGTGCACCGGTTGGTCCTGCTCGCCTAGAAGGTTTGTCAGCCGCGGACTGAGCTGCGTGGCTTCGCGGAGCCGAGCCGATTCATGGTCGATCAATCGTCGGTGCAGTTCGACGCACTGCTCGGGGGTGAGCTGGGACTCTTTCTCATGAATGCAGAAGGTCGAGCCGGCTTGCGGAGTCAGTGCTAGGCGGGTCTCGTGCCCGTAGCGTATGATCCAAGCGGTGTCACCGACCACCCCGTATTCGGTGGGGAAGGGGCGGGCTCGCAGATGAGTCCCACGGTAGAGGTTAGCGGCAGAACTTCCGAGGATAGCATTCGGGCAGTTTTGGAAGGCCAGTAATTGCGTGGCCTCTGGTTGCATCACGAAGGGGCGGCCTTGGCCGAAGGCGGTCAGTAATTTCGCGGGTGGCCAGCCGAGGTCGCGATGCGGCCGTCCGTCCTCATGGGTGAACGCTGGCGGGCTAACGACCACGTCCGCCGTGAGGGCTTCGCCCACTTCCCGGAGGTGCTGAAGCTGTTCACGGGTGATCAGGTCACCGGCGGTGCTGATGTAGACCCAGTCTCCGGTCGTGGCCGCGATGCCTTCGTTCCAGGAGGCGTAAAGCCCGCGGTCGCGTTCAATGATACGGAGACCTGGGTGGTGCAGTTCTTGGCGGATGAGTTCAAGCGTTCCATCCGTCGAGCGACTGTCCACCACGATGACCTCGTGTGCCAAGTCGAGCCAAGCCTGCATTGAATGGAGATGCGCCCCGAGTAAGTGCCGGCAGTTATAGGTTGGCAGGACCACGCTGATGGATGGGCTGGACGACATATCTGCGGAGGTGGAAGAAACCCGCGGGACGAACGCATGCAATGCGTTTCTTATAGGGTGTTTCTGGACTTGCTAGCGGTTCAGGTTGAACCGCGGTTTCCTAGAAATACTCTTATTCAGAAATGCGAATTAGCATCCCAGGTGGACGCGGGACGCTAGGAGAAATCCCTCAAGCGCAGCTGACTGCCGCCGGGTAGCCCTATGATTATTTCACGGGCGTGCTGATGTCGGCCCAGTCACCGTCGGTGGCCGCACTCGCGTTCAACGATTCGGAGCTGCGGGTGGTGTAGTTGCGCGCGGATGAGCTCCAGCAATCCATCCGTCGAGCGGCGGTCCTCCACGATGACTTCATCTGCCAAGTTTGTATCGTGTGTCGGTGGCCGCCGAGTAATAACATCCAGTTGTAGGTCGGGAGGGCCACGCTGTTCGGAGAACTAGACGGCATAATGCGAAGAGGAGGGCTTGGCGCTGCGCCAATTCGTGCAAATGATATTGAATTCTAGGCTAATTTCTTAGCAGCGGGCTGCCTCTAGCCGATGGGTTCGTGGTCTCGGGTGCGTGCAGTCCTCAATCGCTTTTCGCACTACACCATGGCCTTTGCCGTTGGTTTCTGCGCTTGAAACAGGGGTGGCTCGGGCCTAACTACAGGACGTGCCTGCCTCTGCTCCCATGCCCAAAGCTGTCATCTTGGCCGGTGGCCTCGGCACACGCCTCAGCGAGGAGACGG
>CAIYEN010000028.1 GCA_903925205.1 uncultured Opitutia bacterium | reverse complement strand
GACGTACCAGGTCTTGTCCTTGAGCTGCACGTTCTTGGCTAGCGTGGTCTTCATAAAGAGGGAAAGTCGGAAAATGAGAAGTCACCCCCCTCCGTCAACACTTGAATATGGGATTTGAGGGGAAAGTGGCCCCTAGGGGTGGTCTAGGGCTAAAAACAAGAAAGGCGCGACCTAAGTCGCGCCTTTCGGGGGAAAGCCTAAGCGGAGGGCTTAGAACTTGAAGTTGGCGTAAGCCTTGAGCCAGAGGCTCGAACCAGAGGTCTGAGCCAGGCCGTCGGTGTTGTAGGCCCAGTTCACGCCGAGACCGACCTTAGCACCGGTGCCGATGGCACGGGTGACGTCAGCGGAAGCGCCGAGGTAGAGGTAGGAGTTGGCGACATCGTGGGTGGTCGCCTTGGCGTCAGCGAGACCGAGGTAAGCCTTGGTCTCGAGGTCGAAGCCCGGAACGCCGAGGTTCTTACCTTCGAAGTCCTTGGAGCCAGCCACCACGAAGTTGGTCTGCTTCAGGTCGGAGTTGTAGTAGACGAAGGCCGAGGCCTTAACGAAGGAGCCAGGCTTCTGGACGACGCCGACGTAGAACTCACGGCTGTTGGCGATGCGGGTGAAGCCTTGGCCAGCGAGGGTCGCCGTGGCGGTGCCGACGCTGTTGGTGCGGGACACGCCGAAGTCGATCGAACCGACGCCATTGAGGTCGGTGCGGCCGCCGATGTTGAGCGTGCGCTCGAAGTTGTCGGCATTGAAGTAGCTGACGTAAGCAGAGACGCCGGCGAAGCCCGGGATAGCGGAATCAACGGTGACGGTGGACTGGATCAGGCCATCGGTGCTGGAGCGCTCCTTGCCGCGGAAGACGTTCTTAGCTTCCCAAGAGAAGCGGCCGCTGACGGAGATGTCAGAGGTAGGGACGACAACGGGGGTCGGGGCGGTTTGGGCGTGAGCGATACCCGCGGTGAAAACAGCGAGGGCGAGGGCGGTGAGGGTGTTCTTCATAGTTTAGTCAGGAGGGCTTTTTGTACCCCCAAAATAAGCGATGGCAAGCCCCTTTCGGAGCCTGCCATCGCTGGTTTAACTTAAGTTATAGAACCGCCGACGCTTACATCGACGCGATGATCGCGTCACCGAACTCGGAGCACTTAATTTCGGTCGCACCCTGCATCTGACGAGCGAAGTCATAGGTCACGCGACCACCACCGATCGCACCGTTCAGACCCTTGAGCACCAGGTCCGCCGCTTCGGTCCAACCCAGATAGCGCAGCATCATTTCACCCGAGAGGACCACCGAGCCCGGATTGACGACGTCCTTATTGGCATACTTCGGCGCCGTGCCGTGGGTCGCCTCGAAGATCGCGTGACCGGTAAGGTAATTGATATTACCGCCAGGGGCGATACCGATGCCGCCGACCTGAGCCGCCAAGGCGTCCGAGAGGTAGTCACCGTTCAGGTTAAGGGTCGCGATGACGTCGAAGTCGGTCGGGCGCGTGAGCACCTGCTGAAGGGTGATGTCGGCGATGGCGTCCTTGATGATTAGGCCGGCCCCAGGCTTCCCTTCCGGAATCTTGCACCACGGGCCGCCGTCGATTTCGACCGCACCGAACTCGCTCTTGGCGAGGTCGTAGCCCCACTTCATGAAGGCCCCTTCGGTGTACTTCATAATATTGCCCTTGTGGACCAAGGTGAGCGACTTGCGGTTATTCTCGATGGCGTACTGGATGGCCGAGCGGATGAGGCGCTCGGAACCAGGGCGGGACACCGGCTTGATGCCAAGGCCCACGGTCGCCGGCTGCTCGGCACCGAAGCGGATCTTCTTAAATTCCTTGGGGAAATTAGTCTTAATGAACTCCAGGGTCTTGAGGGCGATTTCGGAACCCGCTTCGAAGTCGATCCCTGCGTAGATGTCCTCGGTGTTCTCACGGAAGATGACCATATTGACCTTGCCCGGATTCTTGACGGGCGAAGGTACGCCCGTGAACCACTGCACGGGACGAAGGCAGACATAGAGGTCGAGCTGCTGACGGAGGGCGACGTTCAAGGAACGGATGCCACCACCGGTCGGGGTCGTGAGCGGGCCCTTAATCCCGACGAGGTAATCGCGGAACGCGGTGAGGGTCTCCTCGGGGAGCCAGTTCTGCGTCTGGTTGTAAGCCTTCTCACCCGCGAGGACTTCGAGCCACTGAATCTGACGCTTGCCCGCGTAGGCCTTCGCCACGGCGGCATCCAGCACGCGGACCGAAGCGCGCCAGATATCGGGGCCCGTACCATCACCTTCAATGAAGGGAATGATGGGGCGGTCGGGGACCGTCAGTTTGCCGTGGGCGATGGTGATGCGGCCGGCGTTGGCAGGAGGGGTGCTCATTGGGAAGGGATCGAAGGGGGAAACAAAGCCCGCGGAGGAGCGTTTTCAAGCCAACACCGCCCGCGACCCCTATAAACAGAAAAGGACCCTCTTTCGAGGGTCCTTGTTATAACCGGGAGTGCCGGCGCCATCCGCCCCGAAGGACGGAAAAGACTAGGAAGAATTACTTCTTCTTAGCTTTGGTGGCCTTCTTGGCGCTCTTCTTAGCAGCAGCCTTTTTCTTTGCCATAGTTTTTTCCTTATTTTGGATCGTTGTTGGGTTAGAGGGCAGCGCCTGAAGCGCCACCCTGACGATTCGCCCTACACTTACCCTGGCGTTGCGCGCCTGACGGGTGATACGAGTGCGGAGCTCCGACGGTACGCGGAAAGAAACTTGGCGGGATCGAGTAGACTCGAGGGCCGGACGAGCATCGTCATAGCAGTCGAGCGCATGACGGATGACTTCACTGAGAGTCGCGAGACCGGACCGATGCTGAAAGGCGACCGCATCAGAGTGGAGCTTCGGGGGAAGCGACACGGTGATCAGGCTTTCGCTGGGGGTTTCGGTTCGGTTCGTCACGTTGCGGTTAACTCTGGGTTAAGGTGTAGGCATTTGTCGCAACTGCGCAAGAGGAATTTTTGCAATCGACGTCGCACGACTTTTGGCGCTCACGCTTTCGGGTG
>CAIYEN010000027.1 GCA_903925205.1 uncultured Opitutia bacterium | reverse complement strand
CGGGCCACGAGCATGGCGTAGGCCTTGCCGTCAGCTTCCCACTGGCCGTCGGTGGTTTTCTTGACGCGGCTCATGATGGTCGGCGGGTTGGGGAAGGGTACCCCGTTGGGGAGCCATTCGCGGACACTGGTGGCGCCGATGCCGCACGGGATGAAGCCGATGGGAACGCCGAGGCGCTTCTGGAGTTCATCGCCGAGCGCGGGTAAGAGGCTGCCGCCTCCGCCTGACGCCCCGGGCTGCGGGTCGGCACAGGGTTGCCAGGTGCCTTTGGGCGTCAGCGTGAATACTTGGTCGGATTCGGCCTTCGTTTTTACCGCACCATGGTTGGCGGAGTTGGACTGGCCGGTCACGACGAAGACCTCGCCGATGCCGAACTTAACGCTCGGTGCGCTGGCCACCGGCTGGCTGTCGCGCAGCGCCCGGACCTCGAGTGTGTGCATGCCTGGGGGGAGATCGAGGGCCCCAGTGAAGATCGTATCGACGCGGGTGCGTTCCACCGCGGAGAGGGTCAGGCGGCGCCAGTCGCGGCCATCGACGCGGATTTCCACGACGGGCGAAACGTAGGCGGGGTCCATGCCATGCACCTCGCCAATCACCTCGACCCGTCCAGCGCTCACGGACTGCCGCTGCAGCACTGACTGGGCGCTCGGGCTTTTCAGCGTCAACGACGGATCGGCGGCAGAGAGGGCACTGAGGCTAAGGAGGAGGGCGAGGAAGAGGCGAGAATCAGGAAAGAGTGGCACGGTAGTTTCCGGGATTAAGTTATTTGCTGAGTTCAATCGAGGGGGCTTGCGGCGAGGAGTCGGAACCTAGGCTGAAGTTGACGGGCTGGCCTTTGCGCTGGCGGGCCAGCCAAGCGAGTGCTGCGGAGGGTTCGGAATCGTGTCCACCTTCGAAGACGGTCACGCGGGCGTTGCCGGAACTACGCCGAAAGAGTACGGCTTTCTGGCGCTCGGGGTCGTTCTGTGTTTCCAGGGAGAGCGTGGCGGGAATCTTTTGTTCGCGAACCATGAAGGCGATGTCTTCGGTCGAGACCTGTTTGTCAGCCGTGGCCAAGGCGTTGAAAGCCAGGAGTGATTGGCTGACCGGCACGGAGCCAGTGTGTCCGTCATGGATGCCCGTGTTGATATCGAGCGGCACGCCCTTGGCCGCCGCGAGGTGGAAGAGGGGGGACCGGTGACGGTATTCCGCCGCCGTCGCGGGCCCGGGTTTACCGCCACAGCATTGCTCAATCATCTGGGCGTAATTATTTTTGCGTACGGAGCTCTCGCTGTGCCACGCGGTCAGGTCGGAAATCGGCACCCAGGCGCTCACGGCCGCCCATAGTTGGGGGGCACGGGTGGCCATGACGAGTGACATATGCCCCCCGCCCGAACCACCCACAAGGTAGATGCGGTCAGGGTCGATCCGGGCGTGGGTCTTGGCGTAATCCACGGCGTCGATTATATCTTGCGAGGCTAGGTCGGAAGCGCAGGCCTCGGGCTGGTGATTGATGCCCCGGAAATCGGGGGCAACCAACACCCACCCGCGTTGCTTGGCCAAGCCGATGAGCAAGGGGCCTTGTTCGATGCTGCCCGACCACGTGTGCAGGAAAACTAGGAGTGGTACGGTAGGGCCGGTGAGATTTTTAGCCGCAGCGTCGGGCTGGTAATAGACGACTTTCTGCGGGGTGCCATCCTTGGTGCTGGTCACCTCCACCGCGAGCTTGAGCGCCGCTGCCCTCATCTCCACTGCGGATGGTCGCTTGACGGGTTCGGCCGCAAGGAGCGTGACGCAGGAGGCGAGGCAGGCGACGGGCTTCATTTGGCGGAGGGCAGCAACGTTGCTTTGATGAAGTCGATTTCCTTCGGGTGCTTCCCGGCGGGCGCACCGGGGTAGACCAGTTCGCACGGCACGCCAATCTCATCGCAATGTTCCTTGAGCTTGACGCCGAAGTTGGCGGAGTGCGTGGCGTCCTTCTCGTCCTTACCGAGGTTCGGCACGGTCGGGAAATAGAGGCCGACGGCGGGGTCGTCCTTGGTCACGAGTTCGTAGGGTGAGTATTCCTTGATCCAAGGCATCAGCCGCTCACGGGCATCGTAGAAAGCTTGGAAGGTGGAGATCTTCTTGGCCGCGTCGCCAGCGACGCCGAAGGCGTGTCCGCCGTACGAGCTGTTCGGCGTCCATTCGCGCATCTGCTTGGGGTCGAGCGACGTTTGTGGCACGGTGACCGCGGCCCCGAGCAAGCGAGTCGATTCCCGAGCGATAGGGTCAGCCGAATTCGGTTCAGCGAGGTCAGCGTGGAAGGCGAGCCAGAGGCTCGTGCAGGCCCCCGCGGAGCCGCCGCTGGCGACGACGCGCGTCTTATCGAGGTTCCATTCCTTCGCCTTGCTACGAACGAGCTGGAGCGCCCGGGCGCAATCAAGCATCGGACCCTTCACGGGTGGGACGACGCCGTCCGCGGTGGCATCCTTGATGTAACGGTATTCCACGGACACGACGGAGATGCCGGCTTCGAGGCAGGGTTTGAGTAGGCCGTTGACGCTGGAGCGGTCACCGTTGGTCCAGCCGCCGCCGTGGATGTAGAAGAGCACCGGTGTGGGCTGCTCGGACTTCGCCCGCCAGAAGTACATCACCTGCATACGGTGCGGGCCGTAGGGGATGTTTTCGTCCGGCTTGAGGGCCAAGGGGTTTTTGAGGTGCTCGGGATTGCCGTCGTTTTGGAAGCGGGCCGGGGCCTTCTTGGCCTCGGCCTTGGGTTCGGCGGCCTTAGGCGCGGCTGGGGTGTCCGCGGCGACAAGAGAAGCGGAGCCGAGGGAAGCGGCCGCGAGAAGCATGCGAAGGAGGGAGGGTAAGGGGGGCATGGGGGATAGGGGATAGGGGATAGGGGATGGGGGATGGGGGATGGGGGATGGG
>CAIYEN010000026.1 GCA_903925205.1 uncultured Opitutia bacterium | reverse complement strand
TATCCGTGATGGTGAGCGTACCAGAGTCGGTCAGGCCAGCGTCGGTCTCATCGAGGGCGGAGCTGTCACTGTCCGAGGTTCCCACGGCGATCGACGGCTTGTCGTTCGTGCCGGTGATCGTGATCGTGACGTCTTGAGAGGTGGTCCCGCCTTCGGTGTCGTCTACGTTAAGGGTATAGGTGAGGACCAGGGTCTCGTTTTTAGCGAGGTAGTCGAAGGTGTTAATGCCCGAGTCGAAGGTCCAGGTGAGGATCTTGCTGTTCTCGGTGATAGCCAGCCCGCTGCTGCTAAGCGAGAGGAGGGCTTCGAAGTCAGAGTCTATGAGGCCATTGGCGTTCCCAACGCGGCTAGCGAGGGCGATCGACACCGAAACCGTGGAGGTGAGGTCGACGTCAGCTAGGGAGACCCTGCCCGTGGCAATGAGGTTAGGCGAATCCGTCTCCGCAATCGCACCCGCGGCACCAGCTAAAACGGGGATCAGCGTGGGGGCGTCATTGACCGCCGAAACGGTGATGCCAACGTTGAGGGAATTCGTCAAAGCACCGCCCGTGCCATTATTACCCAAGTCACTGACCACCATGTGGATGGTATCAGAACCATTGTAGTTAAAGACCCCGCGGTAGGTGAGGGCGCCGAGGGCGGCATCCAACTGGGCCTTGGTGCCCTGGAAACTGAGGGTATTAGCGCCGTTGGTGGTCGAGTTTACAAAGGTCACCGCAGCGGCTTCCGGGCCACCGATATTTAAGGTGCCTTGCGTCACCGAAAGCGTGACCTGGAGTTTGCCGTCGGTGGCCTCTGTGTAGTCGGCGTCACGGACGGAGAGGCCCGTGACCGTGAGATCAGTGTCTTCGGCAACGGTGAAGGCCGTGGTGACGGCTGTCGCTGCCGGGGCGTCATTCACCGCCGACACCGTGATGGTAATGGTCTTAGCGACCGAATTCGAGAGACCGTCCGTCACGATATAGGTGACGACCGGGAAAGCCCCGAGGCTAACATTGTAATTATTATCCAACGCCAGTGTGACCGTACCATCCTCCCCGATGGAAATGCGGCCCTTGCCGGTCACTATGGCTTCCTGTCCATAGGTATAGGTGGTCGCATCTCCAGCGACGGTGAAGCTGCGCACCGTGAGCGTATCGTTATTCGGGTCAGACGCGGCGGTACCGCTGTTAGTCAGAACATTGAAGGACGGAGAGGTGTCTTCGGTCGTGGTGATTGTCTGGTTTTGTGCGACTGGGATTTCATTGACGAAGATGGACAGCGTGCCGGTGTTCGTGCCGTTAGCCTGACCCGTGCCGTCGGAAACGGTATAGGTGACCTGCGGAATGCGTCCGTTTTCATTGGTTGCGCCACCCAAGAAACCGGCCAGTGGGGTGAACGTGAAATTACCATTGGAGCTGATCCTGATCGAGCCCTTGCCCGTGATAGTCGCCAGCTGGCCGGCTGTATACTCGGTCTCATCACCAAGAACGAAGAACTTGGTGACCGACAATGAGCTAGCATCAACATCGCTGTCATTCGACAGGACGTTGCTGTTCAACGTGATACCGGAACCAATCGTAAAGGTATCAGCGACGGCGACCGGTTGGTCATTCACCGGCGTGACCGAGATGGCCAGGGTGGCGGTCGAGGTGAGGCCACCGCTATCGCGAAGGGTATAGGTGACCACCGGTACGGTGCCGTTCCAATTGGCCAGGGGCACAAAGGAGAAACTGCCATCCGTATTCAGCGTCAGCGCGCCCTTATTGAGAATGGTCGCCGTGGCGCCTGCAGTATAAACGGTCACATCACCGGAAACGATGTAAGTGGAAACCGTCAGGCCAGCACCTGCCTCACCGCGGGTGACTTCGATGTCGGAGTCGTTGGTGATGACGTTACCCGTGATTGAAGTCGCATCTTCCAAGCCGGAAGCCGTGTCGTTGACCGCCGTGGGCGCGTCATTGACCGCCGTGATGGTGACGGTCAGGGTATTCGTCGCGGAAGCATTCGGAGAACCGTTGTCCTTAACGGTGTAAGTGAAGACCGGGACGGCGCCATTCCAGTTCGCGACGGGGGTATAAGAGAACGTACCATCAGACTTCAGGGTCAACGTGCCGACATCATTAGCGGAAGTCGACTCGCTGAGGCTATACGTGCCACTAGCGAAGGAGAGGTAGGTGGCCTTGATCGTATTACCAGCCGGGATGGTGATGAGACTACCGCCGTCGATCCTGACGGCCGACACCGTCATGGTGTTGCCTTCCGGGTCACGGTCATTCAGCAACAAATTACCAGAGGCGGAGCCGTCTTCGGCCGCGGTCCTGACATTAGAGACGGTGTTAGGCGCATCGTTGACCGCCGTAACGGTCAGCGCGAGCGAACCGTTATTGGTGAGGGCAGCGTCCGCCCCCATGGTAACTTCATCCGTGACGACGTAGGTCGCATTGATCGTACCATTCCAGTTAGCCAGAGGCGTGAAAGTGTAAGTACCATCGGCCTTGACGATGAGCGTCCCCTTGAGGGCGATGTCGATCGAGGCGGAAGCCGTGGCGCTGGTCAGGTAGTTGGCGATGGAAACGCTCTGAGCACCGACCGAGAAGCTCTTAACGCGCAGGGTCGTGTTGGGGTTCGGATCCCGATCGTTGGCTAAGACGCTCGTGACACTCGTGATCGTGTTATCTTCCAGGGCCGACCCGACATCCGCCGCGGTGGTCGGAGCGTCGTTGACGTTCACCTTGAGGCTACCCGTGGAGGTAACGCCTGCGCCCGCATCGCCTTCGACGACGTAAGACACGTCTAACGTACCGACGAAGGTGCTGATGGGTGTGAACGTGAAGTGACCAGCAGCATCAACCGTGAATACACCCTTGCCAGCGAGGGAGAGGGATTCTCCGGCGTTCTTAGTCGTGCCGTCGATGGTGAACGTCTGGAGCGTCGCGGTCGAAGAACCCGTGAAGTAATCAATGACGCCGACCGTGTCGGGATCGTCGAGGAGGAAGTCGTCGACGACGCCCGTCTGACCACCGCTCACCGTGCGATTGGTCAGCGTCGGCGCACCGAGTAAGTAACCATACGCCGTGTTGCTGCCGAAGATGAAGTGTGTGACTTCGCCCGTCGCGTATTCGAGCGTCCAGTCGCCACCGAGGGCGGCGGCACCCGTCTTGTCGGTCGACGCCGCGACCTCCGCGGACGTGAGCTTGGCCAGCGTGTCGACAAAGGTCTTCCCGGCCGAGCCCGCGGCGACATCGCAACCGTACAGCAGGATATCCGCATCCGCGGTGAGCGAACCGGAAATCACCTGCAGGTCGGTGGAACGCGCGAGCAGTGTATCCGCGGAATACGTACGACCACCGAGCACGAGCTGGCCGTCGGTACCGTGGCTGATGATCGAAACGGAAGCGACGTTGGTCAGTTCGGACAACGACTTCGTGATTTGGGCCAAGCCGTCCTGGGTCGGATCCAAACGCACAATCAGCGCCGCCGGATCGGCTTGCGCGACGAGTTGCTGCCAGCCCTTGACCGTCGTATCCACAAACACCACAACACGTTCCGACACTTCGGGCGCGGCACCGGGCGCCAACGCGGCCGCTTGGGCGGCTTCCAAAAGTTTCGCGGCGTCGTCCAACGACTTCTGCGCGTCGGTGAATTGTTTTTCGGCCGCCAACTTCTCGGCGTAAACCTTTTGGACCTCCCCCTTCTCGGGGAGCACCGAAAGCTCCGCGGCGGACACGAGTAACCCGCCGTCGAACATGTAACGGGGCTCGAGGGCGCGCAGCCGGAGCTTAGGTCGCTTCAAACGACGCAGAGCCCAGGGGATGTCCTTGAGAGAAAACTTTTTGTCAGGCATGGAAGTATTTAACGAATAAATAGCCCCTCTAGGCGGTATTACTCAAGCAAAAATGGGTGTAAATGACTACCCTGCCATTTGGTTAAAAATAGGTCCCGCGAACGATCCGCGCATCGAAGGTTTTTTTTGAACAAAGCCGGTGGCCGCACTTCCGCCTATCCCGTTGATAGACTGGGGCCAAATAACTTCCAGGCCATCGTGCGATGCACCGGGCTAACGTGGCACGAGCACAGGGAATTTTGACCCCATTTTACTGAGTCGAAATCCCGCGCTGCGAATAACTAATTGCTCGATTTTTGCCTTATATATGATTTTATTCGATTGAAACTGATTGTTTTTTAAGTAATTGAACATCAGTAACTTAATTTGCTTTCGCCCAAAGTAGCTCCGGGTAGCGCGACCGTAAGATCGTGGCCCGAAGCTGCCCTGGCTCCTTACCCCTCAAAGGCAGGGTTTTATAAGTTATTCACGGATTTTAAGCATGTAGTCAGCCGGCTTATTCACATTCTAATCGGAAAATTTGCCCCTTGGGGGTACCGGACGCGGTACTGGGTTTTATGAATGAATAAAATTAGCCCGGCCTGTGACCAGGGGGGCCTAGTCTCGACGGCGCAGGCTCGACAGGTTCCACCCCCTAGTTAGTTTTTGGTCCCCCTCCCCCACCGATGCTGCGCCTTCTCCTCCCCCTCCTGGCCGCTTTTAGCCTTTTCGCCGCCGACACCCCCCCTCGGACGGGTGGACCCGATCCAATCCCCGCTACCGGCCCTGGCTCTAAGCCCCTCCGGGTCTTTGTCCGCTCGGGTCCAAAGTCCCACGGGCCCGGCGATCATGACCACCCTTCCTTCCTCCGGGATTGGGTGCCCTTACTGAATGCCAAGGGTGCCCTCGCCAAGGGCGGCGACGTCTTCCCGACGGCGGCCGAGCTCGCCGAGACCGACGTGCTCATCATCCACCGCCAGGTTGGTGGCAACTTCAAGCCCTCAGAACGCGAACTCATCGACGCCTATGCGAAGCGCGGCGGCGGCTTCGTGGTCATCCACGCGGGGGCCGTGGCCAGCCAAACCGGCAAGCCCGAGGTCGATGATCCGGCGACCGAGTTCTACCGCGACCTACTTGGCGGTACTTGGCGCAACAAGGTCACCAAATGGCGCGAAGGCCCGATGCAGCTCAACTTCGTAGACAAGGAACACCCGATCACCAAGGGCCTCGCCGACTTCGGGATGAAAGATGAGATCTACTACGACCTCGAGATGCTCCCCGGAGTCCACGCCCTCGCCACCGCCCCGACGCCCAAGAAGAAGGGCGATGGCTTTGAAGCGCAGACGCAGCTGTGGACGTATGAGAAGCCTAATGCGCAGCGCGCCTTCGTCTTTATCCCCGGACATACGTATGTGAATTTCAGCCGGCCCGACGTCCAGACCCTCCTCCTCCGCGGCATCGCGTGGGCAGGGAAGAAGCCGGTGGATACGCTCGCGAAGTAAGCGAGCGAATCCACCTAGGGTTGCGGGGTGTGGGTTGAGGGTTGGGGGAGGTGTCGCCGCTTCGCGGCGGCATTGAGGTAGGGACAGCACCGCGTGCTGTCCTAGTTGCATCTAAGGTAGGGGCGTGGCTTCGCCGCGCCCTCCTTGGCTAGGAGTGCAAGGCAAAGCCTTGCCCCTACCCGCGGGCGAAGCCCGCGAAATAGGACAGCACGTGGTACTGTCCCTACCAGATGCAGCTAGGTTGGCACGCGGTGCCAACCCTACCCGATGCAGAGTGGACGCACGTTGATTGGCGAACGGACGCGACGCAGTCGCTCCCCTACCTAAAGGCAGAGTAAAACGGGGGACCGGGGACCGGGAAGTTGGTAGGCGGGCGGAGCCCGCAGCACCACCGAGACCCGCAACCCTCAACCCGATACCCTAATTTCATAGATTCAACTAGGACCGCACGTGGTGCGGTCCCTACCTGCTTCAAACCCCGAAGATTTCTTTCAGGCGTTTGCGGCGGTAACGGAAGATGCCTTCGACTTTACCTTTCACAAAGGGATAGGCGACTTCACCGAGCGGCCAGAGCGGGAGCTTGTAAAGGACTTCATCATCCATGCGCGTCTTGCCACCTTCATCGGCAAAGGTGTGCGTGTGATGCCAAATGGAATACGGCCCCTTCAGTTGTTCGTCGACGAAACCATAGGGCGGATCCCAGTGCGCGATACGTGTGCGCCAGCCAAACGGGATGCCGTTGAGCTTCAACTTGTAGTCAATGAGCGTCCCCTGCCCCATCGCGATGGGCAGCGGGGTGAGGATGCGGAAATCGAGCTCGGCGGGGGTCAGCGCCTGGAGGTTTTCCGCTTTGGAGAAGAAATCGAAGACCTGCTCGAGCGGCAGTGGGAGCAACGTGCTCTCGAAATGGCGATGGACCCCACGGGGAAGGGAAAGCGGCCGGGAGAGATGATCACGACGGTGGGCGCGGATGACTTCGCTGTAATCGGACACGGCAGGGAGCGGGAAGGACGCTAGGCTGGGCGGAGGCCGTGGGGCTGTCAAGGGGGGCGACGAGGGAAAGGGCTTGCCGACAGGGCGGGTCGGGTTTCGAGTAACGGCCTTACTTCCGGCCCATGTCCAACTCCCGCACCCGCCGCCGCACCAAAGGCGCCTTCGGCAACAACAAGCCCCGCGCCATCGAGCGTGAGTTCGCGCCGAAGCGTGCCCCCGAGCCCACGGGCCCACACGTGCCGACGTTCGCCGACAAGCTGGCGAAGTTCTCCCAGCCGATTCTTGAGCAGGCCGGTAACAATCGGACCGCCGCCAAGGGTGCCATGAATGTCGCCATCCTCATCTGGAACGCCGCCATCGAAGGCGAAGCCAAGATCGAGGAAGCCAAGAAGAAGCTCGTCGCCCTCCCCGGCGCCGACAAGGAGCAGGTCGACGAACTCGTCACCACGATGTTGGCCCGCAAGCAGGAGCTCTTCCCCGAAGAGTCCCACCTCGTGACCAACTTCGCCCTGAAGTTCAATCACCGCACGGGGACGACATTCCGCGTCTCTGCCGTCAACGTCAGCCCCGAGGGCGTGACGAAAGGTAAGATCAAGGACATCATCCAGCCGAGCCTGTAAGGCTGGTTTCCCGTTGCAGGTTTAGGCCGAAACCGTGAAGGTGTCGGCATGGCTACCGTCGCCCTCCGCAACGCCGAACTCGTGAATGAAGGCCGTCGCCGCAAGGCGGACGTCCTCCTCCGCGATGGCTTCATCGAATGCATCGGGACGATCCCAGCCGGCACGCCCATCGACCGCGAGATCGACCTGCAGGGCAAGCTCCTGCTGCCGGGGCTCATCGACGACCAGGTGCACTTCCGCGAGCCCGGCCTGACGCATAAGGCCACCATCGCGAGCGAGGCCCGGGCGGCCGTCGCGGGTGGGGTGACCTCGTTCATGGAGATGCCGAATACGAACCCACCAGCAACGAACTTCGAAGCCCTCGAGGCCAAGTATGCACGCGCGGCGGAAACCTCGATTGCCAACTACTCCTTCTTCTTCGGCGGCTCCAATACCAACCTCGAACTCGTCAAAGCCGTCGACCCCAAGCGCGTCTGCGGCGTCAAAGTCTTCATGGGCTCATCGACCGGCGACATGCTCGTCGACCAGGAAGCCACGCTCGAAGGCATCTTCCGGTACGCCCCCACCCTGATTGCCACGCATTGCGAGGATACCCCGATGATCAAGGCGGCGGAAGCGGCCGCCAAGGCGAAGTGGGGCGAGGACGTCCCCGCTGGCGAACACCCGCACATCCGTAATGCCGACGCCTGCTATGCCTCGTCGTCGATGGCCGCGGCGCTCGCCAAACGTCACGACGCGCGCCTGCACATCTTACACATCACCACCGCTAAGGAACTCTCGCTCTTCTCGGCTGGCCCGTTGAAGGGTAAGCGCCTCACCGCCGAAGCCTGCGTGCACCACCTCTGGTTCGCAGAAGAAGACTACGCGCGGCTCGGCCATCAGATCAAATGCAACCCCGCGGTGAAGACCGCCGCGGATCGCGCCGCCGTCCGCGCCGCCGTGGCCGCGGGCGTCATCGACGTTATTGCGACGGACCATGCCCCGCATACGCGCGAGGAGAAGGCCCAGACCTATTTCAAAGCCCCGTCGGGCCTGCCGCTGGTGCAACACTCGCTCCTCATACTCTTGGACCTCTGGAAGCAAGGCGTGCTGCCGCTGGAGACCATCGTCGAGCGTGCTAGTCATGCGCCGGCGGTGCTCTTCGGCGTGGAGAAGCGTGGCTTCATCCGCGAAGGCTATGCCGCCGACCTCGTGGTCGTCGACCCCACCAAGCCGCACACCGTGCGCGCCGATAATCTCCTCTTCCAATGCGGCTGGTCGCCGCTCGAAGGCCACACCTTTGCGTGCTCGATCGACCGCACCTTCGTCAACGGCGTCTGCGTCTACGAAGACGGCAAAATCCGGGCGGATGCGCCACGCGGGATGCGGTTGAGCTTTGAGGGGAATGCGAGATAAGCGCGTGGCCGCGGGCCACGAGGGGATGGGGGATGGGGGATGGGGGATGGCAGGAAGGTGCAAAGGTGAAACCAGATTACGGAGTACAGATTACGGAGTACAGAGGGAAGGCAGGGGGACGGACGTTGCGCGGCGAACGGACGCGACGCAGTCGCGCCCCTACCCGATGCAGAGTGAAAAGGAGGACCGGGAAGTTGGTGGGCGGGCGGAGCCCGCGTGCCAACCCTACCAACGGGCGGAGCCCGCCCTTGCCAGCGAGCCAGCGAGTCCCCTATTGATGGGCCAAGCCCATGTTCACGCTCCTCAAGACTGACACGCAGACGGCCGCCCGCTTGGGCGTGCTGAAGACGCCGCATGGCGAGGTCAAGACGCCGGTCTTCATGCCCGTGGGCACGCAGGCGACGGTCAAAGGCATGTCCCCGCAACAGGTCGAGGAGACGGGTGCGCAGATCCTGCTCAGCAACACCTACCACCTGAACCTTCGTCCGGGCCGCGAGATCGTCCGTGCGGCGGGCGGGCTCCATAAGTTCATGCACTGGGATAAACCGATCCTCACGGACAGCGGTGGTTTCCAGGTCTTCTCGCTGGCGAAGCTGCGCACGATCACCGACGAAGGCATCCACTTCAGCTCGCACCTCGACGGCAACAAGCTGTTCCTGGACGTGAAGGACTGCTTCGACATCCAAGACGCGCTGGGGTCCGACATCGCCATGGTGCTCGACGAATGTCCGCCCTACCCGTGCGAACGCGCGGCCTGCGAAATCGCGGTCAACCGCTCCATCCGCTGGGCCAAGGAGATGCTCGCGCTGGCGAAGTCGCGCGGGTTCTTCGATTCCGGCCGCCTGCTCTTCTGCATCAACCAGGGCTCGGTTTACGATGACCTCCGGATCCGCTGCGCCGAAGAACTCGGTGGCCTCGACTTCCCTGGGCATGCCATCGGCGGCGTCAGCGTGGGCGAGCCCGAAGAGCACATGCTGCATCAAGTCGGGCTGGTCGCCCCGTTGCTGCCCGCGCACAAGCCGCGCTACGTCATGGGCGTCGGCACGCCACCGCAGCTCCTGCGCATGGTCGCGCTCGGCGCGGATATGTTCGACTGCACCATGCCGACGCGCATCGGCCGCCACGGCGGCGCGTTCACGCCCGATGGACCGGTCAGCGTGAAGCACCTCCGCTACCGCGATGACCATCGTCCGCTGGTCGAAGGCATGAACAACTACACCTGCCGCCACTTCAGCCGCGCCTACCTGCGTCACCTGCACCACGCGGGGGAACAACTCGGCGGCACCTTGCTGGCGTTGCATAACATCCACTTCCTGCAAGACCTCATGGAGCAGGCCCGCGCGCACATCGCCGCCGGTGATTTCGCGTCGTGGTCCAAGGCCTGGTGCGAACGTTACGAAGCCGGCGCGAAGGACGAAATTCCCGCGGATTGAGCGTGGGGGAGCAGCGAAGGTGCGAAGGTGAAATGAGGTAGGGACAGCACTGCGTGCTGTCCTAGTTGCATCTATACAGGGGATGGGGGATGGGGGATGGG
>CAIYEN010000025.1 GCA_903925205.1 uncultured Opitutia bacterium | reverse complement strand
TGTCCGTCTGGGCAAGCGCACACAGGCCGGCGAGCGCGGCCATGCCGGCCCCCGAGATGGCCATCCACGAGAGGACTTCCGGGGCGAGCAGGAAACTCACGCGCGCCATAAAGAACACGCCGGCTGCCACCATCGTTGCGGCGTGAATCAGTGCCGAGACTGGCGTCGGGCCCGCCATCGCGTCCGTCAGCCAAACATGTAAGGGGAACTGCGCAGACTTCCCGAGGAAGCCGCACATGAGCAAGGCACCGACTGCGACCGGGACGGTGGAGCCAGCGGCGGCCTTGAGCGCAACAAAGTCGAGCGTGCCGTATTCCTTCAGACAGAGCGCGATGCCGAGGATGAAGCCGAGGTCACCGATGCGGTTCGTGATGAACGCCTTCTTCGAGGCCGCGGCGGCGAAGTCCTTGTCGAAATAGTGGGCAATCAGCATGTAGGAGCTGAAGCCCACCAGTTCCCAGAAGATGAACGTCATCAGCAGGTTGTCCGCCACCACGATCCCGAGGATCGAGAACATGAAGATCGAGAGCCCGGCGAAGAAACGGCCGCGGGCGGCATCATCCTGCATGTAGCCGACCGAGAATAAGTGAATCCACGCGGCCACGAACGAAACCACGAACAGCATCATGCGCGCGTTGGCGTCGATGAGGTAGCCGAAACCGAGGGAGATTTCGCCCAGCTTCGCGAGTTCGACGTGCCAAGTGACGTTGCCCGAGGACTGCAGGAGCAACTGCAGCGACAAGCCCGCGATAGTGAAGGCCGTCGCGGTCGAGAACCACGCAGCGAAGGCGCCAGCGCGACGCAGGAACAGCGCGGAGAACGCGGCGGCGACGAGCGGGAGGAACAGGATCCAGTGGACCAGGGACGAAAAGTCAGGAGACATCGGAAAAACTTAGTCGCGGAGGGTGACGAGCTCGTCGGACTTCACGCTGCCGCGACGGCGGTAGAGGGCGACGATCAGGGCGAGGCCGACGGCGACTTCGGCCGCGGCGACGGTGATGATGAAGAAGACGAAGATCGCGCCGTCCATCGTGCGGTTAAAGCGCGAGAAGGCCACGAGCGCGAGTGTGGCCGCGGTCAGCATGAGCTCGAGGCACATGTAGACGACGAGCAGGTTGCGGCGAACGAGGACGCCCGTCAGGCCGAGGGCGAAGAGCAGGCCAGCGAGGAGGAGGTGATGGGCAAGGGTCGTGTGTTCCATGGCGGCGGGCTTAGGCGTTCTCTTCGACGGGGTCTTTGCTCAGGGAGACGACGCCGACGAGGGCGACGAGGAGCAGGAAGCCAGCGATTTCGAGCGGCAGCAGGTACTTCGTGTAAAGGAGCCGACCGAAACCCTTGGCGGCGGTCACGAACTCGCCTGGGTTCACGCTGAGCTCAGCAGGAGTCGCGCCCGCGGCGGTACCAGGGACGGCACCGGACCAGACGAAGAGCCAGACCGCGCCCGCGGCGAGGAAGAAGAAGACCGCCAAACCGAGTGCGGCGGATTTCCACGGATAGCCTTCGGCGGATTCCGCCGTGTCCGTGAGCAACATGATCACGAAGAGGAAGAGTACCATCACGGCGCCCGCATAGACGAGCACCTGCAGCACGCCGAGGAAGTAGGCATCTAGTAGAAAGAAGTCCGCCGCCACCCCGACGAGGGCGAGGATCATCCCCATCGCTGAGGTCACCGCGTTGCGGCTCAGGACCAAGAGGGAGGCCGCACCGAGGGTCAGTGCAGCGAAGAAAATAAACAGGCCGTCCGGCATGTTTTGACCGTAGGATGGGGGGACACCTTGGAAAGGAGAAAACGAATTAAAAGCCGTTTTGTGCCGTTTTTTGAGGGCAGGGGGTGCCCTGACCCTAAACTCAGGTCCTAAACCCCATTAAACGACTGAAATCTATCAATTAAGCCCGAGGGAGGGGGCGGTGGCGCTTCATAACGCAGGTGGGGTGCGTCTGAAGGACTTCCCCTGAATCGAAGTTCTTGGACCAGTCTGGGACGAAGGCATCGGCCGCCGGTTCTAGGTCAACGTGGGTCAAGAGGAGCTCGGTGCACCAGGGGAGGGCCTCCGCGTAGAGGGCGGCACCACCGGCGAGGTACAAAGTGAGCTCCGGAACGAGGCGGGTAGCTTCTTGCCAATCGCGGGCCACGAGGACGCCGGGCGCGGCGGTGAAGCCGCTGCGGCTGAGCACGATGGTGGTGCGGCCGGGGAGCGGGCGGCCGATCGACTCGTAGGTCTTGCGCCCCATGAGCAACGCTTGGCCCATGGTCGTGGCCTTGAAGAACGCGAAGTCCTCCGGGATGCGCCAAGGTAGCTTATTGTTCAGACCGATGCCGCGATTGCGTGCGACGGCGGCGATGGCGATGAGCGGACGTCCGAGCGGCACGGGCTTAGATGGCGACGGGGGCTTTGATGCCCGGGTGCGGGTCGTAGCCTTCGATGGCGATGTCTTCGAACGTGAACGCGAAGAGGTCCTTCACGTTCGGGTTCAGCACCAGGCGGGGCAGGGGGCGGGGTTCGCGTGCGAGCTGCAGATCGACCTGCTCCCTATGGTTGGAATAGATGTGGGCGTCGCCGAAGGTATGCACGAAATGCCCTGGTTTCAGGCCGGTAACCTGCGCCAGCATGTGCGTGAGCAAGGCGTAACTCGCAATGTTGAAAGGCACGCCGAGGAAGAGGTCGGCGCTGCGTTGGTAGAGTTGGCAGCTCAGGCGGCCATCCTCCGAGACGTGGAACTGGAAGAGCGTGTGGCAAGGCGGCAAAGCCACGTGGTCGGCCTCCTGCGGATTCCAGCCGGTGACGAGGTGTCGGCGGCTGGCGGGGTTCTTCTGGAGTTGTTCGATGAGGCGCTTGATCTGGTCGACGCCATCGTCGGCGTACGTACCGTCAGGTCGTTTCGTGGCACCGAAGCGGCGCCATTGATGGCCATAGACGGGGCCGAGGTCACCTTCCTGGCGGCCAAAGCGGGCACACTGTTCCGCCGTGGCCCACTCATTCCAGATGGTGACGCCGCGTTCGGTTAACCAGCCGTTATCCGTGCGGCCAGCGAGGAACCAGAGGAGCTCTTGGATGATGGAGCGGGTGTGGACCTTCTTCGTCGTGACGAGCGGAAAGCCTTGGGCGAGGTCGAAGCGCAGCTGGGCGCCAAAAATCCCGCGGGTACCAACGCCCGTGCGGTCGCGACGGACTTCCCCGGTTTCCTTCACGTGGCGGAGTAAGTCGAGATACGCCTTCATGAGTCCTCGGTTATTCCCCGGAACGGCTTCTCCGCAATACGGAAAGCCGGGTGAGACCGAACCTTTCGCCCTTGCCAGCCCGCCCGCCTGAAGGCACCCCTAACGGGAGTCATCATGAGCGAAAAGACCGACCTCAACGCGATTTCCCACGACCTCCATGCGGTGCGTCAGGAGAAACTAGCCCAACTCCGGGCAGCGGGCGAAGACCCCTACCGAGCCGAGTGGTCGCAGACCCACATTGCCTCCGAGTGCCCCGGGCTCCTGCCCGAAGGGGTGGAGGAAGGCCCCGAGGTCTCGATTGCCGGCCGCATCGTCGCCCTGCGCGTCATGGGCAAGGCCAGCTTCGTCAAGATCCTCGACCGCAGCGGCGTCCAACAGTGCTACTTTACCCGCGACGCCTTCCTGGAGCGTTACGACACGCATTTCAAGAAGCTCGTCGACCTCGGTGACTTCGTTGGTGTCCGTGGCCGCCTCTTCCGCACGAAGACCGGTGAGGTGACCGTCCGCGCGACCGAATATAAACTCGTTTCGAAGGCCTTGCGTCCGTTGCCCGAAAAGTGGGCCGGCCTCGCTGACCCCGAGCAGGTGTATCGCCAGCGCTACCTCGACCTCGTCGTGAACGAGGAATCCCGCCAGCGCCTCGTCACCCGCAGCCGGGTGATTGAGTCGATCCGCAAGTTCTTCTGGAGCCGCCAATTCATCGAAGTCGAAACGCCGGCCTTGCATGCCGTCGCCGGTGGCGCCGCCGCGCGCCCGTTCGTGACGCACTTCAATGCGCTCGACTGCGACTTCTACCTGCGCATCGCCCTCGAACTTCACCTGAAGCGCTGCTTGGTCGGAGGCATGGATCGCGTCTTCGAGATCGGCCGCGTTTTCCGCAACGAAGGCCTCTCCCGTCGCCACAACCCCGAGTTCACGATGCTCGAGGCCTACCAGGCTTATTCGGACTTCCGTGGGATGATGGAACTCGTCCGTTCGATGATTCAAACCATCTGCCGCGAAGTGCTCGGCACCACGACCGTGAACCGCGCCGACGGTGGCACGATCGAACTCGGGGGCGAGTGGCGCGAAGCGAAGTATAAGGACCTGATTGTGGAGCGTACCGGCGACCCACAGTGGTTCGCCCGCAGCAAGGAAGAAAAGATTGCGGCCTGCCGCACGCTCGGGCTCGAAGAGCCGCGCGCTGATTGGGAAGACTACGAAGTCACCAATGAGGTTTTTGGTAAACTCATCGAGCCGACGCTGATCCAACCGACGTTCGTCACGCACATTCCGAAGGAGCTCTGCCCGCTGGCCAAGGTCACGGTCGGCGATGACTCCACGATCGACGTCTTCGAACTGTGCATCAACGGGCAGGAGATTGCTCCCGCCTATTCCGAACAGAACGACCCGGGCGTGCAGCGCGAAATGCTGAAGCTCCAAGCCGGCGCGGAAACCCAGAAGATCGACGAGGACTTCCTCTTGGCCCTCGAGCATGGCATGCCGCCCGCCGGTGGTTTGGGCGTGGGTATCGACCGCTTGGTGATTCTACTGACGGGTGCGGCCAACATCCGCGACACCATCCTGTTCCCGACCCTGCGTCCTGAAGCGGGCGCCTAAGCGAAAGCCTGCCCTTGCCTTGGTTCCTCCATCTCGCGCTGCGGCAGCTCTTCCCTCCGGGTAAGCGTTTTCCGGCGTTTGCGATGGTCTCCATCCTCGGGGTCGGCCTCGGCGTTGCGGCTTTGCTCGTCGTGCAGACGGTGATGAATGGCTTCGGCGAGGAGCATCGCCTCCGCATCCGCGAATCTTTCGGCGATTGCGTGGTCGTCGCCCGGACGCCGATCGAGCACCCGCAAGACTTGCTCAAGGCCTTGCGCGCCGATGCCGCCGTGGCCTCCGCCACGCCGTTCTCGGAAGGCCCGGCCCTCGCTCGCCAAGGCGATTTCTCCAATGTCGCGTATGTACGGGGCATTGACCCGACCGATACGGGCCATCCCGCCCGCAAGTATGTCTTCGCCGGTGGCTTCGATGAGTTGGATGATGGCCGTGTGATCTTGGGTTTTGGCTTGGCCCGCGCGCTGCGCGTGCAGGTTGGCGACAAGATTGAGGTCTGGTCTCCGGCCATGGCCGAACGCGCCGAGAAGGGGAAGGCCCCGCTCCCCGCCGTCTTTGAGGTCTGCGCCTTGGTGCGGACGGGTTTCACCGAAGTCGACGACCGTGCGGCGTTCATTCCGTTGCGCCGCTTCAATCAGCTCTGGTCCATGGGCGACCGCGTGCATGGCCTGACGCTTCGGCTCAAGGAGCCTGCGCAAGCCTATGACGTCGCGGCACGCCTGAACGTCGGCCGCCCAACGCTACAATTTGTGCCGTGGCAGGAGATCAAGAAGAACTTCCTCGAAGCCATCCGCTTTGAGAAGACAATGCTCTTCTTCCTGATGTTCATCATCACGTTGGTGGCTTCGTTCTCGATCGGTAGCACTCTCTTCTCCGCGGTCATCCGTCGCTCCCGCGAAGTCGGCGTGCTCGTCGCCCTCGGCGCCCGCCGCCTGCAGCTCGTGGCGCTCTTCGGCCTGCAGGGCTTGCTCATCGGTGCTTTGGGCACGTCCTTAGGTTTCTTGCTGACCTGGCTGATCCTCGCGTTCCGCGAGCAGATCCTTGGCTCAATCAATAGCCTCTTCGGCAACGGCGATATGGTCGCCAATGTCTACCAGTTCTCCAAGGTCCCGCTCCATTACGATGCGTCTGACTTTGTCGTGGCGGCCGGCTTTACCTTGTTGGTGACCACTATCGCTGGCCTGGTGCCCGCGTTGTGGGCGGCCGGCCGCAAACCCTCGGAGGCCATGCGCGATGCCTGAAGCTGAAATCGTTCTTTCCGCGCAGGGCTTACAGAAGTCCTTCGCCTCACCCGCCGGCCCGCTCGTGGTGCTCCGCTCGGTCGACTTGGTCGTGCACGCCAGTGAGTCCGTGTCGATCCGCGGCTCTTCGGGCTCAGGTAAGACGACGTTGCTCCAATTGCTCGGTGGGCTCGACACGGCGGATGCGGGTGAAGCCAACTTCCTCTTGCCGGGGCGCGGACTGGTTCCGGCCCGTAAGAATCTCGGGAAGGGTGTCGGCTTCGTCTTCCAGAACTATCAGCTGATGCCGGAACTGAACGCCCTTGAGAATGTGCTCTTGGCCGCCCAGGTGGCGGGCCGCCCCGCCGCGGCTGCCGAGGCGCAAGCCTTGCTCGAGTCGGTTGGCCTCGGGGGGCGCCTGCGGCACCTGCCAGCCCAGCTTTCGGGCGGCGAGTGCCAGCGTGTGGCCATTGCGCGGGCCCTGATCAATCGCCCGAGCGTCTTGCTGGCCGATGAGCCGACGGGGAACTTGGATGAAGCCACGGGCGCGGAAGTCATGCGCTTGCTGCTGGAAGTCGTCGCCCAACGCGGCACGGCCTTGGTCTTGGTGACACATAGCCGGGAGTTTGCGGCCCGGACGGACCGTCAGTGGGTGCTATCGAACGGGGTGCTATCGCCAGCCTGATTTGACACCGCGGGCGGAGTGGGTTGAGTCGGGGGACTATGACTCCTGCGACCCAACCCGACCAACTGCTCAACGCACTTAACTGGCGCTACGCCACCAAGGCCTTTGACACGAAGGCGTTGCCGGCTCCGCTCTGGGAAGCCTTGCAGGAATCCCTCCGTCTCGCACCGTCGTCCTACGGCCTCCAGCCTTGGAAGTTCTTCGTCATCGCCGATCCCGCGGTCCGTGCGAAGCTCCGGCCCGTTTCCTGGAATCAGTCGCAGATCACCGATGCCTCGCACCTCGTGGTCTTCGCGCGTCGGACCGAAATCACCGAAGATGATGTGAATGCTTTCTTCAATCAGATGGTCGCGGAGCGGAAGGCGGACGCCACCGTCCTTGAGCCGTACCGCCAGATGATGATTGGTGGTGTGGTGAAGGGTAAAGATGTCGCCGGCCAGCGCGAGTGGGCGGCCCGCCAGTGTTACATCGCCCTTGGTCAGTTCATGACCTCGGCCGCCGTCCTCGGGGTCGACACGTGCGCCATTGAAGGCCTTGATGCCGCTAAGTATGACGAGATCCTCGGCCTCGCGGGTTCTGGTTATCAGACGGTGGTCGCCTGCGTTGCTGGCTACCGTTCGTCCGAAGATAAGTACGCGGCGATGAAGAAAATCCGCTACCCAGCCGCCCGCGTTATCGCGAAGGTCTAAGCCCGTTCAACTCCGCGTCGTCCAACGGTGGAAATCCTCGTCGTCCGTGAGGACTTCGGGGTCCCCGTATTCGGTCGACAGCAAAGACTTGTAGGTCTCGTCCGCAAACCGTCGGCAGTGCAGGAGCACGCGGGCGGTGTGGCCGGGCGCGCGGACCAGTCGGCCGAGCGCTTGGTTAACCTTGCGCATGCCGGGGCGAACGTACGCGAGGGCGAAGGCGTCTTCCGCACCGTCCTGCACGTGCATCTTGCGGCGGGCTTCTTGGAGGGCGTTGACCTCGGGGAGGGCGGGGCCGATGACGACCGCGGAGCGGATGCGACCGCCCAGCATGTCGACCCCTTCACCGAGTGAGCCACCGAGAATGAGGCACAGGATGGTGTTTCGATCCAACGCTTCCTCGACGAAGCGCGCGGTACCTTCGGGCCCGAGGCCACGGGGTTGGAGCGCAACAGGGGCGTGGGGCTTGAGGCGTTGGATTTCCGTGACGATACTCTCGGCGTAACGATAGGAGGGGAAGAACGCTGCCACCGCGCCTTCTTCGGAGAGTTTGAGGAGGGCGGTCGCCGTGCGGTTGGCATGCGAGTCGCGCGTCTTGAGGCGCGTGTCGACCCGGCCATCGATTGCCACCGTGTACGCTTCCTGTCGCCAAGGGGCGAGGGCGTCCACGCGCGTCAGCGTGTCGGGGTCGAGGCCGCATTCCGTCGCCAAGGCACCGCGTGGGCCCGGCGTCGCCGTCATCAGCAAGGCATGCGCGAAAGCCCCGAGCCGTTCGCCGGTGGCTTTGGCGGCCGAGAGACAATCCAAGTTGAGCAGCCCAGGCTTGGGCGACCAGAGCAACCAGCCAAGGTCGGCTTCTTCGAGCCGTTGCGCCCAGAGGGCCGCATTCCAAACGCCCGAGCGGGCTTCCTCCGGTAGTGTGTCTGTATCGAGCGGGAAGGCCGACCCGAGTAAGGACATCTTTTCCGCGAGGGCCATGGCTTCGACGCGGTCGTCGGGCGAGAGCGCATCGGCCTTGGGGAGGCGTAGCAAGAAGTCGGCCCAGGCTTGCATCGTCGCGCACCACGGCGCGGGCGCTTTGCAGGCCGAAAGCGTGAGCGCGAATTCGGCCGCGGACTGCGCCTCATCTCGAATTGAAAGGCATTCGGCGGCGCGTTCTGGGAGGTTGTGCGCTTCGTCGACGATGAGGACCGTATCGCTGTCGTTCCAGCCCGGCACCGTTTCGAGGGCCGAACGGTTCCGCGGTGAGAAGACGTAGTTGTAGTCGCAGATGACGACCTCCGCGTGCCCGAGCATCGCTTTGGTGATATCCCACGGCGGGACCCCGGCAATCCGACCGAGTTCACGGATGCGGCGCAGCTCGGCGCCGTCGGCGAGGAGGGCCTGTGGGTCGATGGCGGCCCGGGCCCAATTGCGGCGGATTTCTTCTGGGTCGTCGGAGAGCCCATCGATCTCGTGTTCGGAGCGTGGCCGGAGCACGAGCGCGCGCAGTTCACCAGGCTTGGCGAGCCGGCGGAGTTCCGCGAGCACTTGGATTTGGCCCGTGCCTTTACCGGTGAGGTAGAGCAAGCGACCAGCCCGACCACTCCGGAGGAGCGAGAGCCCGTGGCGTAAGGCGGCGGAGGTTTTGCCAAAACCCGTGGGTGCGACCATCAGGCGGATGGGGGACTCCATCGTCGCTTGGTCGAGGTCCGCGCAAGCCTGGAGCCATTCCGGGCGGGGTTCCTTGAAGGGAATTCGGTCAGGTAGGTTAAGGAGGCGGGCGTGGCTGGCGCGGCGGTTTTCCGCATGGGCTGCGAGCGTTTCGGCCTGCTGCAGGAGGTCGGCCTCGGCCGTATCGGGCAAAGCCATCGTCTGCTTGGAGCCATCGGTCGGGTCGACGAAGACCAGTTCGCCGATGATTTCACCGGCGCCGGGGCGCAGGCGGGCGGCATGGCAGTAAGCACCTAGTTGCAGGAAGTGGTGGGGGTAGCGTCCGTGCAGAAATTCTGGGCGGCGGGGAAGGGAGACGGAGACCGTCTTGATTTCCCGAATATGAATGCACGCGCCCTCTTCGCGCCACTGGTCCGTGCGTCCGGTGATGACGACCGTCCAGCCGAGCACGACAATCTCGCAGGTGATGGGCTGTTCGAACGTCCACCCCGCGCCCTCGGCTTCAGCGTGTTTACGCATCGTTTCGTGCCATTGGCGGCCGGCCTCGGCCCGCCAAGGTGAGCCCCCCGCCCCAGCGCCCGGGCCGGGCCGGAACGTCGCGAACTCTTGGGCGCTCACTTCGATGCGCCGCGCTTTCACGTCGATGCGCATCAGGGCAGGACGAAATGAATTTCCCCCGCGGCCCAGCGTTCTAAATCCGTGGCGAGTTTTGCGACCGTCTCTTCATCGGTCGTCTGGGCATCGAGCGGTTGCGTGAGGACGGCCGCGGCCGTTTCGCGCCGTCCGCCCAGGTGGGCCAGCCACTGCTCGGATACTGGCCACCCCCCATCTTTAATCATCAGCCAGAGTCCCTTGAAATACGCGCAGTCCGCCCGTGGGCGCTCGGCCATTGCGGCAAACGTTTCGTGGGCGATGCGGTAGCAAACTTGGGCGGACTCGGGCGGCGGTGGATTTCGGCGGATCATCGACGCGAAACGGCAGGCCCGCTCGAGGGTTCGATGGCTCTTGGCGATGCCCGTGCGGCGGGTGAGCAGGCGATAGTCGCGGGCGAAACGAGTCCCCCCGTCTTTGGCCCGTTCCAACGTCACTTCGCATTCGTCGAATAAGTCGGGCGGTGTTGCCCCCTTGGCGTGCGAGATACGGATGAGGCAACGCTCTAGGCCTTGTTCAGGCTCCAGCAGCGTGAGCAACTGATGCGATTCCCCGGAAGGGTCGCGCCCGAGGACCAAGCAGCGGAGGGAAGCCGACGACATCGCGGCCTAGGACTTATCCGCAGACTTCGGGATGACCGAGCCGAAGCTCATGAGCAGGCCAAGGGCTTCGCCCACCGTGAGTTTGGTTTCGCGCACTTCGTCCGGCGAAAGGTGGAGGATGACGCCGGTCGTTGGCGCTGGTGCCGCGGGGATGAAGACGTTCACGACGGGCTTGCCGATGGCTTGGCTGAAGACCGTCGGCTGCTCGTGGGTCACGAAAGCGATGGTCCACATCCCGGGGCGGGGAAATTCGACCATGACCACGCGGCGGAAGGTGTCCTTGTTGCGTCCGCTGAGGGCATCGACCATCTGGCGGATGGAGTTATAGAGGGCACCCAGTCCCGGCATGCGCTCGAGGAGGCTGGCGAACCAGCGTTGCAGGAGTTTGCCGAAGAGTCGCTTGGAGAGGAAACCGAGGCCGGTCAGGATGACGGCCATCACGAGGGCTGACGCCAGCACGAGCACGGCGTGGTTGAGACCGGTCTTGAAATCGGGCATGCCTTCTTTGTTCGGGAAGAATAGCGGGAAGACCGCTTGGAAGATGGACTCTACCGGGGAGGCGATCAGCCCGACCAGGAACGAGATGACGTAAAGCGTCAGGCCGAGCGGCAAGACGAGGAACATCCCCGTCAAGAAGTTGTGGCCGAGGCGGGAGCCGAAGGAGCTTTTTTCCGGTGTTTCGGTCATGGCGTTAAGAAAGCCCCTTTTGGGACGGCTGGCAAGGGTGCACGAAGTAAGTCCGTGACTTGCCTATTTCGGAGGAGTTTCCATCTTACCGGCTATGAAGTGGCCCCTCTTTCTACTTTTTATGGCATCCCTCTTTCCTTCTTTTGCGCAGGGTGTCGAAGACGCCTATCCCCGAACCGCTCCGGGCGACCTAGAAGTCAAGTCGCTCCCAGCGGCCCGCCTGATGGTGGCCGAATCCGCGCAGACTTATTTCTCGGCGAATAATAACCTCTTCGGGAAGCTCTTCCGCTACATCAGTAATAATAAGATTCCGATGACCGCTCCCGTGGAGGCGCGAGTCCAACCAGGCGTCATGGTCTTCTATATGGATGCTGGCTCTGCCAAGCGCGTGGACCTGTTGCCCGGGAATGAGGTCAAGTTGCAGGACGTGCCCGTGCGCTCCGTCGCCGCGATTGGGATTCGCGGTTCCTACAGTGAGGAAAACTTCCGCGAGGCTGAGCAGAAGCTCCGGGCGTGGGTTGCGCAGCGGACGGAACTCGAGGTCACGGGTGAAGCCTATGGTGTCTATTGGAACAGTCCCTTCGTGCCGTTCTTCCTGAAGCAGTCGGAAGTACACCTCCCCGTCCGCGAGAAGCCTAAGGCCGGTAAGTAAGCGGACCGCTTATTTCCACAGCAAGGTCCACTCGACCTTAGCGGCGGGATCATCGACCGTCAGGCGGGGCGTCCCCGCCTTGAGGGCATCGAGTAGCTCTTTGCTTTTCCAGCGCGGCTGTTTGGCCGCCTGCGTCTGGGTAGCCAAGAGGCCTTGGAGCCGTTCCCATTCGCGAGCGGTTTCGGGCGCACCGGCGGCCCCAACTTTCGCGACATTGAACTCTTTGGCGGTCCAGCCGGGCTTGGTCGGCTGGACGCCGTCTTTGGCCAGCTGCAGTTGGGCGGCGAGGATTTCAGAGGGTTTGCCGAGGGCCTTAGCGTCCTTGGGGTCGAGCCCATAGAGCAGGGCGCCTTCGCCTTTAATCGTCACGAATATACCGGCGCAGGCCTTGGCTTTGGAGAGCGCACCGAAGCCGCCGCGGTTGGCGCCCAACTGACGTTGCGAAAAGTTGGCCACGAAGTCCTGAAAGCGGTCGGTCGGCATGAGCACGATGATTTCGCCGCCGGTTTCGTCCTTATCGTTGCCGGAGAGGATTTTTACGGCCGCGACGGGGGCGTCGCCGCTGACGAGCCCGGGCTCGGCGACTTCGAGTGAGTTTGTCTTAACGGCTTTACCTTCGAATGAGCTCGCGGCGGCGCGCCAGGAGTCGGCCGCCATCGCATCGCCCTTCTTGGCGGTTGGTCGGGGTGCCGCCACGGCGAGGCTGGCGGCGCACAAGCCGAGGCTGAGGAGAATGCAACGCATTGAAATTAGACCCAGTCGCGCTGGCGCCAGGCGAGGCCTTCGGCAATTTCGCGCGCCAGTTCCGGTCCGCGGAAAACCAAGCCAGAATAAACCTGCACGAGGCAGGCCCCTTCGTCCATGAAACGGCCAGCGTCGGCGGCACAGGTGATGCCACCGCAACCGATGACGGGGATGCGGCCTTGGCTGGTCTTTGTGAGGAAACGGACGACCTGCAACGAGCGTTCCAGTAACGGTGCGCCGCTGAGGCCACCCTTCGTGGAGCACTCCTCGGTGCCAGGTGGGCGAGTAATCGTGGTGTTCGTCGCGATGATGCCAGCGAAGCCGACTTCACTCACGACGGAGACGATGTCTTCGAGCTGGTGCGGGTTAAGGTCGGGGGCGACCTTCAGTAGCAGGGGCACTGGGCCGCCGGGGGTTGAACGGTTTTCGCGGGCCAGCGCCGAAAGTAGGCTCACCAGCGGGGCGCGGTCCTGTAAGGCGCGCAGGCCAGGCGTGTTGGGGCTGCTGATGTTGACCACGAGGTAGTCGGCCAGCGGAGCGAGCAGTTTAAAAGAATGCAGGTAGTCGCCTTGCGCTTCTTCAAGCGGCGTGATCTTCGATTTGCCGATATTGATGCCGAGCGGGTGGACGCGTTGGCCGCGGCCCGGCTGGCTGAGGAGGCGTTGGCGGAGGGCGGCGGAGCCAGCGTTCGGGAAACCGTAGGCGTTGACCACGGCCTTCAGGGCAGGGTAGCGGAAGACGCGCGGGCGTTCGTTGCCGGCTTGGGCGTGTTGGGTGACCGTCCCGACCTCCACGTGTCCGAACCCGAGGGCCGCCGCGCCGCGCCAGCCGAGGCCGTCCTTATCAAAGCCCGCCGCCAAGCCGATATGGTTGGGGAACTTCAAGCCAAAGGCCTCGATGGGCTTGCCGCCCTTGGGGGTTAGGCTGCGCTCCAGGCACCACCGCAGGGGAGGGATGGCGCCGACCAGCCCCATGCCGCGCAGGCCAACCTGGTGAGCCGTTTCGGGGTCCATGGCGTAGAGCGCCTTGGCGGCCACTTTGTCGTACAGGAAAGACATATCCCTGCAGTTAAGGGAGGAAAACGCGGAAGGAAAGCGGAGAAGGCGGCCTTAGGGGTGTTTGGGTAAAAGGACTGATTCGACCCCTCTTGACTCCCCGCCAGACTTGGGCACATCAACCCCCCATGGCTGCCACGACTTCCAAGCTGCTTTGGTGTACCATCCGCTTCAACAAGGATAAGGGGACCTGGTGGGTGAAGGAAAACTCCGACCCGAAGCACTACGAGCCCGATGGCCTCGGCATCCTCGACCCGTTCCAGTTTCCTTGGGTTCTGGACATGATGGACCCGCTCCGTGAGTACGGTCTCTCGAACGAAATCCTCGAAGCCGCCTTCGTGCCTTTCCAGGTGCACTCCGTCGAGAAGGACGAGACCGTCCGCCTCGCCCGCGTCGCTGAACACATTCTCGATTCTGAAGAGCAGCTTTTCGCGCTCCCGAACGTCAAGGATGGCGACAAGGGTTCCTACGCAGACCTGCTTGAGCACATCATGCGCCTGCGCGTGAAGCTCATCAACGATACCATTAAGCTCGAACAGAAGCTCACCGTCGAAGACGTGGATGAACAGCTCAGCGAGTTGCGCAACCAGGCCCTGATTGAAGGCCGCGATATCCATCCGTTCGAAGAAATCACCGACATCCTTGAGTTCGTCCCGCAGGGCCATGAAGTCCCGGGCGAAGACGATGATGATGATAAGCCGGCTCGGGCCACTTCCGCCGCGGAAGAAATCTCCGACCTGCCGGAAGTCGAAGACGACGAGAAACTGGATAAGGAACTCAAGTGGGACGACGAAGAAGCCCCTGAAGAAGCCGAAGGCGAAGAGGGCGAAGGCCCCGCCGGCGGTGGTGCCAGTGGCGGTCGTCGGCGCTAAGCGTTTCGCTTACTTGACCGGTGTAGGCTTTACCTCAGCGGGTTCCGCTGGGGTGGTCACGTCCTTGGGCAGGATCGACTTATTGCCCTTGGTGCTGCCTTGCGATTCGAAGAGCCAGAGCCGGCGGGAGGCCATATCCACTGCGATGGGGTGGGCGCGCAAGAAGTCATCGCCCAGCAGGTTATGCTCCTGGTCACGCAGGAACTCTACGCCCGTGAGCGGGGCGCCCCCGATGCGCAGGGATTTGATTTGGCAGGTCTCCACGCGCGTGAGGTTGACCCCGCGGACGGAGGCCACCGGGACGTAACCCTTGAAGATCGTTTTACCGCGGAACTTCAGCGAACTCATGTAGGACTTCGAGGCGCCCGAATCGACGATCATGGGGACCTTCTGGCCGTCGACTTCAATGTTCACGCCGCAATGCCCGCCCCGACTGAAAATGGAAACCTCGTGCGCCGCTGAAGTGTCCGGGGTCTTACCAAGCGTCATCACCGCATGGGTGAGGTCCATGTAGAATGGCTTCGCGAAAAGGATGTCAGCGCCGATCAGGCCGTCGAGGTCCATGCCGGTGAGCGGCATGATGGCCATGTGAAAATCTTTCCAGGAGGCGCCGCCGCCTTCGAGGGATTCGATGTAGCCGTAGCTGGTCTCGCCCCGGCCATCATTGCCCATGGTCGGCAGGGTGAAAGCCGTTTCAATGCCGGCCTTGCGTGCACCGCCTTCGGTGAGGACGCCGTTGCCTTGGCAGCCGGTATCGACGCCGAGGTTGAGCGTCACGCCGTTGACCTTCACGGTCACCACGGGGATGGACTTGATGCGCAATTTAAAGGTCGCGATGCCGGAGGCCGGGAATTCGTCCTTGGGTTTCTTGACCTCTTGGGCGGAAAGGGTGGCGGTCAGGCAAAGGCCGAGGCAGGCGAGCAGGAGGCGCATGGTCAGAAGGGAGCGTGGCAACGGGGCGGATTTGTCCGTCGGCGGGGTAGGGTCAGTGTGAAGGCTTTTAGGGGTAGGTCGACACGGACTTACCGATTTCCTTGCCTAGGCGGCGTGGGCGCTCCGGCGGCGTCGCCAGAGGTAGGTCAGGCCAAAGCAGAGCCCGCCCAGACCAACCGCCCAATCGCCATGGCGGACCCAGAAGGTGGGTTCACCGCGGTCACGACGCAGGGCGGCGATGGCGCTCAAGGGTGCCCCTGGGGTGCCAGTGGGCTGGAGGAGGCCGCGCGGGGTAATGACCCCGCTCCAGCCGGCGTTCCCGGAGCGGGCGACCGGCAGGCCCGTGGCGGCGGCGAGGAGGACGGAATGGGCGGTGTGCTGGGCATCGCCCGCTTCGTGGCCATACCACCCATCGTTGGTGACGACGACGAGGAGGTCGGCGCCAGCGAGGGCGTGTTCGCGGGCCAGTTCGGGAAAGACGTCTTCGTAGCAGATCAACGGTCCGACTAGGAAGGTGAAGCCACTGCGCGTCGTGAGGGGTAAAAGGGTGGCGCCATCGCCGGGGACACAGTCTTCCGCGATGGGCACGACCTTGCGGAGTGGGAGCCAGTCAGCGAGCGGGACGTATTCGCCGAACGGTACGAGGTGGCGCTTCGCATAGGTCGGCTTGGCGAGGCCTTCCGCGGTCACGATGACAGCGCTGTTGGCATAGCCGTTCTTGCGGGGTTCAATGGCGCCAATCAGGAGTGGGCAACCGGCCCCAGCGACATTGCCACGCAGGAACGTGACGTAGCCGGCATTCTCAGTGGAGAGCGGCAGGGCGGCTTCGGGCCAGAGCACGACATCGGGTTTTTCTGATCCGGCCGCGACCGTCAGGCTATTCAGGGCCTTGGCATGTTTATCGAGTTTCGTGCTATCCCATTTTTCCGTCGGGTCGAAGTCGGTGCGGATGGCGGCGATGCGTACTTCTTGTCGAGAAACCTCGCGGGCGAACTGGGTGAGCGTGCCGTAAAACCCGGCGGCGATTACGGCGAGGCCTAGGTAGAGTTCTGGCGTCAGCCGACTCAGCCAACTGGTGGGCGTGAGCGGCTCGAGGGAGTTGGCCGAGGCCCGGAGGGCCCGCAGCCGAACAATCCAACTGGCGAGGCCGAGGTTGATGAGTACGAGGCCGATGGAGAGCCCCGTGGGACCAACCCATGCACAGAGTGTCAGGAGAACGCCATTGCCTTGTTGGCTCGCCGATAACGGCAGCCAGCCAAAGCCGGTGAGGGCGATGGTGCGGAGCCATTCCAGCAGTCCCCAGGCGCCAGCGAGGCCGAGCGTGGCCAAGAGGCGGGCGGGGGCACCGGCATCGCGGCAGGCCGGAAAAATCCAGCGAAGCGCGATGAGCCAAACGAAGGGGTAGAGCGCACAGTAAGCCGTCAACAGCACCAGCCCGAGCCAACCCAGCGGTGGGTAGATGTGGCGGAGCCAAGCGAGCAGCACGATCCAAAGCAGCCAGCTCGTGCCGTAGGCCGCGCGGCGCCACTGCCGCCAATCGGGCGCGGCGCCCGCGGCGAGCGTCGCTGGGATGAGCGCAAAGAACGCAATGAATGGGTGACCAAAGGGCGGAAAACTAAACAGCAGGAGCAACGCCGTCAGACCCAGCCCGCCCCAGCATAGCCAGGCGTCGGTAGCGAGTGGGCCCGGGCGACGTTCGGTCATTCGGACAGCGTTTCGATCACAACCCAACCTTCATCGCGGACCATGGCCTCAGCTTTCTTCCACTTCAGGTCGAGCGTTTCGTTGCCCTTGCGGATACGCACGACAGCGTTGCGACCAACCTTAGCTTCGTTTCGGCGGAAAGGTTCCTGTTTCTGCTGCATCGTTTCCGGGGCACTGGCTGCTTCCGGCAGGTCTTCCGGCGTGCCTGGTTCGGCGGGGCCGGTGGCGATGACTTGGCCTTGGGCGGTGCGGAGGATGGCTTCTAAGGCTTCCATCGACGAGGCGGTACGGAAGAGGCTCGAGCAGACGTCGGTGCGCAACTGGCGCATGAGGTCAACGAAGGCACGGTAGGCTTCCGTCTTGTATTCGTTAAGCGGGTCCTTCTGGGCGTAGCCGCGGAGGTTAACCGCGCGGCGGAGTTCTTCCATCTCCGTTAAGTGATTCTGCCAGTTGCGGTCAATCGAGCGGAGGAGCAAGTGGCGCTCGAGGTAATTGAGCATCTCGGGGGACTCGCTGGTCTCCCGGCTCTTCTGGAGTTCGGTGACTTTCTTAATGACGCAAGCGGTGGCAAGGTCGTGATTCAGCGGTAGCAATTCCTCGACCGAAAGGCGAATCGGGAACGTCGAGACGAACCAAGCGACGAAAGCTTCGGCGCCAGCGCGGTCCGCGGCGTTATCGAGGTCGGGGTAGGCAGTCTTGAGGCGGTCTTCGATTTCTTCGCCGACGACGGAGAGGAGGTTGGCGCGGGTGTCGGCTTCGTGGAGCGTACGATTGCGTAGGCCGTAGACGATTTGACGCTGGTGGTTGAGGACGTCGTCGAATTGCAGCAAACGCTTGCGCATCGAGTAGTTCTGGCCTTCCACCCGCTTCTGCGCGGTGCCGATGGAGCGATCGAGCAGCGGGTGCTCGAGCGGTTCCCCTTCCTTAAAAGATTTCTCCAGCAGGGAAGAGATGATGCCTGCGTTGGAGAACAGGCGCATCAAGTCGTCCTCGAGGGCGACGAGGAAGCGCGAGTGGCCGGGGTCGCCTTGTCGCGAACAGCGACCGCGGAGCTGGCGGTCGACGCGGCGGGATTCGTGCCGTTCGGTGCCGAGCACGTAGAGGCCGCCGAGTTCGCGGACGCCGTCGCCGAGGCGGATGTCGGTACCGCGGCCAGCCATATTGGTGGCAATGGTGACGGCACCATTCTGACCAGCCATGGCGACAATATCGGCTTCCTGCTCGTGGTGCTTGGCGTTCAGTACCTTGTGGGGGATGCGGGCGAGCGTCAGCATGCGGCTGAGCGTCTCGGAGGCTTCGACGGAAGCGGTGCCGACGAGCACGGGTTGACCACGCTTATGGGCTTCGGTGAGCTCCTTGATCACGAACTGGTATTTCTCGCGCCGCGTCTTGAAGACGATGTCGTTGGCGTCGGTGCGGATGCAGGGCTGGTTGGTCGGGATGGTGACGACCGTCAGGTTATAGATTTCGTTGAACTCGGTGGCTTCGGTCTCGGCGGTACCCGTCATGCCGGACAGCTTCTCGTACATGCGGAAGTAGTTCTGAATCGTGATGGTCGCGTAGGTTTTATTTTCCTTCTCGAGCGTGACGCCTTCCTTGGCCTCGACCGCCTGGTGAAGGCCGTCGCTCCAGCGGCGGCCAGACATGATGCGGCCGGTATTCTCGTCGACAATCATGACCTTGCCTTCGTGCACGACGTAGTGGCGGTCCTTTTCGTAGAGCGCGAAGGCCTTGAGCAGCTGGCCGATGGCGTGGATATCTTCGGAGACCTTGATGTAGGCCGCCTCGGCCGCGGCGCGGAATTCAGAGCGCTTCTCGTGGGTAAGGGTCGTGTCGTTATCGAGCTCCACGAAGTACGTGGGGAGGTCGGGCAGGACGAACGCATCGGGCTCGCCGGGGCGCAGCGTGTCGCGGCCGAGCTGGGTGAGGTCGGACTCGTGGTTGCGTTCGCTGATGGCGAAGTAGAGG
>CAIYEN010000024.1 GCA_903925205.1 uncultured Opitutia bacterium | reverse complement strand
CTGGTGGCCTTCCTTCAGCCAATCGGCGAGAGAGGACATCTCCTCGGCGGAGATCGTGTTATCGGCCAGCTTGACGGTGCGTCGGGTCATTTCGATTTGCGGTTACGGGGATGAAAGAGGCGGCGGAGGCCGGAGGCGAGGTTCGCCTTCAGCTTCATGCAACCCAAGGTGACATCGGCGATAAGGTCGAGTCGGAAGGACTGGGCCAGCCAGAGGAGCGCGTAGAAGCGGCGCGACTCCTGATAGGCCCGACGAAGGGCGCGCTTCTTTTCCTTGTCGGCGCCCGCGGCGACGGTGATCGAGCCGGCGTGGTGCGAGAAGATCGCCAACGGTTCCGCGACGAAACCAACCTTGGGGTAGTTGAGCGTGGCCATCGCGGTCATGAGCCAATCGGGGCCGACGCCGCGATATTCGTGCCGGGCGAAAGGCACCTTACCCACGTACAGCGCGTTGAGGATGTCCTTGCGGCGCAAGATCGTCGCGCCAGGCGAGATGAGGCCACGCACCTGCTTGTGCATGAAGGCGCTGGCGGATCGGACGCCCGTCTCCCCGAATTCAGCGAACAGTTCATGATCGATGCGGCCGCTCTCCTCGTCGCGGAGCGCAACCCTGGAGAATACCAGGCCGACCTCGGGACCCATCAGGGCCATGCACTTCTCGATGTAGGTCGGCTCGAGGAAGTCGTCGTCGAAATTGAGATGGACGAACTCTGCCTTGGCGTTGATGACACCGTCGAGCCAGCAGAAGTGCACGCCATGGTCGACGTCGCGGCGCAGGTAGCGGATACGGTCGCCGAAGGAAGCGGCCACGGCCGGGGTGTCGTCGGAGCTGCCGTGATCGACGACGATAACCTCGCAGGCCTGGGTCTGGGCGAGGGTGGACTCGATGCAGCGACGTAGCATCGCCGACCGATTGAAGGTCGGGATGACGATGGTGACAAGCGGCGCGGTCATCGGCCGAGAATCTGGCGGAGCTTCGCAGTATCGGCAACCAAGGAGGTCGGCGTACCCGTCGAGGCCGGGGTGATCTTCAAGGGCTTCGGCGCCTGCGACTGCACGAAGTCGGCGATGCGGGTGCCGCGGCCAGAGCCGATGTTGATGATACCAGCGGCCTGACTTTCGGTCAGGTCAGCGATCGCGGCGACCAAGTCGTCGGCCAGCGACAAGTCGCGGACATCATCCATGCCGTGCAGCGGGAAGTCCTTGGCCAAATCCTCGGTAGCGAAGCGGCGCTGCAACGTCGGGAAGAGGAACGAGCCCGTCTGCTCAGGATGATAGAAGCTGAAGATACGGCCTACGCACCACGGCAGGCCGGCTGGACCGGCGGACGTCTCGACGACCTGTTCGCCCATGCGCTTGGACAGACCGTAGGGATTGATCGGGCTCACCGGGGCGTCTTCGCGGAGGGGCTCCGACTGCGGGCGATACACGTGGCTGCTGCTCGCGTAGAAAAGCCAGGGCTTACGCTCGCAGGCGGACAAGGCCGAGACGAGGTTCGCCGTACCGCCGACGTTGACGCGAAAAGCGCGGGCCGGGTCGGCCTGGACCGTCTGGGTCGGGACCACCGCGGCAAAGTGCAGGACGGCTTCCGCCTGGACGTCGGTGGCCCAAGCCTGCAAGGCGGACAGGTCGCAGACATCACCGGCGAAGGAGTTTACGTCATGACCCCTCGCGAGCAGTTGCTTGATGGCAATTCGGCCCAAGATTCCCCGCCCGCCAGTGAGACCAATCCGCATGCGAGGAGCAGAGGCGCGAGCGGGTCTTCTTTCAACCCGAAAGGCGACGCCCGGGCAAGGGGGACAATCATGAGCATCGGCACGCTTGCCCACTTGCCCCCGAACCTGCACTCATGTCCCAACGGCCCCTTGGTTTCTGCATCTGGGGAACCGGCATGATCGCCGAGTTCCATGCGAAGGCGCTCGCCGAGATCGCCGGCGTAAAGCTCGTCGCGGCCTATAACCGCTCGCCGGCCAAGGGACGCGACTTCGCGACCAAGCATGGCATCGCTTTTGCCGAGACCCCGGAAGCCCTGCTCGCGAATCCGGACGTCGATATCGTCTGCCTCTGCACGCCCAGCGGCGACCACCTCGGCCCGGCCCTCGCTTGCGCCCAGGCCGGCAAGCACGTCGTGGTCGAGAAGCCGCTCGAGGTTACCCTCGCCCGCTGCGACGCACTGACCTCCGCCTGCGCGAAAGCCGGCGTGACGGTCGCCGGCATTCTGCCGCGTCGCTTCGGTTCCGGCGCGGTCGCGCTCAAGGCCGCGCTCGACGCCGGTCGCTTCGGCAAACTCACCCTCGCTGGCGCGCTTATCCCTTGGTGGCGCACGCAGGCCTATTATGATTCGGCGGCTTGGCGCGGCACGTTCGCCCTCGATGGGGGCGGTGCCGTGATGAACCAAGGCATCCACACCATCGACCTGCTCCTCTGGTTCCTCGGCGAACCGAAGCGCGTCTCCGCCACCGCCGGCCTCGTCGCCCATCACGGTATCGAGGTCGAGGACATCGCCGCGGGCTGGATTGAATTCGCCAACGGCTGCCGCGCCACGCTCGCCAGCTCGACCGCCTGCTGGTCCGCGACAGGCTTCCCCGCCGAGATCCGCATCCACGGCACGACTGGCGCCGCCGTCCTGCGTGACGACAAGCTGACCGCCTTCGAATTCGAAAAGCCGCTGCCCGCCGACGCTTCCGTGCTCACTCCGGCCACCGAAGGCGGCGGCGCGGGCGCCAATGACCCGAAGGCCATCGGCCATGCCTGGCACCGCGCCAATCTCGAAGAAGCCATCGCCGCCATCCGCACTAGCAAGCAGCCCGCCGTCAACGGCGCCGAAGGCCGCAAGGCCGTGGAGCTGATTCTCGCGTTGTATCAGTCGGCGCAGAACGGCGGTGAGCCGGTGGAGCTGCCCCTCGCGCGAGATCCCGTGTTGCGCAAGCTGGGCGCGAAGAAGGCGTAGTTAGTTGGCAAGTTGGCAAGTGGACTACTGATTAGCTGGCAAGTTGACATGTTGACACGTTGACAAGGGAGGCAACGAGCAGAGCCGGGCAGCTGGGAAGTTGGCAAAGGAACCAAGCGCAAGGGCTTCAGGGCTTTAGGACTCGGATGCCTTTAGGCGCTTTTGGCGCATACGGATGAGCCCACCAAGCAAACGGGTCACATTTCCCATTCTTTCGGAAAGCTTGCGGTAATCCTCCGGCTCGATCCAGCCTAGGTCATGGCCGATCCATAACTGTGTCTCCAGTTCGCTCAGCGAACCCCTGGCGATGAATAGAAAGCGTAGGGACTCTTTGTTCGTACCCCGCTCGTCACCTTCCGCAATATTGGAAGGCACAGACAGGGCCGCCCGGCCGAGTTGATCGCAGAACGCATAGTGGCCTCGCAGCCTAGGCGTACTTACCAACCTATAAATATCTGAGGCCAGGCCTCGGGACTGCTTCCAGACCGACAGATCACGGAACGTAAAAGGGGCATTATTTTGCGGCCCGGTTAGTGGCGATTCCATCCCCCGACTATCTGGAAGATGACTTAGCGTTCACGAAAACTCGGCTGACGACTTAAGCCCTCTCATTACTGAAGCCTATTCCCTGAATGGATTCCTTGCCCACGTGTCAACTTGTCAACAGGCCAGCTAGTGCTGACTTCTTCGTCTGCCTCCCTTGTCAACGTGTCAACTTGTCAACTGGCCAGCTAGTTAGTCTTTCTTACTACCCAAAAACTCTTCCATCGTAGCGGCTTTGTCCGAATTGATGCCGGTACGGGCGAAGACTTTGAAGAAGGTCAGGACGACGATCTTCATGTCCAAAAGGAAGGACCGGTGATCGACGTACCAGACATCGAGGGCGAATTTCTCCTCCCAGCTTAGGAGGTTGCGGCCGTTGACCTGGGCCCAACCGGTGACGCCGGGCTTCACTTCCATCCGTCGGGCCTGGAAAGGGCTGTAGCGCGACACGTAGCGCATGAGCAGCGGACGCGGGCCGACGACGCTCATGTCGCCGATCAGGACGTTCCACATCTCGGGAAACTCATCGAGGGTGGACGAGCGCAGGAACTTGCCGAAAGGGGTCAG
>CAIYEN010000023.1 GCA_903925205.1 uncultured Opitutia bacterium | reverse complement strand
ATGGCCTTCGCCCGATCCCACGAGGCGGTCTGTTGGTCGATAAGTTTGAGGCCGGGGTATTTCGCAAAAACCTCGCGAGCGCCGGCTTCGCGTTGCAGTTGCGCCGACGTGCCCATGATCCCGTGGATCATCAAGACGCCGCCTTGGCCATTAAGTTTCTTGGCGATGGCCTCCATGGCGATCCGACCGGCTTCGAAGTCATTGGAGCCGATGTAGCTGTCGCCCGCCGACTTCGTGACCTGATTGACGAGGACGAGGGGAATCTTGGCGGCCCTGACGTAGTCGACGGCCGGGGTGCTGGCCTCGAGTTCACACGGGTTGAGGATGATGACGTCTACCTTTTGGGCGACGAAGTTCTCGACCTGGCTGAACTGCTTTTGCACGTCGGACTGGGCGTCGACCATCACGAGTTTTACCCCCGGCTTGGTTTGGGCGTAGGCGACGACGGCTTCGGAAAGTTTCGCCGTGTATTCGGCGGAAAGGTCGCGCGAGGAGAACCCAATCAGGATTTCGCCCTCCTTACGTTCGGCCGGCTTTTTACAGCCTGGCAAGAAGCAGCTCAAGACGGTCAGGGCGGCCAGCATCGAGCCGATGGCCAGGCGGGGGGTAGGGCGCATGCCTATGGATTACGAACGGGACTGACGGCGGTCGAGCCAAACCGCACCGACGATGATGACCCCTTTGATTACCGCCTGATAGTAAGACGAGACCCCTTGCAGGTCCAAACCGTTGTTGATGATGCCGATGAGCAGAACGCCGAGGATGGTGCCGAGGACGCTGCCGACCCCGCCGGAGAGGCTGGTGCCGCCGATGACCACCGCGGCGATGGCGTCCAGTTCGTAAGCCTGGCCGGCGTTGGGCTGTCCGGTGGTAATGCGGGCGGCCAGCACGACTCCCGCCAAGCCCGTGAGTAAGCCGCAGATACCGTAGGCGAAGCGTTTGACCGATGGCACCGCAACGCCCGCGGCCCGCGCCGCCTGTTCGTTGCCACCGACCGCATAGAGGTGCCGCCCGAGACGGAAGCGTCCGAGGAAGAGCCAGGAGAGGACTGCCACGAAGGCGAAGCAGAGGACTGGAATCGGCACCGGGCCGAAATCCCCGGCTAGGTTAGTTAAGGCCGGTGTCATATCCGCGACCGGTTTGCCACCGCTGAAGATTAACGCCAGTCCACGGGCCACGGTCATCATGCCCAACGTCACGATGAACGGGGCGATACCACCGCGGGTCACGAGCACCCCGTTGAGGAGGCCGCAGAGACCGCCGGTGAGCAGGCCGACGCAGATGGGGACGAAGAGCGGGTATTCGCCGGGGTGGGCGAAGAGCGCGCAGGTCACGCCGCTGAGCGCGACAACGGAGCCGAGGGATAAGTCCACTCCGCCAGTCAGGAGGACGAACGTCACGCCCACGGCGAGGATGCCGTTGATGGAAACTTGGCGGGCGACGTTGGTGAGGTTCGCGCCGGTCGCGAAGCTGTCGGTGGTCGCCGAAAGGATGCCGGCAATGACGACGAGGACCGCGACGATGCCGAGGCGGTGGAGGAGGTTGCGGTCAAGGGTGGGGCGGGTGGTGGCGGTCATTGGGGCATGGCATAGCGGAGGATTTCCTCCTGGTTAGTCTGGCGTGGGTCGAGTTCAGCGGAGAGTTCACCTTGGCGGAGGACCAGGATACGGTGAGTCAGCGAAAGGATTTCGGGGAGTTCGGACGAGACCAAGAGCACGGCCGTGCCTTGGGCGGAGAGCCGTCCGATGAGTGCGTAGATTTCGGCCTTCGCACCGATGTCGATGCCGCGGGTGGGTTCGTCCAAGATCAGGACCGCGGGGGCGGCCAGCAAGGCGCGGGCGAGCAGGACCTTCTGCTGGTTGCCGCCGCTGAGTTGCTGAATCGCCTGACCAGGCCCACTGGCCTTGATGGCAAAGTCAGCCGTCGCCTTTTGCGTGACGGCGGCTTCGGCGGAGGCATCGATGACGGCCCCGTGGCAGTATTGGCGGAGGGCCGTTAAGGTGAGGTTATGCTGCACGCTCAGGGCGGGAATGATGCCCGAGCCCTTGCGGTCTTCGGTGAGCATCCCGATCCCGGCGGCCAAACCGTCCGCGGGTGAGGTCAGGCCGACGGGTTTTCCGTGCAGGCGAATCGTGCCGCCGTCGGCGGCGTGGAGCCCGTAGAGTGCGCTGACCACTTCGGTGCGGCCAGCACCCATGAGTCCTGCGAGGCCGAGGACTTCCCCGCGGCGGAGCGTGAACGAGATATTACGATAGGCGGGGGCACGGGTGAGTTGCTCGACCGAGAGGATGACTTCGCCGGGCGTCGTCGTGACGGGCGGGAAGACTTGCGAGAGCTCTCGGCCCACCATGTGCGCGATGAGGGAGGCCGGGCTGAATTCGGTGGCGGCCTTGGTGCAGACCAATTGACCGTCGCGGAGCACGGAGATGCGGTCGGCTAAGCGGAAGACCTCGTCCATCTTGTGCGTCGTATAGACTACGGCGACCCCGCGTTGGCGGAGCGTCGCGATGGCCTTGAACAAAGCGGACACCTCGTGGTCGGACAGCGCGGCCGTCGGTTCATCCATTAAGATGACATCCGCTTGGCGGGCCAGGGCCTTGGCGATTTCTACCACTTGCATCTGCGCCACGGAGAGGCTCCGCATGGGCCGGCTCGGGTCGAGGTCCGTGTTCAGTTCCTGCAACCAGCGGCGGGCTTGGGCCTGCATTTCGGCGCGGTCGACCCAGCCCAAAGCATTGGTTGGCTCCATCCCGAGCAGTAGGTTCTCCGCGACGGTGAGGTCGGGAATGGGCATGAGCTCTTGATGGACCATGGCGATGCCTTGCGACAACGCGGCGTTGGGCGAGGGGAAGCGCACAGGTTGGCCGCGCCACTCGATGATGCCGGCGTCGGGTTGGTAGAGCCCGGCGAGCATCTTCAGGAGCGTCGATTTACCGGCGCCATTCTCGCCCATCAGGGCGTGCACTTCACCGGGATGGAACTCGATGTAGGCGCGTTGCAGGACGGGAAGGCCGCCGAAGAACTTGGTCAGCTCGAGGGCGCGGAGCATAGCGGCTTACTTCGCCAGCGGAAAGGGCGTCGGAACGTCGCCGGCGACTTCCGTGGGCCAAGCGGTCAATGGGCGGATCTCGAGACGACGGTATTCGCATTCCGCCGCTTCGGACTGGACCTGCAGTTTGCCGGCCTTGAGCGGGATGTCTTGGGTGGCGCCCTTTTCGCGGTAGCGCGAATTCAGGATGACGTTCACGGTGCGGCCATTCAGCCGGAACACGGCGTCGCCGTTGAGGGAGTAGACCTCGATGAGGTTCCATTCGCCGGAAGGCTTTTCTTGGTAGTCGGTGCCGTGAAAGGCGCGCCCGGTCATGGTCTTGAGCGGGGCCTTGGGTTCGTAGGATTGGGTGCGACCTTCCACGCGGATCGGGATGTCGACGATGGCACCCGCGATCGGCCACCAATCGCCGATGTCGCCTTCTTGGACCTGGCATTCTTGGCTGCGCATCCAGTTCTTGCCGCCCGCGCCGTGTTCGCCGACGCAGTAGATCAAGATCCCGTTGTCGCGGACCGCGCTGAGGCGGGGCTCCCACTTCTTCGTGCCCCAGCGCTGTTGCGTGCGGAGGTGGAAGTTATCGTAGGACTTCAGAGACGTGAGGCCGCCGAAGACTTGACCCGAGATGTGGAGGACTGGCTCGCCGTCGACGAGCTTCGCCGTGTAGACGTCGAGCGGGTCGCGATTGAGGCCGAGGACAGGGTCCTCCTTGGCGGTGGCCCCACGTACGTAGCCAGGTACCTCGTAGGCGCGATGCGGCACGCCGAGCCACTTCTCCCATTGCGACAACTTCTCGTCGAGCAAGGGGGTGAACGCCGGCTCCGCCGCGAGGCCGGTGGCGGCGAGGCCGCAGAGCAAGAGCCAGGTGCGCATCGCGGTCGGCTTAGCGGACGTCGCGCCAGAGCCACTTGAGGGCATCGGGCATCAGCATGCCGCCGTGGCGGCCATCATGCGTGCCTTCGCCCATCACGAACTGGTAATCGTAGCCCTTGGCCTTCCAAGCGTCGGCCATCTTCTGGTTGGCTTCCGGCCACACGCCGAACTGGTTGGTCAAGTCGTGCGAGCCGTCCTGGGAGTAGACGCGAATGTCCTTCTTCGGCTCGGCGAGGACCATCTCGGGGAATTTATTGCCGCCGCGGATGTTCGTGAAGCTACCGATGGTCGTGAAGACCTTGCTGAAGGCGTCCGGACGTTGCCAGGCGGCGTTGAAGGCGCAGATACCGCCCGAAGAAGCGCCGGCGATGGCGCGACGCTTAGTGTCCTTGGAGATCTTGTAGCCCTTGGCTTCCACGAGGGGGATCATCTCCTCAAGGAGGAACTTCACATACTTGTCGGTCACGCTGTCGTATTCGAAAGACCGGTTGGACTTGCCGAGCGGCTTGCCGTCCTTGCCCTTACCCGTCGGGTTATTGGCGTCGGGCGCAAAACCCGGGTTGATGAACAACGCAATCGTCACGGGCATCTTCCCTTCGGCGATCAAGTTGTCGAAGACGGTTGAGACGCGCCAGTTGCCCTTGGGCCCGATGTAACCCATGCCGTCTTGGAAGACCATGAGGCAGGCTTCTTTCTTGCCGTCGTATTGGGCCGGGACGTAGAGCGCCCAGTCGCGACTGTAACCCGGGAAGGTCTTCGAGTCTTCGAGGTGGAACTTGGTGACCACGCCCTTGGGGACGTTGGCCTTCTCCTGGGAATCGGGTCCGAGGACATACTGCGCGTTCCAATCCTTGGTGGGTAGGGTCGGGGTACCGTTGGCCTTCGGCGCAGCGGTTTGGGCGGTAGCCACGGAGGCCAGCCCGGCCAGCAGGCAGGGCAGGAGGGTGCGGAGGGAGTTCATGGGGGTGCCGTCAATGAAGCAGAGCCCCCAAGGCTGACAAGCCCAAGTACCTTACTTGGTCGGTTCTTGGCCGACTTTCCTTAGGTGCCAGATTTCGGGGAAGCCCCACGCGGTCAGGCCCATCACCCCGAAGGTCGCCAAGCCCCCTAAAACCACCGAGGGCACGGTCCCGATGAGGCGGGCGGCCAGGCCTGACTCCGCCATGCCGAGTTCGTTCGAGCAGCCCACGAAGACCGCGGTCACCGCCGAGACCCGGCCCATCATCTCGGGTGGGACGGTCGTTTGAAGGATGGTTTGGCGAATGATGACGTTGACCGCATCGGCCGCACCCGAGATCAGTAGGAATAAGAAGGAAAAGATGAAGGCTGCCTGCAGGCCAAGGCCGAGCGCACTCGCCAGATGAATGGAAAGCCCGAAGCCGATGATGCAGAGCCCGAACACGGCGAAGGACCCGTAGAGGGCAGGGCCGGCCCGCTCCAGTGGTGGCCGCACGATGAGGTAAATCGACATCAGTACCGCGCCCATCGAAGTGGCGGCGCGGAGTAGCCCGAAGCCCAACTCCCCGACGCCAAGCATCTGCGCAAAGATTGGCAGCAGCGCGACGGCCCCGCCGAGGAGCACGGCAAACAAGTCCATGGTAAAAGCGCCGAGCATGACGCGTTGGCTGCGCATGAAGCGAATCCCGGCGGTGAGGCTTTGGAAAATCGGCTCCGGCGTACGCGTTTGCAGCAGCTGCGTCGGCTTGAGCAGGCTCGTGGCAAGCAGGGAGCCGAGAAAGCAGCCGAGCATGAGTCCGTAGGTCACGGTTTCCCCCCCGAGCCAGAGCAGCACGCCCGCTAAGCCGGGGCCGAGGACGCAGGCCAGTTCGAAGAGCGTGTTACGCCAGCGAACCCCACTGGCGATGAGCTCGCGCGGCAGGAGCTCGGCGATCATCGCTTGGCGGGCTGTGGTCAGGAAACTACGGGCCAGCCCGCCGAGGGTGACCATCGTGTAGAGCAACGTCAGTTGCAGCCAGGTCTCCATCTTGACCATACTCTGCGTGAACAGCACGAGGCCGAGCAGGGTCATCGCGGCCATGGCGAGGCGGGCGATACGGCGGCGATTATGGGTGTCCGCGACGTGCCCGGCGAAGAGCACCGCCGCCACGAACGGGACGACCTCCGCGAAACCAATGGCACCGAGGGCCAAGGCGGCGGACTTGGTGTCCGCTTGCGTCAGGCGGAAGACTTGCCAAGCCACGGCCACGCCTTGGATCTGGATACCAAGCGTCCCCAAGACGATTGCGCCCAAGTAGAGGCGGAACGACCCGTGCTGGACGGCGGAAGCCTGGCGCTCGGTGGACATCGCGCCGAGGTATGGTGGCAGGCGGCCCGCTAGGCAACCACGCCTTTGACGACCGTGCCGGCAATATCCGTTAGGCGGTAGTAACGCCCTTGGAACTTGAAGGTCTGCCGTTCGTGGTCGACGCCGAGCAGGTGCTGCATCGTGGCGTGCAGGTCGTGCACGTGGACGGGGTCCTTGACGATGTTATAGCCGAACTCATCGGTCTGACCGTAAGCTTGGCCGCCTTTGACGCCGCCACCGGCCATCCAGAGGCTGAAACAGCGCGGGTGGTGGTCGCGGCCATAGTTATCCTTGGTGATCTTGCCTTGGCTATAGGCGGTCCGGCCGAACTCGCCGCCCCAGATGACCAGCGTGTCCTCGAGGAGGCCGCGTTGCTTGAGGTCTTTGATGAGCGCCGAGGAAGCTTGGTCGGTTTGCTTGCACTGCCGCGTGATGCCGCCGGGGAGGCCACCGTGTTGATCCCAGCCTTGGTGGAAGAGTTGAACGAAGCGGACCCCCTTCTCGATGAGTCGGCGCGCCTGCAGACAGTTGGCAGCGAAGGAGCCCGGGGTCTTGACGCTCTCTCCGTACAGGGCGAGCGTCGCGGGCGATTCCTTTGAAAGGTCGGCGACTTCGGGCACGCTGGTCTGCATGCGGTAGGCCATTTCGGCTTGGGCCAAGCGGGCGTCGACTTCGGGGTCGAGCTCGGTGGCGCGTTGTTCGGCGTTGAGTTTCCCGAGGGTGTCGAGCATGCCGCGCCGCGCGTGCGGGGAGACACCTTCCGGATTCGTCAGGTAGAGCACGGGCTCCTTGCCGGCCTTGAACTGGACGCCTTGGTGTTCGGAGGGGAGGAAGCCCGAGCCCCACAAGCGAGAATAGAGCGGTTGGTCCTTGGTCGCGTCTTGCGAGACCATGACGATGAAGGCCGGCAGGTTTTCGTTCATGCTGCCGAGGCCGTAGGAAGCCCAAGCGCCCATCGAGGGTCGGCCGGCGACCTGATTACCCGAGCAGAAGAACGTGATGGCGGGGTCGTGGTTGATCGCTTCCGTGTGCATGGAGCGGATGACGCAGAGGTCATCTGCCAGCGCGCCAGTGTGGCTGAGGAGGTCGCTGTACTCGACGCCGGATTTTCCGTACGGCTTGAAGTTGGTGAAGGAGCCCGCGAGTGGGAGCGTGGCTTGGTAGCCACTCATGCCTGTCAGGCGCTGGCCTTGCCGGACAGAATCCGGGAGCGGCTGCATATTGCGTTCACGCAACAGCGGCTTGGGGTCGAGGGTTTCGAAGTGCGAGGGACCGCCGGCTTGGAATAAGTAGATGACACGCTTGGCCTTGGCCGGGAAGTGCGTGCCCTTGGGGAGGGGCGCGGCTTGGGCGTCGCCCACGATGCCACGCAGCGCGAGGGCACCGAGGCCGAGGGCGGAGGCGCCGAGGAAGTGTCGGCGCGTGTGCTGCATGAGGCCGTCGTAGCTGGGGAGAGGGTGGCTCATGGAATTAGCGGGAAGTGACGGCGGCATCGCTCGCCAAGATGGTGGAACAGACGAGGGTAAGTGCGGCCAGCGCCGGGTCAGTGGAGATCGCCGCGGGTTTCGCTGGGGCGGCCGATCGTTTGCGATTGGCCTTCGGGTCTGGCTTGGGTTCGGGCTCAGCAGGCGCGGCGGGTGCGACTTGTGGCGGTTGCGCTTTCTGTTGAGCGTAGAGTTCGGTCAAGGCGTTGAGTTCCGTCGCCCGGGGCGCCCGAGTGCAGATATGGCGGAAGGCCAAGGTGATTTGCTCCGTGGCGTCCACAGCTTCCTTGCTGACCCGTAAGGCGATTTGCTGAGCGGACTCCACGAAGCCCGGATTGTTCAGTAGCACCAGCGCCTGCAGGGGCGTGTTGGTGTTGAGCCGTTTGGGTTGGCAGACCTCGCGGGAGCCCGCATCGAAAATCAGCATGTTGTCCGGCGGGGCCGTGCGTTTCCGGAAGGTGTAGACGCTCCGCCGGTTGGCGTTTTCCTGCACGCTGGCACCGCCGACCTTCTCGACGAGTTTGCCGGAAGCCAAGAGGGCTTGGTCGCGGACCATCTCGGCGGTCAGGCGCAGGACGGGGCCGCGGGCGAGCCACTTATTAGCCGGGTCGATTTCGCGGGCGGCGGCGGTGGGCGTCGACGCCTGACGGAAAGTCGCGCTCAGCACCAGACGACGAAGCAGTGCCTTCGTATTCCAGCCGCTCCGAACGAAGTCCACGGCTAGCGTGTCGAGCAATTCTGGGTGGGAGGGTTGGTCGCCTTGCAGTCCGAGGTTTTCACTCGAAGCCACCAAGCCGGCGCCAAAGACCTGGGCCCAGAAGCGGTTGACAGCCACGCGGGCGGTTAACGGGTTTTGGGGATCGGTCAACCAGCGGGCGAGGCCGAGGCGGTTGCGTGGCAACTTCTCATCCCACGGATAAATGCGCGTGGGCACACCGGGGTCGCAAGGCTTGGTGAGGTCGGGCTTGTCGTATTCACCACGGGTGAGGACGAAGGCCTTGGGCGCCAAGGCGGAGTGCTCCATCGCGAAGAAAGCAGGCGCGGATTCCTGGTGTGCGGCGAGGTCGAGACGAGCTTGGCGGAGTTTTTGGGCAGCCGCTTGGTAGGCGGGGTCGGTGCGCTCACGGATGTGGGCTTGCTGGAGGGCGGTCGGCAGTGTCTTGGGGTCGAGGCCATGGAGGCTGGCCACTTCGACGGCGGTGAGGGCTTGGTGCCACAGTTGAATCTCGTCCAGGGCGCCGTTACGGAAGCCCGCATCACGCGTGCGGGTACCGATTTCGAGGGCGTTGTCCCGGGCCTTCGCGTGGAGCGTGTCGCGCACGACGGTCGTGGCGAGTTCGCGGCCATCGAGGTAGAGGTGAAGCCCCGCGGCTTGGGACGAACCGTCGTAGGTCGCCGTGAGGCGGTGCCAAGCGTTGAGCGGAAGTTCCGCGGTGGTGAGGATGGAGGCCGCACTGTTGGGCCACAGGTGAATCATGCTCCAGCGCAGTTTGCCGTCGGCGAAGAGTAGTTCTACGCCGGTCGCATCGCCATCACCCGTGTAGAAACCCGTGGAGTGTAGGATCGTGGCGCGGGCGTTCTTTTCGCCCAAGCGGATGAACGCCGAGAACGTCACGGGCTCGAACCGGCCCAGCTGGCGGAACTCAGGGAGGATGAAGCCCGCATCGCCGTCGAACTTAACCCCTTGGCCCTTGACGCCTGGGATCAATTGGAGGTCCTCGGGCGAGCTGCGCCGTTCGAACTTCGCGGGCTTACCGTTGGCGATGGCATTATCGGCCCCGGTCTTGGTGAAGGCGTCGAGCGGTAGATGCACGGTGGGGGCAGGCGGGGCGGTCGCGCCGAGGTTCGCGGCCGACGGGGCCGGGATGGCCGCCAGGGCTTTCTCGGCAGCGACGATGGCCGCCTTTAATTGCTGTTCCTTGGTGCGGTCAGCGTCGGACTTGAATAACCGGACGAACGGCGGCGGCACTTCGCCGTGGAAGGAGAGCAGGCCGTTCTCGTTTTGGTCGCCGAACAGGGCGGCCATCGAGTAATAGTCCTTTTGGGAAATTGGGTCGTACTTATGGTCGTGGCACCGAGCGCACTCCATTGTCAAACCCATGAAGCCGTAGCCCGCAGTACTCACGCGGTCGTTGATCCCATCTTGGCGGAACTCTTCGGCGATAGAACCGCCTTCAAATGTCATGCGGTGGAGTCGGTTGTAAGCCGTGGCCACGCGTTGGTCTTGGGTTGGATTCGGTAAGAGGTCCCCCGCGAGTTGTTCGGTCAGGAATTGGTCGTAAGGCTTATTCTCGTTCAACGACTGCAGCACCCAGTCGCGCCAAGGCCAAGCGAACATCGCGTTGTCCCCGGTGTAGCCCCACGTGTCGGCGTAACGCGACAGGTCGAGCCAGCTGACCGCGAGGTGTTCGCCGTAGCGGGGCGAAGCGAGCAGGGTATCCACGCGCTTTTCATAGGCGTCGGGGGATTTATCGGCGAGGAACGCGTCGACTTCCGTGGTCGTCGGCGGGAGGCCCGTCAGCGCCAGCGAGGCGCGGCGGAGCAAGGTCACGCGGTCCGCGGGGGCGGTCGGTTTTAAGCCGACCTGAGCGGCCTTGGCGGCGACGAAATGGTCGAGGGGGTCCTTGGGCCAAGCCGCGTCGGCGACTTTAGGCAGGGGGTAGGCTTGGGGAGAGACGAAGGCCCAGTGCGGGGCATACTTCGCCCCTTGTTTGACCCAGCGTGTGAGCACTTCCTTCTCCGTTGCGGTCAGCGGACGGTGGAGCTCGGGCGGTGGCATGATCTCGTCTTCGGCCGTGGCGTGAATGCGGGTGACCAAGGCGCTCTTGGTTAGGTCGCCGGGAACAATCGCCGTATCCCCACTCTTTAATTTCTTGGTGGCACCTTCGGGTTCGTCCAAGCGCAGGCCCGCTTTGCGTCCCTTGTTTCCATCGGGACCATGACAGCCAAAGCAACGGTCGGAAAGGATGGGCCGAACTTCGCGGTTGAAGTCGACCATCGCTTCGTCGGCGGCATGCAGGCCCAGCGTTAAGCTGAGAAGCGCGAGGGCGAGCGGGGTAGGACGCATGGGCAAAGGTATGGGGACTGGTTTGCTGACCTCAACCTGTGAATCACCCTATTTCACCGTGACACTCGCCGGCGTGGCAAACCCTTGCCAATAGGATTCCAGTAACAGTGGGTCGGGTTCGCCCGTGAAAACGACGAAGCGGAACTTCTGGGTGAAACTCGCGCCCGGGGCGATGGCGGTGTTCCCGTCATGCGCTGGCGTGTAGGCCACGAACGGCATGGTCGGGTTGAAGCGTGTCGCTTGCGGGGCGTTAAGGTTGTCCGGGTGGCAGAGGATGGCCACGCCCACCGTCTTGCCGTCGGCGGGACCGCCGAAGTAGAACCAGCGGGCACGTTGGCCATCGCCCTTCTTGCGGTCCGTGGCGCCTTCGGACGTCAGGAAGCGCAGCTTCGCCTTGGCATCCCAGTCCCCGCGGCCGCGGAACCCGAGGCCCCCGTAGATATGCTTCGTCAGTTCCAGGGGGTCGGCGGCGATGTTCTTTTGGGTCGTCTCGACGTCGAAGACATTCGCCCGGGCGTTAGCTCCGCCGGCGTAACACCGCACCGTCCAGGCCTCGTCGAGCACGGGCACGGCGGGTTGCATGCCCGTGTCGAGGCTACGTAATTTGGAGGTGAAGCCGCCTTCGACCGGGCCGGACCACACGCGGTCTACGCCGAGTGCCGCGACGCGGCCGGTGTTTTCCTGGACGTTCCAGAAGTCGGGTTTGCGGCCTTGGAAGGATGTGTGCGACCACGCCATCCAGATCCCGTGGTGGTGTAAGTGGTCCGCGGCGAAACTATCTGAGACTAAGGTTTGGTCTGGCGTGTAAATCGGGTGGATGAAGCCGCCGCGGCGGTAGAGTTCTTTCACGCCGGCCGGGAGGGTTTCGGCATCTTGGTACTTGAAGATTGTGCGGGTGGTTTCGCCGACCTCCGACACTTCGATGGTTTCCTTGCCGCGCAACGCTTGCACCGCGAGCGCCGTCTTGGGTTTGCCGATGGTCGCAAAGCCGGTGAACGCTTTGCCGATGTCTTGGTACGGCAGGATGAAGCACAGCTTTTCCTTTTTGCTGTCCCATTGCGCGGGCAGCAGGTTCACGCCAGCGGACGTCTGCGTTGCGATGACGTAGCTGAGCGAGCGATCCAAGGACGCATCGGCGACTTCGACCACTTGATTCGCCTTGGGTTGGGAGGGGCCAGGAATCGTGAAGGTCGCGGCAAAACTCTGCAGCGCGCTGAAAAGCAGGAGGGCGGTAGGGAAACGGGAGGGCATGGGGATATGAGCAAAGGGGCGATAAACGCTCCTTTGTTTTAGTTATGATAGGAGGAAACAGACCTAGTTCCATTTCGATGGTAATATTTACGACCGATTCGCTCATTACTGTCATAAAGGATGGTTATCGTTCATTTAACTTGCGTTAGAGGGCTAAAAGTATGGAATTTCACCATGTCCACCCAACTCTTCGGCACCGATGGTATACGAGGGAAAGCAAACGAATACCCAATCACTGCGGAAATCGCCTTAAAAACCGGCCAAGCAATCTCGCGGGTACTTAAGTCTGCAGGCGCCAACCACAACCGGGTGATCATCGGGAAGGACACGCGCATCTCGGGCTACATGTTGGAGACGGCTTTGACGAGTGGGCTGGTCGCCAGCGGCATGGATGTGTTCCTGGTGGGCCCGATACCGACCCCGGCCGTGGCCCACCTCACGAAGTCCATGGGTTGCGGCGCGGGCATCATGCTGACGGCATCACATAATCCTTATGAAGACAACGGGCTGAAAATCTTCGGGCCCGATGGCTACAAATTATCCGATGCGCTCGAAGCCGCGGTGGAGCGCGAAATCTTGTCCGACGCTAAACCCTTGGCGGTGAGCCCGGATAAAATCGGCAAGGCCTACCGCATCGACGATGCCCGCGGTCGTTATATTGAGTATGCCAAGCAGAGCTTAGGGCCGACGGATCTGAGCGGCCTGAAACTCGTCGTGGATTGTGGGCACGGCGCGGCGTACCTCCTCGCGCCGCTCATTTTTAAGGAACTCGGGGCGAAGGTGACGAAGCTGGGGGTCGAGCCGGACGGCTTGAACATCAATGCCGGCGTGGGTGCGCTGCATCCGGAGCACGCTGCCGAGGCGGTCCGCGAGCAAGGGGCTGACCTCGGGATCTCTTTCGACGGCGATGCCGACCGCGTTATTTTTACAGATGAGACCGGTGCCACGATTGCGGGCGATCGCGTCCTGACCCTCTGTGCCCTGGCCATGCAGGCGGAAGGCAGCCTGAAAGGGTCGACCATGGCCTGTACGGTCATGAGCAACCTAGGCTTGCACGAGGCCATGCGTCAGGCCGGCGTTCAGGTCCTGACCACACCGGTGGGTGACCGCCATGTGATCGAAGCTTTGCGCCGTGGCGGTTATTCCTTTGGCGGCGAAAACTCCGGACACCTCATCTTTGCCGATCACGCCACCACGGGCGACGGTATCCTCAGCGCCTTGCAGGTGTTGCGGATCATGAAACGGAAGGGCGTGCGTTTATCCGAGCTAGCCAAGGCCATGCACGAGTACCCGCAGTCCTTAGAGAACCTTCGGATCAAATCGAAGCCACCGCTGGCCTCCCTGCCGCGCCTGCAAGCCGCCATGCAGGCAGCGGATGCCAGCTTCGGCATCCATGGCCGGCACCTCATCCGCTATTCTGGAACCGAAAACAAGATTCGCATCCTCGTTGAGCATCGCGAAGCAGCGACCGTCGCCGCTTGGGCCCGACGTTTCCGTGCGGCCGTGGAACTCGATTTAGCCTAAAGCCATGCGCCCCTTCCGATTTTTGCCGGCACCGCCGGCGCTGGGCTGCCAGCCCTTGACCGCCACCCGGGCCTTAGAGGCATTTCCGCTTGGCAACCTCTCGTTGGCGGAGCACCAACTTCTCGCCTTGGCGGGTGAATGGCCGAAGGGACCCGTCATCGAAGTTTATCCCCATGCATGGCTGGAATCGGCGGACGTCGCGCGGTTCAGGGCGGACCCGCAGGCTTCGGCCTTAGTCGATGCCCAAGGGTCCGAACTGCTGCTGCGCTCGGGCGTCACTGGTCCGGCGTGCCGTGCGACGGGCAGTTTCCTGCTTCGCTTTGCTTGGGACCTCTTGGTCGCCAATGAACGGGCTCTGAAGGTCCGGACCGTTTGGGAGAACCACGGCGACTGCCATGCCTCGCTTTATGTCGACGGACGGCTCGCGGTTGGGGCGGGCACACGGATCCTGCCGGGCGTCGTGATCGAAGGGGACGTCGTCATCGGTGCGGGCTGTAAGGTCGGGCCCAACTGCTATATCCGTGGAGCCACTTCCGTCGGGAATGGGTGTCACGTCGGGCAGGCTGTAGAGCTAAAGAACTCGATTCTCTTGGACCAGACGAACGTCGGGCACCTTTCGTATGTCGGGGATTCCGTGTTGGGTGAAAAGGTGAACTTGGGGGCGGGCACGATTACCTCGAACCTACGCCATGACGGGAAGGCCCATCGCACCATGGTGGCAGGCCAACTCATCGACACGGGTCGGCGTAAGTTCGGCGCCATCATTGGCGATGGCGTGCACACGGGCATTCATACGGCGATTTACCCTGGGCGAAAAATTTGGCCGGGTAAAACCACGCGCCCGGCCGACGTCGTCGACCGTGACCTCGTCTAAACGATGTGTGGCCTCATCTGGGGCTGATCCGCCGCGGCCAGTCGCTGTTCACGTATGTCCCCTTCGCCGCCGCCCGGGCGCTCACGGAGGGCTTCCTGGCGACGGGGGCCACGGCCGTCGCCTACGAGACCCTCCGCGCCGCCCGCGGCCGCCTGCCGCTCTTGATCCCGATGAGCGAGGT
>CAIYEN010000022.1 GCA_903925205.1 uncultured Opitutia bacterium | reverse complement strand
GGGACGCCGCCGCCGTTGGAGACGACGTAGAAGCCGAGGGCACCCTTGGGGTTCTCGGCCTCGAAGTAGACTTCGCCGGCCGGGATCTGCGGGCCTTCGGTCACAATCATGAAGTTCTGGATGAGCTCTTCCATCTTCGTCATGACCTTGGCTTTCGGCGGGAGGAAGATCTTCTTCGCGTCTTCGGCGTACCACGCGCCACCCGGCATATTCTTACAGGCTTGGCGGAGGATGCGGACGGACTGGCGGACCTCTTCCATCCGGACGAGGTAACGGTCGAAGCAATCGCCCTTGGTGCCCACGGGCACATCGAAGTCATACTTCTCGTAGCCGGAGTAAGGCTTGTCCTTGCGGAGGTCGAAGCCGACGCCAGAGGCGCGGAGGTTCGGGCCGGTGAGGCCGTAGGCGAGGGCGAGTTCCTTCGAAATCGGGGCGACCCCTTCGGTGCGCTCGAGGAAGATGCCGTTACGCGTCAGGAGTTTATCCACGTCGTCGATGACCTTGAGCACGCCGTCGCAGAAGGCTTCGACCTTCTTGAGCCAGCCTTCGGGCAGGTCGCGGGTGAGGCCGCCGATCCGCGTGTAGCTCGTCGTGAAACGGGCGCCGGTGAGCTCTTCGAAGAGCGTGTAAAGCTTTTCACGCTCATTGAACGTGTACATGAACACCGTCCAAGCGCCGGTATCCATCGCGTAGACCCCGAGGCCGAGTAAGTGCGACGAAACGCGGGCCATCTCGCAACAGACGACGCGAATCGCCTCGCAGCGTTCGGGCATCTTGAGGCCAGCGAGCTTTTCGACGGCGATGGCGTAGGCGACGTTGTTCGCGAGCGGCGCGAGGTAGTCCAAGCGGTCCGTGTAAGGCACGAACTGGTTGTACGTCATGTTCTCGGCGATCTTCTCGTCGCCGCGGTGCAGGTAGCCGATGACCGGGTCGCACTTCACGACCGTGTCGCCGTCGAGCTCGAGGCTCAGGCGGAGCACGCCGTGGGTGGCGGGGTGCGACGGACCCATGTTCAGGGTCATGTTCTCGCCGCGAAGTTCTTCGGCACGGGCGGCGATGTCGCCGAGGGAAATTTCCTTAGTAGTCTTCACGTCGAAAAGGGGCTTAGGCCTTGGGCTTCTCCTCGTTCCAGGATTGGTCGAGGGCGCTGGGTTCTGCTTGCGACATCTTGCCGCCCGGCGAGACGAACGGTCCACCCATCATCGGCGCGGGTTCGACGGCTTGGCCGGTGACTTCGGCGACGTCGGCGGCCGGGAGGGGGACCTCGATGCCGGCGAGCGGGAACTCCTTGCGGAGCGGGTGGTAAGGGTACGCGTCCCACATCAGGATACGACGCGGGTCGGGGTGGCCATCGAAGCGGATGCCGAACATGTCGAACGCTTCGCGCTCGTGCCAGTTGGCGCCAGGGTGGATGGCAGACACGCTCGGGACAGCGTCATTGACGGCACCGACGTGCAGACGGACGTATTCCTTATGCGTCGTGCTGAGCAGGTGAAGCACCACGCCAAAACGCGGCGTGCGGTCCTTCCAGTCGATACCGCAAAGGTCGGCCAAGAGGTCGAAGCCTTGGGCGTCGCGGAGGAAGCGGACGGTTTCGACCAGGTCTTCGCCCGCGACCTGATAGG
>CAIYEN010000021.1 GCA_903925205.1 uncultured Opitutia bacterium | reverse complement strand
TTCGGTTCGGTTCGTCACGTTGCGGTTAACTCTGGGTTAAGGTGTAGGCATTTGTCGCAACTGCGCAAGAGGAATTTTTGCAATCGACGTCGCACGACTTTTGGCGCTCACGCTTTCGGGTGCGCCGAAATCGTAAACGCAGATTCACTACATCGACTTTAACTCGTATTCACCGTAGTGAGATTGACGCACGTAAATTTCGCGCGTAGAAGAATCCCATGCACGACGAAGCTCCCGGCGAATGGAAAAAAATTGCGATCTTGGCCGTGACCTGCGGCGTTTTTGGTCTCGCGGCGCTCGCCTGCAGCCACTTTCTGCCGCCACCGAGCCGCTGGTCTGGGTGCGCCACCGTGCTCTTGGTCTTGTCTTGTTTTAGCCGGCGGCTGGGATGCGGCACTCGACGCCCTCGCGTCTCTCCGCGAGCGCCGGATTGACGTCCATCTGCTCATGCTGATTGCCGCCGGCGGCGCCTGGAGCGTCGGACATCCCGAAGAAGGCGCCCTTCTCCTCTTCCTCTTCAGCGCGGCGGGGGCCATCGAACACTACGCGATGGATCGCACCCGCGGGGCCATCGATGCCCTGCTCGATAAAGCGCCGAAACAGGCCCGTTTACTGGGTTCTGACGGCAAAGAGAGCGTCGTGGCGGTCTCCGCCCTACAGCCAGGACAGGTCGTCCTCGTCCTGCCCGGCGAACTGGTTCCGGCCGACGGTATCGTCACGGAGGGAGAGAGTGGCATCGACGAATCCAACCTGACGGGCGAAGCCAAGCCCGTGGAGAAGCGGACGGGGGCAGGCGTTGCCAGCGGGACGCTCAACGGCTGGGGGCGACTGGTAGTCCGCGTGACCAAAGCAGAAAAGGATAGTGCCCTCCACCGCATCGTTGCCCTCATTCGTGAAGCCCAAGAGAGCAAGGCCCCCGCCCAACGCGCCATCGACCGCTGGGGCGACGCCTACGCAATCTTCACCTTAAGCGCCTCGGCAGCCTTCTTCGGCCTGCAGCTCTTGCTGGGGCGGCCAGCGATGGGGACCGAAGATTCGGCCCTCTACCGGGCCATGACGCTCTTGGTTGTGCTCAGCCCCTGTGCGTTGGTGCTCTCCGTGCCCTCCGCGGTCCTCGCCGCCATCGCCAGCGGTGCCCGCCATGGCATCCTCTTCCGCGGCGGCGCCGCAGTGGAGCGTCTTGCAGACGTGGACTGCGTCTGCTTCGATAAGACAGGGACGTTAACCGCGGGTGAGCCCGCGGTAGCCGCCTTAGAGGTGTTCCCCGCCACGGCAGATCGCCGGCGGGCTCTCAATGCCCTGCTCTCTATCGAGGCCAACTCGACCCACCCCTTCGCCCTCGGGATTGTCAAAGCCTGCCAAGCGGAAGGCGCCACCGCCCAAACCGTCGCCGGGCTCTCCAACTCACCCGGCCAAGGCATCGCGGGCACCGTCGAAGGCACGCGCTGGAGCGTGGGCTCACGTGAATTCGTCGGCGGGCACGACCTACCGGGCGCCCCCGTCGCCGCCGGCGCCATCGTTAGCGAAGTCTGGGCTTCCGATGGCTCCGTCCAGGTTCGCGCAACGCTCGTTGACGCCATCCGCCCAGCCAGTGCCCCGACCCTCGCTGCCCTCCACCAACAAGGCATCCGGACGGTCATGCTGACGGGGGACCGCGAAGAAGCGGCGGCGGTCGCCGCCCAGCAGGTCGGTATCCAAAGCTACCGAGCAGGCCTCACGCCTGACGCCAAGATGCAGGCCATCCGCAAACTTTCGGCCGAGGGCCACGTGGTCGCGATGGTGGGGGATGGCGTTAACGATGCCCCCAGCCTCGCGGCCGCTGATGTGGCCATCGGCATGGGCGGACGCGGGAGCGACGCGGCGCTGGAGTCCAGCGACGTCGTCCTGACGGATGACCGTATCGAACGCCTGTTGACCGCCATCGACCTCAGCCAAGCCGCGCGGCGGGCGATTCGGGTCAACATCGTGATCTCCGTCGGCGCCGCCTTCACGATGGCCGCCATCGTCATCTTCAAGGGCGCCCCCCTCACCTTGGGCGTCGCCGTCCATGAAGGCAGCACGGTGATCGTGTGCCTCAATGGCCTTCGGTTACTCGCCCACCGAGCCCGCCGGGGCGTCTAACGCCCCGGTCGGACGACGGCTTAGCGGAAGTCGTTCCCCGCCTCGTCCATCAACTTGAACGTCTCCACGTGGAACGTGGCGTCGTGCTTGAAGAGGAGGCGGACATTGCAGGACTTCTCGAGGTCGATGAAGAACTCCTTATCCTCAAGCTTGATGCGGTCGAGGTTGATGGGGTGCAGGACGATCCGAATGACGATTTCACCGGCGACCTTGCGCTCGGTGCGGAGGCGGCGAATCAAGCCTAAGAGCTTGCGCTGAACTTCGACGGAGACCGTGCGCGGGTTCTTGACGATACCACGGCCCTGACAATGCGGGCAAGCGGTGTACATCGAGGTCGTGTTCGACTCGGTGTGGCGCTGGCGGGTCATCTGGAGGACACCGAGCTGCGAAATCGGCAAGATCTGGTGCTTCGCACGGTCGTTCTCCATGGCTTCGCGCAAGGTATCGAAGACCTTCTTGCGATCCTTGGCGTTCTTCATGTCGATCGTATCGATCATGATCAGACCGCCGAGGTTGCGGAGCTGGATCTGCCGGGCGGCCTCCGTCACGGCCTCCAAGTTCGCCTGGGTGATGAAGCTACCGTCCTTCCCTTCCTTACCGCGATGGGAGCCAGTGTTGACGTCGATGGCGGTGAGCGCCTCGGTTTCGTCGATCACGATTTCGCCGCCGCTCGGGAGCGGGACGCGACGCTGGAAGAGCTGTTCGATCTGCCGCTCAATGTTGTAGCGCTCAAAAACCGGGATGGGGTCGCTGTAGAGTTCGACGCGCGAACGCGAGCGCGGGGAAATCTCCCCGACGAGGTCCTGAACCAGTTTAAAGTCGCTCGGGTTATCGACGAGGATGCGGTCGACTTCTTCGGTGAGGAAGTCGCGGACGGTGCGCTCGATGAGGCCGGGCTCTTGGTAGAGGAGGACGGGCTTGCGGTCGGGAGCGTTGATCTTCTCGACGATGGCCTGCCAGCGCTTGAGCAGCATGTGCAGGTCGCGGACGAACCAGCGGGCCTGCTTGCCCTCACCCGCGGTGCGGATGATGACGCCCATCCCTTCCGGGATGGTCAGCGAACGGAGGATGTCCTTGAGGCGATCGCGCTCCGCATTGTCTTCAATTTTACGGGAAACGCCGCACGCGCCGCTGAACGGCATCAGGACGAGGTAACGGCCCGGCAAGGCGATGTTCGTCGTCGAGCGAGGGCCCTTGGTGCCGATCTGGTCTTTGACGACCTGAATGACAATATCGGAACCCGCGGGGAAGAGCTGCGGGATGTCCTTGGCCTGGTAGCGGGCCTTGCGCTGCTTCTGCTCGGCGGATTCGTTATCACGGATGAATTCGACCTGGGAATCATTGGCCGCGGGGAGCATGTCCCAGTAGTGGAGGAAGGCGTTCTTCGGCTGACCGATATCGACGAAGGCGGCCTTGAGACCCGACTCCAGGTTTTGCACGCGGCCCTTGAAGATCGCGCCGACCATGCGGTTCTCGCCCTTGTGCTCGATCTCGAATTTATCGAGGACGCCATTGGTCAGGAGCGCGACGCGCTTCTCCAACGTCTCGGCGTTGATGACAAGCTCGCGGTACGTGTTCCGATCCTTGGAGAAGTGCTTGACGATGCGCTGCAGCAGCGGGAGCTCCTTGCGGCGACGGGCCGCCTCTTCAGCGAGCTTCTGCTGATCCACCCCGCTCGTCGGCGTCGTGCCTTCTTCGGGGGAATCTTCTAGGTGATCTTCGGGTTCGTTATTTTCGGACATCTCGGAATTAGGCGGTAAGGCCGGTTGCCGGAGAGCCTTCATGATCGCCGCCACTGGCCGAATGCCGGTGGACGCTCTGGACGAGTCCAAGGAGCAGGAAACAGCTGAGCACGAAAGACCCCCCGTAGCTGAGGAAAGGCAGTGGAACGCCCGTGACGGGCATTAAATCGATATTCATCCCGATGTTGATCACGACGTGCGTGCCCAGGATGGTGGCCGCACCAAGCGCCAACAAGGAACCAAAACGGTCGGCAGCGCGCGCAGCGGTGCGGACCACCCGCCAGAAGAGCAAGGCGAAGCCCGCAATCACGAGCAGCCCGCCCGCGAAACCAATTTCTTCGGCCATGCCGGAAAAGAGGAAGTCATTATGGGCAGCGGCCTCGGGTAAATAACCGAAGCGCGCCTGCGTACCTTTACCGACGCCCTGCCCGGCCAAACCGCCGCGCCCCACCGCAATCACGGCTTGCTTCACATTCCAGGTGGCACCGAGGCCCCGCGGGTCGACCACCGCAGGTGCCACGAAAGAAAGCAGGCGCTCACGCTGATAGTCCTTGAGCAGGAAAAACCACGCCGTGGCTTCATGCTTGCCGCGCACGGCCCCCGCGGGATTGCGGTCGTCGGGATTCGCCTTGGAATATTCCGACACTTTCCCGGCGTATTCGACGAGGTCGACCGCAACAACCGCCACCAACAGCAGAGACGCTAACCCCGCCACCATGAAGAACCTGGAACTCAGGCCGGCAACGAAAAGGAGGGCGAATGACAGCGGAAGGTAGATGAGTGCCGACCCTAGGTCAGGTTGCACAAAAATCAAGCCAAACGGCAGTAGCGCGGCCCCGGCGACCTTCAGCACGGTCAACCAGGTCGCACGGAAGGAACCGATGGGGTGCCGAGCCAGTAAAGCGGCGATGAAGATGAGGGCGGAAACCTTCGCAAACTCCGAGGGCTGAATCGAGAAATACCCAAAATCCATCCAGCGATAGGCTCCATTGATACTACGGATGAAGCTGGCCCAATTAAACTTAAAGAACGCACAAACGGACACCGGCACGAGCAGCATAATCCCCACCGCATAGATGGGGCGAGCGTGGACGCGGAGGCGCCGGTAATCAAAGGATGACACGATCCAGTAAGCCAGCCAGCCCAAGGCCATAAAAACGACCTGTGAACGGGCATAGGAGGTCTGCCGAAAACTCCCTGCGGAATCGATGGCGATGACCCCAAGGGTGCTCAAAAGAGCAATAATCACCACCTGCGTCCAGTCGGTCCGCCACGAGAAATTAGCAAATTTATCCCACCAGAGGGAGGCCGTGGAGCCTTCTTCATGGGTACGGAGTGACATGCCATCGAAACAACCTCCAAAACGGCTAGGTGCAAGGCGAACCTCCCGAAAGGGCTTGCGGACGGGGGAGCGAACGCAAGGGTAGCGGCTCGTGGGCTTCCCGCCCACACCGCAACCATGGCCGAGGCCGCCGACCAAAGTATCCTTGCCGCAGTGGCCTTCTCGTCCGGTGCCATCGTCGCCTACGCGGTCGCCAAATGGCGCGAATCCACCTTGGGGGCCCTCCGGGAGGCCCGCTTGAAGAATGAAATTGAGCTGGCACGCCGCGAAGCGACGGTGGAAGCCGCTGAACTGCACGCCCAAGCCCAAGACGAGCAACGCGAGGCACACCGGATCCTGGCAGAGGCGAAGGCGGAAGCCCAGAACGCCGAAACCCTCAAGGCCGATAGCCTCCGCCAACGCGACTTCCTCTCCCGGGAAGCGCTCCGGCTTTCCGGGCTCACCCCCGAAGACGCCAAGCGTCAAGCGATGGCTGACCTCCAGAAGCAATACGAAGCCGAGGCCCGCCGCCTCCGCCACGAGGTGCTCGACCGTCCCGAACAAGATGTCGCCGAGGAAGCGCGCCGTATCCTGCTCGCTGCCATGCAGCGGCTAACAACGCAGACGACGCAGGACGCAACGGCGGTATCCGTCGATATCCCTTCCGAGGACATGAAGGGTCGGCTCATCGGCCGCGAAGGCCGTAACATTCGGACGTTCGAGCAAGCCACCGGGGCGACGCTGATGATCGACGAAACCCCTGGTATGGTGCTGGTTTCGTGCTTCGACCCGGTCCGCCGGGAAATCGCGCGCATTGCCCTCGACCGCATCATTAAGAACGGCAATGTCGCCCCGAGCCTCATCGAAGACTTGGTTCGAAAAGCCGCCGATGAAGTCGTCCGCCATGCCCAACGACTCGGCCGTGATGCCGTCCGCGACCTCGGCCTTCCACCCATGGACGGACGCGTCGAGGAACTGTTGGGGCGGCTCCATTTCCGGTTGTCCTCCAACCAGAACACCTTGGCCCACTCCATCGAGGTCGCACAACTCTGCGCCGTCTTAGCCGGCGAACTCGGGCTCGACCCGATTCCGGCCAAGCGCGCGGGCTTACTGCATGATTTAGGCAAAGCCATGGAAGCGGAAGACGGTGGCAGCCATGCGCTGATCGGGGCCGCGCTCCTCCGCCGTCTCGGGGAAGAACCGCGCGTGGTCAATGCGGTCGCTGCCCACCACCGCGAGGTCGAAGCCGAAAGCCTCTACGCGCCGCTCGTGATGATCGCCGACGCGGCTTCCGGCTCACGGCCAGGGGCCCGTTCCTCGACGCTGGAAAGTTACGTCCAACGGGTCAAGAACCTGGAAGCCCTCGCCCTCGGCTTTGAGGGTATCCGGGAGGCCTATGCCTTCCAATCCGGCCGCGAACTTCGGGTCATCGTCGACCCCGGTATGGTCGATGACTTCGGGGCGACCGAACTCCTCCGCCGCCTCCGGAGCGCCATCGAGGAAAAGCTTTCGTACCAAGGAACGGTCAAAATCATCCTGATTCGGGAACAGCGCTTCACGGACGAAGCCCGCTAAGGGCCGCCAGCTGGGGTCCCCCGCCCCGCGGGCTTGATTAAGTGAACATAGTTTCACCTTTTTAGGCCTGCGGGGGACTTTCTTATTGTTAACTAGAAAGGGTTGTTTTATTCACAACGGTTCTGAGACACCCGTCTCGGCTACTAACCGGACCTCCCCGCCTTCCTTCGAAGCGACGGGGAGCTACTGGAGACCCGGCCTTTCTGCCACAACGGCGGAAACGGCCTTCACCAGGCGACCGAACATCCGGTCGCCACACCAAGAGAAACCATGAGCCAAGAAAACCCCGGGCAGGACGACACGTCCACCCACACCCCCGCCCCTACGGCGGAACAGAACACGACCCCCGCCGCCCCGGCGCCTCGCATCACCGAATCCAAGCTGGAATCCGCGCACGCGGAACTTCCGCCCCTTTCCGTGATCGGCGCCTCCAGCGAACCCGCCGCCAAGCCCGGTACCATCGTTGCTCCGAAGCAGTTCGGTCGACGTGGCGTCCCGCAAAACGTCGCCCCAGGTGGTAAGACTGAGAACGCGCGCCCGTCCATCGGCGTGATCGCGAACCCAGCCGAAGTCACCGAGAACCTCTCGGGCGAACTCGCCAAGCAGCCGGCCCAAAACCAGCCGCCGCGTGAACGTCGCGAACCCCGTGCCGAAGGCGACCGCCCTCGCCGCGAAGAGCGCCCGCGTCGCGAAGACCGTCCTGAAGGTGCCCCTTCGAGCGAAGAAGGCCGCCAGCCTGGCATCCCCAGCGACCGCCAGCGCCGCGAACCACGGGAACCGCGCCCCGAAGGTGCCGCCGGCCCGCGGCGCGAAGCGCGCGAACCCCGCGCCGAAGGTGACCGCCCGCGTCGTGAAGAGCGTCCGCGGCGCGAAGAGCGCCCACGCATCCAAATTGAACCTGTCGTCATTCCCGTCCAGGCACCGATTGGTTTCTGGGCTACGCTGAAGCGCAAGCTCGCGACCTTGTTCGGTATCCCGACCAAGGCCGTCTTTGTGCCAACCGCCGGTGGCGAACAAGCCCGTGGCGAACCCCGCGGCAACCGTGGTGGCTTCCGTGGCGAACCCCGCGGCGACCGCGGTGGTGACCGTGGTGGTGACCGTGGTGGCCGTGGTCGGGGCGACCGTGGTGGCCGTGGTGGCGATCGCGGCGGCCGTGGCCGTGGTGGCGATTTCCGCGGAGGTCAAGGTGACCGCCGCGGCCCGCGCGAAGGCTAAACGAAACGGGGGCGCTTAACGGCGCCCCCGCTCCTTTTCAGCACCATGCTCGAAGTCGCACGCATCGTCGGAGGTCGCCGCTTAAGCGGGACCGTCCAGGCCGCCGGCGCTAAGAACGCGGCCCTGCCCTTGCTGGCCGCGTCCTTGCTCACCGCCGAAACGGTGACCCTTCGCAATGTGCCCGACTTGAGCGATGTGCGCTTCATGGCGGAGATCCTCCGCCACCAAGGCGCGACGGTGACGAACCCCACGCCGGGCACCTGGGTAATCCACGCCCAAGAGATTACCCACCGCACGCCGTACGACCTCGTGCGTAAGATGCGGGCCTCGGTCTGCCTGCTCGGCGCCCTCGTGGGTCGGCTGCATCAAGCGGAAATGGCCATCCCGGGTGGTTGTGTCATCGGGCCGCGCCCGATCGACCTACACCTGAAGGGTCTCGAAGCGCTCGGCTGCGTCGTTGCGGTCGAGGGCGGGGTCGTTTCCGTCGACGCCACGCACGCCCGCGGGAGCCTCGTCTTCATGGGCGGCCCCATGGGCAGTACCGTCCTCGGGACGGCGAACCTCGTGATGGCCGCCACGCTCACGCCCGGCGAAACGCGCATCGAATGCGCCGCCCGCGAACCGGAAGTCGTCGACCTCTGCGCCCTGCTCCTGAAGATGGGCGCCGACATCCGCGGGCACGGCACCGAGGTCATCACTATCCGCGGCGTCGAACGGCTCCATGGCACCGAGCACACGGTCATCCCCGATCGCATCGAAACGGGCACCTACCTCGTCGCAGGTGCAATCACCGATGGCGACGTCACGGTTACTGGCGCCGACGCCGCCCACCTCGGTGCCTTCCTCGATAAACTCCGCGAAGCCGGCGTCGGCGTTGAAACGGGGCCGGGCTTTGTCCGCGCTTTCGGTCGCCCGACGCGCGCGGTCGACATCCTCACCGAACCTTACCCAGGCTTCCCCACCGACCTTCAAGCCCAATTCATGGCCCTGCAGCTGCTCGTCGATGGCCGCAGCACGGTCACGGAAAAAGTCTACCCACACCGCTTCATGCACGCGGCAGAACTCCAACGCATGGGCGCAGAGATCGCCATCGATGGCGCCACCGCGGCGGTCTACGGCGACCGCCCGCTCTCCGGCGCGCCCGTGATGGCCTCGGACCTCCGTGCGTCCGCCGCCCTCATCCTCGCGGCGTTGACGGCCAAAGGTGAAACTTGGGTCCAACGCCTCTACCACCTCGACCGCGGCTACGAACGCTTCGAGGAACGTCTCCGCTCGCTCGGGGCGGACATTGAACGACTCCCGGCCTCCGCGATGCCGAAAGGCTTCGCGGAGGACTGAGGGTTGCCATCACTCCCTGACTCGACACGTTACCGTCATGGCCCGCGCCAAGGATGACCCTGAATCGACCCAACCCGCCGCCGGCAAGGCCGCGGTGAGTACGCCTAACCGCCCGCTCGACCAAGCCCTGCGCCCGCCTTCCCTGGCTGATTTCGTGGGCCAACCACGCACGGTCGAACGTCTCCGGGTGATGGTCGGGGCCGCCCGCCGCGAAGGGCGTACGCTTGACCATATCCTGCTTCACGGCCCGCCAGGACTCGGCAAGACCACGCTGGCCATGATCCTCGCCGAAGAGATGGGCCGGCCGATCCGCGTGACGTCCGGACCCGTCGTTGAAAAGGCTTCCGATCTCGCCGGCCTCCTCACGAGCCTCCAAGAAGGCGAACTACTCTTCATCGACGAGATTCATCGCATCCCGAAGACGGTCGAAGAATTCCTGTACTCCGCGATGGAGGACTTCCGCATCGATATCATGATCGACCAAGGGCCCAACGCGCGCAGCGTGCGCCTCGACTTACCGAAGTTCACCCTCGTCGGCGCCACCACGCGCACGGGCCTACTGACCGCACCGCTGCGGAGCCGCTTCACGCTCCAGACACGCCTCGACTACTACACGCGCGCCCAGCTACTGACGATTGTCGCGCGCAACGCGAAGTTGCTCCACCTCGACCTCGATCAAGGCGGCGCCGAAGAAGTCGCCCGCCGCGCCCGCGGGACGCCGCGGATCGTGAACAACCTGCTGCGCTTCACGCGCGACTACGCCCTCGAACGCGCTGCGGGCAAGGCCGATGCCGCCGTCACGGCCGCGGCCCTCGAACTCCTAGAGATCGACCAAAACGGGCTCGATGACATGGATCACCGTTTCCTCCGCGCCATGGCCCAGAAGCACAATGGCGGGCCCGTCGGCCTAAGCAGCATTGGGGCAGCCATCGGCGAAGACGCCCATACGCTCGAAGAGGTCCACGAACCCTTCCTCGTGCAGGAAGGCTATGTGACCCGCACCCCCCAAGGGCGCGTCCTGACGGATAAAGGGTGGCTGGCGGCTGGCCTGACCCCGCCGAGCCGAGACAGCTCCGCACTCTGACGCTGGACATCGGCGGATTCCGTCCGTTAGGTTCGCTTCCACTCTTATGGCAAAACGTTGGGTCATTAAACTCGGTTCCGGCCTGCTCACCCGCAAGGACGGCAAGGTCGACCGCGTCCAAATCGGCCGCATCGCCGACCAGGTCGCCGGCTTGATGCAAAAAGGCATCGAGGTCGTCATCGTTTCCTCTGGCGCCGTCGCCGCCGGCATGACGGCCATGAACCTTGAAAAGCGCCCCAAGGATGCCCGCGAACTGCAAGCCTGCGCCACCGTCGGCCAACCTGAATTGATGTCTGTCTACGGCCGGCATTTCGCCCGCCATGGCCTTCTTGGCTCGCAGATGCTCCTGACCTACTGGGACCTCGATAGCCGGGCCTGCACGCGCAACGCCCGCGCCACCCTTGATCTCCTCCTGAAGCGCAAGCGCTTCGTCCCCATCATCAACGAGAACGATGCCATCGCGGATGAAGAAATCCGCGTGGGCGACAATGACCGTCTCTCCGCGCACGTCGCCGCACTGGTCGGTGCCGACTTGCTCGTCATCCTCTCGGGGGTCGACGGGCTAATGACGAAGTCCGACGGCACGGGCGACCGTATCCCCAAGGTCACCAAGATTGACGATGCCATCCGCGGCCTTGCGGGCGGCGCTGGCTCCGAACGTAACGTCGGCGGGATGGTGACTAAGTTGCAGGCTGCAGAAATCGCGGCCGAAGGGGGCGTCGATACCATCATCGCGCACGGCCGCAAAGCCAACGTCCTCCTCGAGCTCGCCGCCGGCAAGAAACTCGGGACACGCTTCTCCCTGCGATGAGCGACCTGCTGCAGCGCGTGACGGCTCTGGCCCGGGCGGCCAAGGGTGCATCGCGGGCCGTGGCGCTCTCGTCGACGGCCGTCCGCGACCAAGCCCTGCGCGCGGCAGCGCAAGCCCTGCGCGCCGCGGAACCCGCCATCCTGACGGCCAACGCCCAAGACCTCGCCGCCGCCCAAGCCAAAGGCCTGACGCCAGCGATGACCGATCGGCTCCGACTCGACCACGGCCGCCTCGAGGCGATTGCCGTCGCCTGCGAAGACGTGGCGAAACTCCCCGACCCCGTCGGCGAAGTCACCGAAGCCTGGGATCGTCCGAACGGCCTAAAGATTGTCCGTCGCCGCGTGCCCATCGGGCTCGTCGCCATCATTTTCGAATCGCGCCCCAACGTCACCGTCGACGCCGCCGCGCTGTGCCTGAAGTCGGGGAATGCCTGCATCCTCCGCGGCGGGAGCGAGGCCCTCCACACCAACCTCGCGCTCGCTTCGGCCTTCGCGGCCGGACTTACCGCCGCCGGCCTCCCGACCGAAGCCGTCACGCTCCTGCCGTTCACCGACCGCGATGCGGTCCCCGCACTCGGCTCGTTGCGCGGCATCGTCGACATCATCGTCCCCCGCGGCGGCCCTGGCCTTATCGAGGCCGTGGTGAATTCGGCGAAGGTACCCGTCATCAAACACGATGCCGGTATCTGCCACGTGTACGTCCATGCCGCCGCTGACTTGGCCATGGCCGAAGCGATTATCGTGAACGCGAAGTGCCAGCGCCCAAGCGCCTGCAATGCCGCCGAGACTTTACTCGTCGATGCCGCGGTCGCCGCCAGTTTCCTGCCCACCGTCGGACGTGCGATGGCCGCTCAACAAACGGAAATCCGTGGCTGCCCGCGCACGTGCGCACTCGTCCCCACCGCCCAGCCCGCGAGCGAGCTCGATTTCCGAACCGAACACCTTGCCCTCGTCCTCAACGTCAAGGTCGTGTCAGGCTTAGCCGAGGCCGTCACGCACATCGAGACCTGCGGCTCGCACCATTCCGACGCGATCATCACGGCCGACGAAGCCGTCGCCCGCTCCTTCCTGGCCCAAATCGACAGCGCCTGCGTCTACTGGAACGCCAGCACCCGGTTCACCGATGGGGGCGAATTTGGTTTCGGGGCCGAAGTCGGCATCAGCACCGACCGACTGCATGCCCGCGGACCCATGGGAATCAGGGAATTAACCACCTGGAAGTTCGAAGTCGTGGGTAACGGCCAGATTCGGGGATAATTGACGAGGTTTTCCATTTGACAGCCGGGGGTGCAGGGGGCTTTGTTCACCTTCCTTTTGGCTGTCCGGGGTGGTAGCTCAGTTGGTTAGAGCGCCTGCCTGTCACGTAGGAGGTCGCGGGTTCGAGTCCCGTCCATCCCGCCAGCCAAAAGGGTTCCCTTTCCCGGAAGCCCTTCGGGGCTGGTGGCGGTCTGTCACGGCTTGTTCACCGGTTTGTGCATCCTTTTTTCTTTCCCCTCCTCCGCTTGTGGACAGAAATCATGCAACCCTATGAGCAAAAAAGTCCTGATCATCGGTGCCGGCGGCGTCGGCAACGTCGTGACCCACAAGTGCGCCATGCACCCCGAAGCCTTCTCCGAGGTGATGCTGGCCTCCCGTAACGAGAATAAGTGCAAGGCCATCGCCGCCGACGTGAAGAACGCGACGGGCCGTACCATTCGCACCGCGGCGGTCGACGCCGATGACGTCAAGGCCACGGTCGCCCTCATCAAGTCCTTCGGGGCCGACTTGCTCATCAATGTTGCCCTGCCCTACCAGGATCTCCCCTTGATGGACGCCTGCCTCCACGCGGGCATCCACTACGTCGACACGGCCAACTACGAACCACCGCACCTCGCGAAGTTCGAATACTCTTGGCAGTGGGCCTACCGCGAGCGCTTTGAAAAGGCTGGTCTCACCGCCCTCCTCGGTTCGGGCTTCGACCCAGGCGTGACCAATGTCTACTGCGCCTACGCGCAGAAGCACCTCTTCGACACCATCGAGACCATCGACATCATGGACGCCAACGCCGGCGACCACGGCTACCCGTTTGCGACGAACTTCAACCCGGAGATCAACATCCGCGAGATCACACAGCGCGGGCGCTTCTGGGAAAATGGCGAGTGGAAGGAAACCGAGCCCCTCGACCCGAAGCTTCGCGTGGACTACAACTACCCAGTCCTCGGCCCGAAGCCCAGCTACCTGCTCTTCCACGAGGAGCTGGAATCCTTGGCCAAGAACATCAAGGGCCTGAAGCGCATTCGATTCTTCATGACCTTCTCCGACAACTACCTGAACCACCTCCGCGTGCTCCAGAACGTCGGCATGACCCGCATCGACCCAATCGAGTTCCAGGGCCACCAGATTGTCCCCATCCAGTTCTTGAAGGCACTCCTACCCGACCCGGCTTCGCTGGGCCCGCGCACCAAGGGTAAGACCTGCATCGGCTGCGAAATCACCGGCCTCAAGAACGGCAAGCCGCGCAAGGTCTTCATCTACAACGTCTGCGATCACCAAGAATGTTACGCCGAGGTTAAATCCCAGGCTATCAGCTACACCACGGGCGTCCCCGCGGCGATTGGCGGGGCGATGCTCGCCACGGGCAAGTGGCTGAAGCCCGGCGTCTGGAATATGGAAGAGTGCGATCCGGACCCTTTCATGGAAGAGTTGAACAAGCGGGGCCTGCCTTGGCAGATTCAAGAGCTGCCGGTCTAAGCACCACGCTCAGCCGTAACGAAGCCCGCCCTCTGGCGGGCTTTTTATTTGCCCCATGGCACCGCACCAACAGCGTGAACGCGTGCACGAATCCGACGCCCTCACTGCCGCCTTCCGCCAAGTCGACCTCACGACGGTCCCGAGCCCGTGTCACGTCCTCCACCGTGGCCTACTCGAAAGCAACCTGCGCATCCTCCGCTCCGTCATGGACCGCTCGGGTGCGAAAGTCCTCCTCGCGCTCAAGGGTTTCGCGCAGTTCAGCGAGGCCAAGTTGATTTCCAAATACCTCGCCGGCACGACCGCGAGCGGCATCCATGAAGCGCTGCTGGGGCGCGAAGAATTCGGCGGCGAGGTCCACGCTTACTCGCCGGCCTTTAAGTCACCTCGCAGATGATCGTCGAGGCCGCGCAGGATCGTGTTGAGGAGACCGGTGAGGAGGCGACGTCGTTGCTGGTGTTCCGCGCCGGCTCGACCCAGCCCAAGGCGGTGCCGCTGTCGCTGATCACCCGGCTCGAGGAAATCGACGCCCGCAAGATCGAACTGTCGAATGGCCGCCACATGGTGCAGTACCGCGGCCAACTGATGCCGCTCATCAGCATGAACAAGAATGTGAATGTCAAAGGCGAAGGGGCGCAGCCGTTGCTGGTGTTCTCGGATGGCGCACGGTTGATGGCGCTGGTGGTCGACGAGATCATCGACATTGTCGAAGACCGCCTCGACGTTCAGGTGACCAGCGATGTTCCCGGTGTTCTTGGCTCCGCCGTGATCAAGGGTCAGGCGACGGAAATCGTCGATGTCGGGCACTTCCTGCCGCTCGCCTTTGAGGACTGGTTTCGACGCAAGGACAACCCCACTAGCGCCCGCCAGCACGCGGTTCTGCTGATCGATGACTCGCCCTTCTT
>CAIYEN010000020.1 GCA_903925205.1 uncultured Opitutia bacterium | reverse complement strand
CGCTTGGCGTTCCGCCCAGCGTCACGGTGTCGCCCGTCAACACGCCGACCAGACTACCGCCGCTGACCGTCGCAGTGGTCGTTCGGTCGTAGTCTTTGCTCGCCGCCACCGCACCGTTGAGCGTCAGCGAAGCGGCCTGTACCGTCACCGCCACCGTCGTCGTCGCCGTCGCATAATTTGCCGAGTCCGTCGGGGTAAACGTGACCGACTGCTCGGGTCCACCCACGTTGGGCCGGGTGCCCGGCGTGGTGAACGCAAACGTCCCGGCCACGCTGGCCACCCCGCCACTCACACTCGAATTCGCCAGGGTCTGGCCCTCGGGCAGGCCGCTCGCCACCGGCTTGCTCGTGATCGTCGGTACCGCCGGGGTGATGTTATTGGTGACGCTCGCGGTAGTTGTGCAGCTCGCCGAAGCATCCCCCGGAAAGATCATCGTCGCCGTCACGGTGTACGATCCTTCGCCGACACCGGCGTTGACGTAGACCGTTTTCACCAACCCACCCGGCGCGGGCACTGGATTGAACGAGGCCCCCGTGTTCCCCGAAATGGACCAAGTGATATTCGTTGCGGTGATGGAAATCGGCAAGGTATACGGTAGGCCGCTCTGCCCCGCGGTGACCTGGGTGGCACCCGAAGGCGACGGAGTCACAGTCAGGACCACGTCACCGGTTAGGGTGTACCCTTTGGAGGTCGTGATGGTTAGCCGCAGCGTGGCTGCGACGGAGCTAACCTGAACGTCCGTGGTGAGGGTATTCGCGGTCCCAATGACTGCCGTCCCACTGACGACCGTCCAAAGTCTACTGGCCACTGAATCGTCCGCCGCTAGAAATATTTGTCCACTGAGGCTGAAGGAGGTGGACACCCCTTCTGAACATTTCGCCTGGTTAATCCCCGCATTGAAGGTACCAAACTTGGAATCAATCTGTTGTGGCGCGAAAAAATCCCTCATCGATGAGTCATCCGACGACGACGTTCTGGTCTTGACCAAGAGGGTCTTGACCCCCATGGACAAGCGAGGATCGAACCCTGCGACCAGAGCCGTCAGGTCAACCGCTGCCTCCGCGAAAGTGTTGGCCGGGTAGTCGGTCCCACCGAAGGCCCCAAAGGGAACCGGCAGGCTCGAACTATTGACGGCAACATACACCGCGCCCGCAGGTACCGCCGCTGAGGCGTAGCTGTAGCCACAGCCCGGCTTGCCGTCGGCTACCCAGCGTCTGACTTTGATGGTTGCGGCGCTCGGGTTTTTGCCAAAAACGACTGTCACGATGAAGTCATTGGTGGTGCGCCCGCAGTTCGGTCCCGCCGAGGCAAACCCTCCGCGTGTCTGTCCGGCACCCGTTAGGGTCAGGGTGTTCTGCAGAAATTCGAAATCGACGTAAGAAGAATCGCTGGTGGAATTCCGGTCGCAGGTGGCACTCAACCACGTATGCCCGGTAGCGTCTTTGGCGAGATGCACGAGGGAGTGGTAGATTTGGGGTTGACAGCCATCCCCATTGTTTTGGGCGGTCCGCCGCCGCCACGTCCAGGTGGTGGGGTTAAAGTTGATCTTGTTGTCGTCTGACTCACTTGAATAGGCATCGGTCAAATGCAGGGTGGTGGTGCTGTTGACGGGAACTCCGCCCAAGGTCAGCAAGCTACCGCCAGTTCCTGTCGCACCAGGAAGCCAATCACCGACCCCTGTCGACGGGGTATTGGCTTGAAGATCGCCGTCGATACCTAGCCCACCGGTTGGATACGTGACCGGCGCTGTCCCGGCGCCAATCGTGGTGGTTGCACCCAAGG
>CAIYEN010000019.1 GCA_903925205.1 uncultured Opitutia bacterium | reverse complement strand
GCGTCCAACGCCTGCGCCAACATTTGCCGGCGGGCCGCCAGCGTGCGCCCAGCCGCCGCGGCAGAGACGGCTTGCAGTTCGGCCACGCCGTCCGGGCCGTTGGCGGCCACGACAAAGTCCGCATCTTCGCTGGCCCAGAGCATCGCGGTCGCCGCATCGACTTCTGGATGGAACTGGAGCCCAAGGCTCCGACCTAAACGGAACATCTGCACCGGGCAGGCGCGGGTCGAGGCAAGCAAGGTCGCGCCGACCGGCAAGGCGCACGCGTCGCCATGCCAGTGGAGCACGTCCATCGTATGCGGTAGGCCACGGACGGAAGCATCAGCAGCGGGAAAGACTTCCAAGCCGCCCCACCCGACTTCACGCACACGGTGCCCAGCGGCGTCACGCATCGTGGCAACGACGGCCCCCGCCGCATGGGCGATGAGCTGACAGCCGAGGCAGATGCCCAGGTTGGGCAGGTTTAGCGCCAGACGCGCCCGCAGCAATGCGGCGACCGGCCCCAACCACGGGGTCTCCGGCCGACCAATGTCAGCGACGCCCATCGGGCCGCCCATCACGACCAAGAGGTCCGCTGGGCCAAGGTCGCTGGGCAAGGGCGCGCCCTGCCAAGCCTGGACGAGCTCGACCGTGAAGCCCCGGTCGACTAAAAGGTCACCGATAAGCCCCGGCCCTTCGTGGGCGACGTTAAGGATGCAGACGGCCCGCGGCATGGCCTACTTCTCGCCGCCTTCTTTATGCGGCTTCAGGGCCTTACCGCCGGGGACCTTCACCGGGTGCATGGCATGAATCTGCGCCTTGAGTTCTTGTATCACTGCCGCTTGCGCCGGGTCGGTAGCTAGGTTCTTCATTTCCTGCGGGTCGGTGTCATGGTCATACAACTCCACGCCCTTGGCGCCGCCCTCCCACTCGGTGTAGCGCCAGCGTTCCGTGCGAATTGAGTACCCCTGAATACCATTAATGCCCCCGCGAATGACCTGCGAATGGGCGGGTCGATTCCAAGTAGCGGCGGGATTAGCCAACAACGGCCGAAGGCTGACGCCTTGCAAACCCGCGGGGGCGGCCACGCCGGCGAGGTCCGTCAGCGTGGGATAGAGGTCGACGAGCTCGACGGTGCGCGGGCTGACTTTCCCCGCGACACCCTTGGGCGCCACGATGATCATGGGCACGCGGGTCGATTCTTCGTAGCAACTCTGCTTCATCCAGAGCCCATGCTCGCCCAAGTGGTAACCATGGTCGCTCCAGAAAACGATGATGGTGTTATCGGCCAAGCCCAAGCGATCGAGGGCATCCACGACGCGGCCAATCTGCGCATCGACAAACGAAATTGTGGCGTGGTAGGCGCGGCGGCATTGCTGCGCTTCTTCGGGGGTCACGCCTTTATACGGCCATGGACTCGTGGAGGCCAACGCGGCGGGCGGGACGGTGGACTTCCACGCTGGCGTGATGGGCGGGAGGACTTCGTCCTTCAATTGATACAGGTCGAACCACTTCTGCGGGGCGACCCAGGGGCAGTGCGGCTTGTAGAAACCGACCGCGAGGAAGAAGGGTTTATCTTTGTGCGCCTCCAAGAGCTTAATGGCTTCAGTCGCCACCTTACCGTCGGTATGTTCCTCATCCCGGCCGGTCTTGTCTGCCAGCAAGGACATCGACGAGCCGAGACCCGCCGTCGGCTTCATGATCAGGATATCTCGCTCCAAGGTGGTCTTGTCGCGACCGGCGGGGTTCACAACTTCCTGCCAAGAAGCGGGGTCATCTAAACCGCTCGTGCCGATGTCACCAGGATTACCATAGTGATAAATCTTCCCGACGCGGGCCGCATAGTAGCCGGCTTTACGGAAAGCCTGCGGCAAGGTAACGACGTTGGGCAGGCCTTGGCGAAAATCGTAGTTTAGGTCCATGACCCGTGTCGTATCCGGACGCAGCCCCGTCATGAGCGAGGCCCGACTCGGCGAACACCAAGGCATTTGGCAATACGCCTTATCGAAACGCACCCCGCGCGCCGCCAAGCGGTCAATATTCGGAGACTTCACAAAAGGATGACCATAGCAGGCTAGGTCGTTGTTCATGTCATCGACGGCGATGAACAAGACGTTGGGCTGACGGGCTGGGGCGGCCGGCTCCGCGACACCGAAAGGGCACAGGGCGACCAAGAGGCCGAGCAGGAAAAGGGGGCGCATAGGGAAGCCGCATCTTTAGGCCGTCCCCCGGGC
>CAIYEN010000018.1 GCA_903925205.1 uncultured Opitutia bacterium | reverse complement strand
CTGACGGGTTGGCGTTGCCGGAACCGTTAGTGTTGACCACAGGGTCGGGAAGGAGGTTGCTGATCGGACGGGGAGTGTAGGGCGTGCCCGCCGAGCCCAAGGCGCTGAACATGCCGCGCGGTGCGCCAAGTTGGGCGTGGAAGATGTCGGGCAGCCCGGCTTGCTGCTGTGCGATGGTCTTGAAGCCCGGACCGCCGCTGCCAGTACCGCCGCTGCTAGTACCGTTGTTGGTGAGTGCGCCTCCAACAAGGGTGCCCACTGCGGCAGCTTTAAACCCGAGTGATGCCTTTTGCAAAGGCGTCAAGCTGTCAAACCAAGCCTTCCCTTTATCAAGGAGGTTAGGGGGAGACGTAGTCGGCTGAGGCGAATTAGCATTGTCATTGTAGAAATCGGGCTGAGCGCCGGTTTTGTCGATAACATCAAGAGTTTGAGCTAGGTTCCACGCGCCGATTTGCCCACCGGCTCGCAAAAGCGTGGCTATTTCGGTTTGGCTCAAACCCGCCTTTGCAAGTTTGGCGGCGGTTACAGTGACTGTGCTCACATCCCCGGCTGAAGCGGGCGGGGGTGCGCCAGGTGTGCCAGCAGGTGCGCCAGGTGTGCCAGCAGGTGCGCCAGGTGTGCCGTCGGGCTTGGGACCGCTTGCGTCGGGAGTTCCCCCGCCGCCGTCTGGGGGACTGGTTAGTGCTTTCTGGACGGCAAGGTCGATTAGGGTCTGGCCGCTGGCCCGGAGCGCGGCAAGTTGCGCGGCAGTTAGACCGTTGCGCGCGGCAGTAACGATGACTGCTTCCAGCGCGGCATTTCCCGCAGCGGTCCCCCCTGCTTTGACGCCTGCCTGAGCGACACCAGCGGCGACCTTTGCGCCAACTTCTTCTGCCACCGCACTAGTTATCGCGTTTGTAGCTGTTTGCCCCGCAGCGTTGGCCGCCATGTGCGCGCCAATCATCCCGTTGGGATTGCCGCCAGGAAACACCTTCCCGCCGATGTAGGCCGTGCCGAAGGAAATGGCCGCGTCTTTTATGGCGGTATCTAGCGGCTTGCTCTGCAACGCGCTGTTAAGCGCCGAGGCTGCCGCCGAGCCCCACGGGCCACCGATGATTGCGCCGATGGTTGGCAGTGCTGTGTTTAAAAACGAATTGATCGCGGTGGTCTTTTGCGTACCCACGGTGTCTTGCGACACCTGCTGCCAACCGTTAGCGCCGGGCGCTTGCTTCTGGATTATCCACGTCGCGCCGGTGTTGAACTGCTTGCCGAGCTTTTGAACGAGGTCGGCAACGGTCTTGGCACCCTCGGTGCCTTGCCCCGAGTAGTAGACAGTGCCGTCTAGGCCAACGAGGCGCACCTTCTCGTCGGGCGCAGCCGAGAGCTGGTAAATCTTGTTCTTGGGGTTGCCGTAGTTCTCGGGAACTTCAAAGGAGCTGTAGGCGTTGGCCGTTGGTTGGCCGCCCACCGGAGAGCCGTACTCGTCGTACTGCTGGCCTTGCGAGGGGTCGTACACCGACAGCGACGAGCTTGCGTTGTTGTTGGGCGTGGTGTCAACCGCCCCCGTGGAAGTCCTTACAGCCAGACCCGGAACGGCGCTGCGCCCCTCTTGGCCGAAGTGCTGTTGGTGCCACGCGTAGTAGTCAGCGTCCGTAGCGAATTGCCCCGCGGCAACGGTCCGCGCCGCTTCCTTCTG
>CAIYEN010000017.1 GCA_903925205.1 uncultured Opitutia bacterium | reverse complement strand
TCACGACCATCTCCACGTAGTCGCCTGTCGTGGAGACAGGGTAGATCTTTCCGCCGTTACGCACGAGCACTTCATGCAGGGCCGTGATGGCCGGCTCGGTCTCTGCGGGCGGGGCCGAACGCTTTAAAAGTGCAGCCAACTGGGATGTCAGGCGCTCCTGTTCCGCGAGGTCTTCAGCGCGGAGCACGTCGCCACGGTAGAGCTTCACCTTGTGCGCAATTTCGAGGACCTGCCTGGCAATCCTCAGGTAGCGATAATGCTTGGGGAGAGGGATGAATCCGGGGAGATGGGTGAGCATGGCGAACCTACGCCCAACCTAAGCGGGTGGACGGTCGCTGGAAAGGACAGAAACGGGGGTTAGCCCTCGTTCTTCAGGATCTTAATGAAGGCTTCCTGGGGGATATCGACCTTACCAATCTGCTTCATGCGCTTCTTCCCTTCCTTCTGCTTATCGAGCAGCTTGCGCTTACGGGAAATGTCACCGCCATAGCACTTGGCCGTCACGTCCTTACCGACGGAACCGATGGTCTCGCGGGCGATGACCTTGGACCCGATGGCGGCTTGGATGGCGATCTTGAAGAGCTGGCGCGGAAGGAGTTCCTTGAGTTTCTCGCAGAGCGCACGGCCACGGCCTTCGGCCTTCGACGCGTGGACGATGGACGAAAACGCGTCCACGGGCTCTTCGTTGACGCGGATATCCATCTTCACGAGGTCGGACGTCACATACTCACCCAGTTCGTAATCCATCGAGCCATAACCGCGGGTGATGGACTTCATACGGTCATTGAAATCGACGAGGATCTCGTTGAGCGGGAGCAGGCAAACCAAGACGACGCGGTCGCCGTCGATGGTTTCGGTGCGCTCACAGATGCCGCGCTTCTCCTGGACGAGCGTCAGCATGTCGCCAATGGAAGTGCCAGGAATGTGGATATGGGCGCGGATCGTCGGCTCCTCGACGTGCTCGATCGCCGACGGGTCTGGCATCACGACCGGGTTATCCAGGATGTGCTCGACGCCGTCGGTGGTGAAGACCTTGTAGACAACGGACGGGTAGGTCGAAAGGATGTCCAAGTCGTACTCGCGACGGAGGCGCTCCTGGACGATTTCCATATGGAGGAGGCCAAGGAAGCCACAGCGAAAACCAAAGCCCAGCGCGCTTGAACTCTCGGCCGTGTAAGTCAGCGAAGAATCGTTGATGGCCAGCTTGGCGAGCGAGACCTTCAGCTTCTCGTAATCAGCCGTGTCGAGTGGGTAGATGCCGCTGAAGACCATCGGGCGGACCTCTTTGAAGCCGGGTACGGGCTCCTTAGCTGGATCGCTGGCAAGGGTGATGGTGTCACCCACCTTCACGTCCGCGACTTCGCGGATATTGATGACGATGTAACCGACCGTGCCTGGACCGAGTTCGTCCTGCGGCTTCATCTTCGGCGCGAAGATGCCGACTTCCTTGATGACGGAGCGGGCACCATTGTACATTAACTCAATGGTCTGGCCGGCCTTGAACGTGCCAGAGAAGACGCGGACGTAACTGATCACGCCCTTGTAGGAATCGAACAGCGAATCGAAGACGAGAGCGCGGTGCTGCGGGTAGTCGGACCAGCGGGGCGGCGGGACGCGCTTGATGATGGCGGCGAAAATTTCGTCGATACCGATGCCGGACTTGCCGGAAGCCAGCACCGCATCCTGCGCCGGAATGGTCAGGATGTCCTCGACCTGGCGGCGGGCTTCTTCCGGGCGGGCGCTGGGGAGGTCGACCGTATTGATGACAGGGACAATCTCGAGGCCCTGGTTCATCGCG
>CAIYEN010000016.1 GCA_903925205.1 uncultured Opitutia bacterium | reverse complement strand
GGCGCTCGCTGGGCGGGCTCTTGGGGTCCATGTCCTTGAGGACAATGCCGCGGAGCAGCACCTTCGCGTCGGCGGGCGGGTAGGCTTCATAGACATCGGTGTCGCCGTAGGCGATGTCGACGCCGCTCAGGAGCGGATTCTTTTCAGCGCCGGGCTCGACCGCGGTGCGCGTGGCCTCCCCTTTGTGGTTGCCCCAGTGGCTAATCCAAGTTTCGCCGAGGACGTTCTTCCCGAAGCCGCCCTTGGTATTCCAGTTATAGGCCGCAAAGGCGCTCTCCTTCGGGATACCCGCGAACGAGTGGGTGCTGGTCCGGGTGGCCACGATGGGTACGCCACGCTTCACCGCAGCGTCGAACTTACCGAGGATGGCGTCGTTCCACTTCCGGAAGCGCAGGCCAAGCACCAAGGCGTCGGCGTTATCGAGGGCTTCGGGTTTGCCGAGAGAAGCGCCGTTGTTCGGGTTAATCACGCCATCGTCGTGCGAGAAAAGCACAATCGCGTGGAAGCCGTGACGTTCCGCTAAGATGCGGGCGAGCATCGGCATCGTTTCTTCGGACCGGTATTCTTCGTCGCCGGCCAGCAGGACAACGGTCTTGCCAGCGCCGGGCCCCTTACCGCCCGGGAAGTCGAGCCAGCCGGGACCGGAAGTAAACGTATCGGCAGCCAGCAGGAGCGGCGCCGCGAGGACAAAGGCAGCGGTAGCGGCCCAGCGAGTGAGGGTGTGCGTCATGGGGTGATGAGAGGTGAGACTGCCAACGGCCGTCTAAGTTGCAAGCGACCTGTCAGGCGAGGCGGCTTCATTTTTAGTCATTTCTTGCCGTCTTTTGGCCGCGGCGCGAAAGGATCAGGCCGAATGGTTTCGGTCCGGCCATCGCTAAAGGTCGTTACCTGATTGCCGAAGGGATCCACCCGGGTCGTCGAGCGAGTGCCATCGCTGTAGACCGTGTCCGTATTGCCTAAGGCGTCTTTGCGGGAGTTCGCGGTCACCCCATTAGAGTAATGGGTCGTCGTGCCGCCCAAGGCATCGGTGCGGGAGGATGCGGTGACCCCATTGCTAAAGCGGGTCGTGCTCCCACCCAAGGCATCCTGGGAAGTCGTCGCCGTCACGCCATTGTCCAAACGGACCTCACGATTGCCCAAGGCATCCATGCGGACCTGACCGCTAGTGGGCAGCCGGCCCGCGGCATCAGCCTTCACCTGGGCAACGGAAGCAGGGGCGGGCGACAGGTCGCCAGCAGGCCCACCAATGACTCCGCCCTGGACGGGCGCGACGGCCGAGCGCGGGCGTGACCGCACCAGACTATCCGCCGCGGGCCCACCGACCACCGAACCCGCAGCGGTCGCCGCAGGGGCCTCGTCCGCTGCCGCGGCGCGCACCAATGCCGGCGGAGCCACGCGGGTCGCCGACCGGGCCCGACTGGGCGCACGCTCTCTCGGCCAGGTCAAGCAGACCACCGCCGCACAAGAAGCCAACAAGACCATGAAGAATCGCAGGGGCATCGGGTTTATCCTTCTAAGATACAACCAGAAGAAAACCCTGCAAGCCTCGGCACAAAAAAGGGCGGCCATCCGCAGACGGCCGCCCTTTCGGGGCAAGCGCCGAGGGAGCGCTTAAGCGATGACCTTCGTGACGACCTTACCGAAGTTGTCGGTCAGGCGGAAGTCACGGCCGTTGTAGCGGTAGGTGAGCTTCGTGTGATCGAAACCAAGGAGACGGAGAATCGTCGCGTGCAAGTCATGGACGTCGACGCCATCCGCGGCGACCTGGCTACCGATTTCGTCGGTTTCGCCGTAGTGCATACCGCCCTTGACGCCGCCGCCCGCCATCCAGCAACAGAACGCCTTGGCGTGGTGGTCGCGGCCCGAGTTCGTGTTCACGCGACCAGCGGTCGTCGGGGTGCGGCCGAATTCTCCGCCCCAGATGATGAGGGTCTGATCGAGGAGACCGCGCTGCTTGAGGTCAGCGATGAGTGCGGCGGCCGGGGTGTCGACGGCGGCCCCCGTCCGGGTGGCCGAGGTGAAGATGTTCGTGTGGTGGTCCCAACCGCCGGCATCGACCTGCACGAAGCGGACGCCGCGCTCCACGAGACGGCGGGCGCAGAGCAACTTGGCCCCGAGGTCGCTCTTGCCGTACATATCGCGAGTCTTCTGCGACTCCTTGGAAATATCGAAGGCGTCGGTCGCCGCGGTCTGCATCCGGAAGGCGAGTTCGAAGGATTCGATACGGGCTTCCAGCTGTTCGTCCTTCTGCACCGTCTGCATGTGGCGGTCGTTGAGCTGGTGCACGAGGTCGAGCTGCTTGCGCTGGGCTTCTTCGGTCGTGAATTCGCTCTGCAGGTTGGCGATCACCTTGTTGGACGGAGCCCCGGGACGGAAGGAGGTCTTGGCGCCCTGGAAAATACTGGGGAGGAAAGCCGACTGGCGGCCATCGGCGCCACCGCCGAGGCTGACGAAACCAGGCAGATCCTGGCTTTCGGTGCCCAGGCCGTACAGCACCCAAGAACCCAAGCAAGGCTTAGTCAGAATCGCCGAACCCGTGTGCATGAGCTTGGCGGCCGGACCGTGGGCGGGCAGATCGGAGTGCAGCGAACGGATGACGCACATCTCGTCGGCCTGCTCCTGGAGCTTCGGGAAAATCTCCGAAATCTCGAGGCCCGACTTACCGCACTTCTTGAATTCAAACGGGGTCGGGAAGAGGACGCCACCGCCGCCGCCTTGGGACTTTTCCGCGTAGGCCTTCATGCCAGGCTTATAGTCGAAGGTGTCGAGGTGCGAAGGGGCACCACCAGCGAAGATATGAATGACGTGCTTGGCCTTGGCTGGCAGCGGAGCCTGGCGGGGCTTCAGGGTAGCGGTGATCTCGGCGTGAGCCGGGTTCACCATGTAGTCGGCGACCATGGTGCCGAAGGCGATGGTGCCCATGCTCATGCCCGTCTGGCGCAAGAAGTCACGGCGGGAGGTGGGCGTCGGGAGGCTGTTGTTGCAGTTCTGGATTTCCATAGGGGTGCTATTTATATGTTTAGTATGAAGGGTGGCGGGGGTTAGTCGAGGTAAACGAATTCGTTCGAGCAAATCATGGCCTGGGCCAGCATCTCCCAAGGGGTGCTGGGCTGCTTGCGGGAGATCTTCTCGCCCACGTTCACAATCACGCCGCCGGCGATGGTCGTCGCGCCCTTGGTGGCGGCTTGGCCGGGGGCCGGGGTGGACGGCAAGAGCGGCTTATTCATCATTGCCTTGGCCTGTTCCTTGGTGACCTTGGTGGCGGCGACGGGGGTCTTGGCCTTCGGGGCCGGGGCTGGCTCATCGATGTAGCCCGCGACCTTCTTGACGAAATCCTTGGCGAGCCGCACTTCCTCGGGCTTGGGGACGCGCTGGAACATCACGCGGTACAGGACCGCGATGCGGCCCTCATCACTCGAGGCACTGAGGAATTCGGGGCGGGAGGCGACGGCCCGGGCGACCTCGACGGAGAGCGGGTTATTCATGAAGAATAACGCCTGCTGGGGCACGATAGTCGAATTGCGCTTGGAGTTCGCCATCATCGGGTCAGCGAAGTCGAACTGCGACTGCAGGTCGCTCAGCCGGTCACGGTCAATGTAGCCGTAGATACTCCGACGGTAGCTGATGGGCTCTTCCGTAATATTAACCGGCCGACCACCGACCGAGAGGTCCATCTTGCCGGTCAGCATGATCATGGCATCACGGATACATTCGAAGTCGAGGCGGCGCAGGTTAGAGCGCCAGAGGAACTTATTCCCAGCGTCGACCTTCGTCGGGTCGACCTCACCCTTCTGGGCGACCAGCGGATTGAGCTGCGGGTTGGCGGACTGGCGGTAGGTCTGCGAGGTCAGGATCTTCCGGTGGAGCTTCTTGAGCGACCAACCCGCATCGACAAAGTTGGCGGACAGCCAATCCAGGAGCTCCGGATGCGAAGGCTTCTCGGACATGTTGCCGAAGTCATCGGGCGAGGAAACAATGCCCGCGCCGAAGTGGTGCATCCACACGCGGTTCACGAGCACCCGGGAGGTCAGCGGGTTCGTGCGGCTCGCAATCGCCACGGCGAGCTCCCGGCGACCGCTGCCATCGAAGAAGGGCTGGCGGTCCGGGCCGGCGAGGATTTCGAGGAATTGGCGCGGGGCCACGGGGCCCTGCTTATTGCGGTCCCCGCGAATGTAGACGTTGGTGTTCTTCGGACGTTCGCTGTCGGCCACAACCATCGCCGTGCCTGGGCCGCCCGGGTGGGTCAGTTCGAGCTTATTGATGTCATCAAAGCGAAAATACTTCGTGGGGATGTTGCCGTTACGGAAGCTCGGCGCGGACTGCCAAGACTCGCAGAAACTGCGCGTCGAAATCAGGACGGTCATGAGGGGGGTCGAGGCGACCTCCTCGTAGTTAGGGAGCGGCCAAGGCCAGGACGCCAACTGGGAGAGTGCCCGATCATCCTTCTCGCCCGCACCGCCGGGCGAACCGCGGAGGCCGATGTGCGCGACGATGCGTGCGTGGTGCTTCTGGAACATGGCTTGGTAGGCCATGGCGACGTCATCCAGGGTCTTCGGCTTCAGGTTGGCCAAAGCTTCGACGACCAAGGGATTCACCGGGTTCTTCTTATCGGTGAGCGCGGCGGCCAGGACTTCGGGCGCCCGGGTGGCGAACTCGGCATCGGTCAGACGGCGCACGCGGGCCAACGGGCCGGTGATCGGCGAGTTGGTCGCAATATTAATGGAGCCATCGACTTCACGCACGGGCTCGAACTTGTACTGCTTCTGAATATCGAAGCCCTTTTCCGAACGCTGCCCAGCCATCTGGAATAAGGCCCGCCCCGCGAAATCCTTATGCAGGATGCCCAGCTGGGCGGTGATATAGCGGTAGTACCCACGAGTGTTGGATTCCACGAGCTCGCGCATCTTCTTATCGAAGTCAGCGCGCTCGGCGGCGTTACCGATGCGGGTGCCCCGAATGACCGGCTCCTGCAACGGCTCGGTCGTCGAAGCAAAAATACCGTGCATGGAATAGTAGTCGGCCGCGGGAATCGGGTCGAACTTGTGGTCGTGGCAACGGGCGCACGAGACCGTCAGGCCCAAGAACGCCTTCGAGGTCGTGTCGATGCGTTCATCGATGGTGTCGTCGTTGTTATCGAAGCGCTTGCCGACGGTGATGAAGCCGAGGGCGGCCAGCCGGGGATCGTCCTTGGAGAGGTCGGGGAGGCGATCGGCCGCCAGCTGCTCGATGATGAACTGGTCGTAGGGCTTGTCGCTATTCAGGGCCTCAATGACATAGTCGCGGTAAGTCCAGGCGCTGGGGAAACGTTCGCCTTCGATGTCACGGCGGTTGCCACGCGTGTCCGAGTAGCGCGCGGTGTCGAGCCAGTGACGGGCCCAGCGCTCGCCGTAGCGCGGCGAAGCGAGGAGCCGATCAACGACACGCTCGACCACCATCGTGGCGGCGCGCGCCGGCTGGCCGCTGCGCATCGCCTGAACATCGCGGGCGATCGCCGCGTCGTATTCACGGGCAAATGCATCGGACTCGGCCGGGGTCGGCGGCATGCCATGCAGGTCGTAAGTCAGGCGGCGCAGCAACGAGTCACCGTCCGTGGCCGGGTTGGGCTTCAGGCCATTCTGTTCCAGCTTCTGCAGGACGAAGAGGTCGATTTCATTTTGGCACCAAGCCGGGTTTCGCACCGTCGGAAGTTCGGGCGAAACGACGGACTTAAACGCCCAATGGTCGCGGGCCTTCTGCGAGAGACCCGTGAGTTTCACGGCCCCCGAACCCACGGGGGCGGGGGCGCCCATCATCACCCACTTCTCCAACGTCTTGATTTGCTCGTCGGTCAGTTTAGCACCGGCCTTGCGGGGCGGCATCGAAAGATCGGGGTCCGTCTGGTGGATCGAGACGATGAGCAACGACTTCTTAAGGTTGTTCGGGACAACGGCGGGGCCTTGGTCGCCACCGGCCAGCATCGCCGCGCGTGAATCCAGCAACAACCCACCCTTGGAGGTGCTCTCCGCGGCGGAGTGACACTTATAACAACGCTCGGTCAGAATCGGGCGGACGTTCTTTTCGAAAAACTCTAAGCCCGCCGGATCCATCTTCTCTTCGACCTTAGCTACTGCGCCAGCCTTCGCCGCCGCATCCTTCATCGCCATCTCTTGCATTTCCTGCGCGGAGACGAAGGGTGCCAGGACGACACCGAGAAGGAGCACAGTCAGGAAATGGGGAGGGGTC
>CAIYEN010000015.1 GCA_903925205.1 uncultured Opitutia bacterium | reverse complement strand
TCCGTGGAAGTCATGATGGATAAGTTCACGGGTCGTCCTCGTGGCTTCGCCTTCGTGACCATGGGCAATGCTCAGCAGGCCCAGGATGCGATCGCTAAGACCGAGAACATCGACTTCATGGGTCGCCCCCTGAAGGTGAACGTTGCTCGTCCTCGTGAAGAACGCCCCTCCTTCGGTGGCGACCGTCCCCGCTCCGGCGGCTTCGGCGGTGGTGACCGTCCCCGCTCCGGCGGCTTCGGTGGTGGCGGCGGCGGCTCTCGCGGCGGCTTCGGCGGCGGCGAACGTCGTGGCGGCTTCGGCGGTGGCGACCGTCGTGGCGGCTTCGGCGGCGGCGACCGTGGCGGCTACTAATCCCTTCGGATTCTAACCTCCCTTTCGGGGCGCCCAATTGGGCGCCCCTTTTTTTGGCCTAGTCCCGCCCCCTTACCGCTTGTCCCCCGGCCAGTGCCTTTTAACATTATAAAACTACAAGTCATGAAAGCCCTCCGCTTCGGCCTCCTGTTTTGCCTCGCCTGGACCAGCGCCCAAGGAGCCGTCGAGACCCTGGGCATCCCGGCCGACGCGGCCGGCTTGGTCTACGTCTCCAATGAAGTCGTTGACCGCACGGTGCTGGGCCAAGCCCTCGAGGCAGCCTTTAAGCAAGACCTCGCCCAAAACAAAGTCGTCCGCCAACTCGAGGAGAAGCTGGGGATTCGCCTCGACGCGGACCTCCAAGACCTCCGCGTTGGTATTTTCACACCGGCCCCGAACGACCCGGAAGGTGAGCCCGAGTTGGTCGTCCTACTGCGTGGTCATTTCACGCCCGCTCGTATTGAAGCGTTTGCACGCTCCCATCAAGTGCCCGCGACGACGGTCGGTAAATTCATGGCTTGGGATGCCCCTAAGTTCCTCGAAGCGTTAACCGGCGAGCCGGCCGCCGAGCCAGACAAGAAGCCGAGCGTCCTCATCGCCTATTCGAAGGACCTTCTCATCCTCGCCACCAAGGCTAAGGCCGAGGCGACCATCGCCGCGCTCAGTGGTAAGGCTAAGTCCTGGAAACTACCGGCCGGGGCCGCCCCCCAGCAAGAAGCGCTGCAGAACCAGTGGCTGTTCGCCTATGTCGACGTGCTCAAAGCCGCCCCGCCTGCCGACCGTGCAGAGGTCGAAGAGTCAGGGATGCAAAGCCTCATGCTGAACGTCGGCGAGAACGCTCAAAACCTCCAAGTCCGCCTCTCCGCCAGCTTTGTCGATGCAGATAAGGCTGCCCTCACTCTCCTGCAGCTCAAGGCACTACCAACCATGATCGACGGCGCGCTGACGGTGGCAGCGGCCGGCAAGAAGCCCGAAGAAGTCGCCGCGATGGAGAAGTTCCAGAACTTGATCCACAAAATTGAAATCACCGGCGCGGGCTCCACGATTTCCGCCCAACTGAACTACCCTGCCCAAGAAGCGGCGACCGCCCTGCTCGAGGCCGCGAAGAAGTCCAAGCAGGCGAAATAAAGCATGCGCCGCGCCCTGCTCTTCTCGGTTTCGTTTTCGCTGCTCGCCGTCTTGGCATGGTGGGCGCTAACACCTTCGCCACGCCACCTCCACTTCGCCGAGGCGCATGAGCTGTATGGTTTCGTTGATGGCCGCGCCACCGCCGGCCTGGATACCGTTGAGCCGGTCCTGACCTTACTGACACAACTGGCGCCAGCGACGCAACGCGCCACGGCCAAGCAGCAGG
>CAIYEN010000014.1 GCA_903925205.1 uncultured Opitutia bacterium | reverse complement strand
TTCTTCTCGGCAAGTTTGGCGCCGATGAAGGCGTCGATCGGGTTCTTGCCTCCGGTGGGCAGGGCGGGGACGACGGGGGCCTCGAGCGGCTTGTAGGCCCAGTGGGGTTCGTAGACGGCACCTTGCGCCACCCAGCGGCGGAAGAGTTCCTTCTGGGCGGCTGTGAGGGTCTTGTGCGACTCCTTGTTCGGCATCACGTCATCTTCGTCCTTGGTGAAGAGACGCTTGATGACTTCGCTCTCATCGGGCTTGCCTGGGACGATCGCGATGGCGCCGCTCTTGCCGGCCTTCAGCGCGTCGTCGCGGATGTCGAGTCGTAGGCTGCCCTTACGGGACTTCGGGTCGAAACCGTGACAGTGGAAGCACGTGTCCGACATGATCGGACGGATGTCTCGATTGAAGCGGACCGTGTCAGCCGATTCGGCGGCTCCGAGGAGACCGACGACCAGCAAGGGGGCGACTAAAGGCAGGACGCGCATGGGGAAGTCTTTATGACAACCCTCCGTCCCGGGGGTTTCAATGGATTTCTAGGGAAAGGGCCTCAGCGAGCCTGCCAATTCACCGCATCAATGACCACGTAGCCGTTGGCGCCCTCGTTACTGACGATGACTTGGGCATCCGACTTGTCCGAAAATTCATAGGTGCCGAGCGAGACCAGTCGGTCGGCGGGTCCTTTGGCGAGGTTCACTTCGCGGTCGGTCTGGCCGCCGGCATGGAAGATCCGGATCTTGGCGTTGGTGGCCCGATTGGCGTTCGGGACAATTGTGAGGAAGACCTCAAACTTGCCGGCTTTGGGGCGCTTGGTGGAGAAGGTGGCGGACATCGGGCCTTTCGTGCCTTTGCCGTCATGGCGGTAGCCTTCACCGACGAAGCCTTTGCCGGCCTGGCTCTCGGTCCAATCACCCGAAAGTTTGGCGTCAGCATCATCGACCGTGATCCCAGGCAGGCGAGGCGCGGAGGCGTGGTCGTCTGATTCAGCTGGGTATTTCGAGAGGTCGACCGCCTTACTGAGCACCTGGCCGTCGGCGAGCAGGCGGGCCTTGAGGGCGGCGTAGGGGACGTCCTGGACGGCGATCTTGCCGTCGATCGCCATGACGGCGGCGGTGGCGGCGGACTGGCCGAGGATCATGAAGACGGGCTCCATGCGGATCGAGCCGTAGGCGATGTGCGTGGCGCTGCAGGCAACCGGCACGAGAAGGTTAGCGGCCTGGCCTTTCTTCGGGACCAGCGAACCATAGGCGATCTCGTAAGGGCCGCGCGGAGAGACGCCGATATCGCCTTCGTTCTGCACGGAGCCTTCGGGGGTAATGTAGCGCTGGGTGTTGTGCGAATCGATCATGTAGGAACCCATGCCGACCGACTCCGGGGTCGGCTTCACCTTCGTCAGTTCGTTCTCGGTCATCACGAAAGCGCCGACCATGCGGCGGGCTTCGCGGACGTAGATTTGGTGCGACCAGTTACCGTTGTCCTTGAACTCGTCCTTCGGCAGGCCCCAGGTGTTCATCTTTTCCCGGACCTCGGCGGGGACGCGCGGGTCGGTGCAGATGAAGTAGAGCAGGCCCTTCTGGTAGGTCTCGTGTTCCTGGATGATCTCCTTGCGGCGGGCGTAGCTGGCCTCGGGGTAATCGTAGTTGTAGCCGATGTTGTCGAAGGAGAAGCCGCCGTGGTTGTTCGTGTCGGTCTTGCCGTTGGGAATGAGGTCGAACTTGCCGAACGTCTCTTTCCAGCCGGCGGCGTAGGCGCGGGCCAGGACCTCATATTGCTTCGGGTCGTAGCCTGCCGGGGCCGTGAACGGGACGCGGTTCTCCGGCACGTTCGTCAGGCACATCCGGAAGCAGTAGGCCTGGACGCGGTGGTCGGCTTCGCCCTTGGGTGCCGGCTTTGCGGTCGAGACGCGGGCGATGACGCCGCTCTTGGGGTCGCCGGGGATGACGTAGGGGTCGATGGGCGACTTGAGTACGCCGAAGTGGTGGCGATGGTGCAGGACGCCGACCT
>CAIYEN010000013.1 GCA_903925205.1 uncultured Opitutia bacterium | reverse complement strand
CCTCTAGTGTGGCGACTGCGCCGCGCTTACTTCTTCTGGAAGAAGCCGTTCTCCTTATCTCCACCGCTGAGGACGTAGGCCACGAGATCGAGAATCTCCTGCTGCGTGAGCATGCTCAGGAGCATGGGCGGCATGGGCGAAATGGTGCTCAACTCGATGCTCTTCACTTCCTTGCGGTCGATGGAGACCTGCTGGGAAGGGTCGGAGAGGTCGGTGTTGATGCTGACACGGTCGCCGTTGAGGTTGACGACGACGCCACTGAAGGTCTCGCCGTTGTTCTTGGTGACGATGACCGGCGCGAACTGCTCGTTGATCACCTTGCTCGGGTTGATGATCTGGTCGAGGAAGTCGTGCGGGCTGTAGCGGCCGCCGGCGAGGGTGAGGTCGGGGCCGGTCATGCCGCCGGCATTACCGAAGCGGTGGCAGGCGAAGCAGGCCGCGGCGCTGAAGACCTTACGACCCTGGTCGAAGTCACGGTTCTTGAGGCCGGTCTTGGTCGCGGCGCTGAGCTCCTCGAGCGTCCAGTTCTTGGGCGTGCGGCCGGCGAACATGGCGCCGACGTTCTCGTACGCCGACTTCACGGGCGGGTTCTTGGCGAGCGCGATGAGCTTGTCGTGACGGCCGAGCTCCTCGGGCGTGAAGGTCGCGAGGCTGTCGTTCCGGATGAACTCGACGAACTTGCCGAAGCTGGAGCCGCCGCGGTAGCTAGCAGCCTTGACGAACCAGTTAAGCTGGGCCTCGCGCAGGGCGGGCGTCCAACCGGCCTTGAGCATGCGCACGCTGCGCATGATCTCGAGTTCAGGCTCTTGGCTTCCGGCGTTGGCGACGAGCGCCATGGCCTTGGCGGCGAGCGTCGGCGATTGCAGGTGGCCGAGGGTCTCGGTCAGCATCCAATTGAGGCCGAAGTCGGCCGAAGGATAGGCGGCGTCATACTGGGCGATGATCGCGGCGACGCCGGTGGCGTCAGGGTTGCCGTAACGGTGCAGGATGATCTCGGTCAGGCGTACATGCAGGAGCTTCTGTTCCAGGGTGAGCTGGCTGAAATCGTCGGCACGCAGGGAGGCGAGTAGGCGATCACGCAGCGCGGCTTCCGCGGCGGTGGGCTCGGCGGTCGTCGGCGCGATGCCGGTGCGCGGATCAGGCTTGGCGGCCTTGTCGGTGTGGTAAGGGCACTTGGCGGCCTGGCGGGCCAGCGCGAGGAGCGCTTCGAGGCGAGCGGTGGTATTCTTCTCGGCAAAGGCGCGTTCGCTCCAGCCGGCGTAGGGCTGGTGCTCGAGCACGACGCGGGCGGAGAAGCGCAGCCAGCGGTCAGGCGAGGACAGGTAAGGCCAGGCGGCGTCCGCGGCCTTGGGGTCCTGCTTGCCGTGGAACTGCTCGAGGGCTTTGCGGGCGAGGACTTCGGCGGAAGGGGCTTCCGGCTGATACTTGATCGTGTCCGTGGATTCCTTGCCGACATAGGTCACGCGGTAGAGGCCTGACTGGACCTTGCGGCCGCCGATGGCGAAATACATCGCGCCGTCCTGCGGGTGGATGAGGAGGTCGGTGACGGGCAACGGCGAACCGCCGATGAAGTCGGTCTTGGTGCCGGCGTAGCTGGCGCCCTTGGCCTTGAGGTCGATGGCGTAGATTTTGCCCCAGCTCCAATCGAGGATGAAGAGCGATTCCTGATACTTGGCGGGGAACTTGGCACCGTAGCCGAACGCGATGCCGGTGGGCGAACCAGGGCCGATGTTCACCGTAGCGGGCAGGGAGTCGGGGTAGAACTCGGGATACTTGCCGGCGCCGTTGCGCCAGCCGTATTCGCCGCCGCTGACGACGTGGTTCACGCGGGTCGGGCGATACCAGGAGGTATTGAAGTCGTACTCCATGTCGGCGTCATACGTGAACAGGTCGCCGGCGCGGTTGACGGCGCCGCCGTAGATGTTGCGGAAGCCGCTGGCGAAGGTCTCGAAGGTCTTACCGTCCTTGCTGATGCGGTAGACGATGCCGCCCGGTGCGAGGACGTGGCGGTTGTGGCCGCGGCCGTCCGGCATGCGGGGCAGGAGATGGTCGTCACCCCAGAGCGGCGCGACCGGGGAGGTGGCGGGGGTCTCGGTCTTCACGGCGTTGTTGCCGCAGATGAGGTAGAAGCCGTTTTGGTCAGGCGTCACGACGACCTTGTGGACGCCATGGTCGCCGCCGGATTCGATCGCGCGCAGGAGTTCGACCTTGTCGATCTGGTCGTCACCCTTGCTGTCGCTGAGGCGATAGAAGCCGCTGGGGATCTTCTTCTCGTAATCGTTGACGCCGGCGTAGAGGGCGCCGAAGGCCCACACCATGCCGTTGATCGCGCGGATGTTGACGGGCATCTTCTTCACGTCGGCGGCGTTGAGCGGCTGGCCTGGGGCGGGCGCGGGAAAACGATAGAGGTCGCCGTACTGGTCGCTGGCATAGATGCGGCCTTTGTCGTCAGCGCACAGCGCGACCCAGGAGCCTTGGGCGTCGCCGGGGACGGAATAGAGCAGCTCGACCTTGAAGCCTTCGGGGGCTTTGATGCGGTCGACAGGCGTGGCCTTGTTCTCGCCGATGGCCTTGCCGGTGTTGGCGTCGGCCGGCGTCTTCTTGGCGGGAGTCTTAGCCTTGGCCT
>CAIYEN010000012.1 GCA_903925205.1 uncultured Opitutia bacterium | reverse complement strand
CCTCGAACAAAAATACAGCCTGCGGAGCTTAGTCGAGTTCCTCCGCCAACCGCACCTCAGCCGTCCTTCCGGCCGGATGCCCGACCTCAAACTGCCGGCCCGCGAACTGGAATGCATCGCCCATTACCTCCTCCGCGACACCCGCGTCCCAGGCCACTTGACCTATACGATGTACCGCGGACAGGTTTGGGAAGGCATCGGACATGAGGCCGTCGAGCCCGAACGTGGCGGCTACGTGGATGATTTCTCCCTCAGCAACTTCGACCGCGTCCACCACCACATGGCCCTACGTTTCGAAGGCTGGATTAACGTCAAGGCCGACGGCGACTATCAATTCTTCCTCAAGGCCAACGGCGCTACCCTGAGCATTGATGGCAAAGAAGTCGCGGCCTTGGCCCCGAAGGATCGTCGCGGCGTCCAAGCCTTCGACGGTAAGGCCACCCTGCGCGCTGGGCGGCACCCGATTCGCTTGGACTATTACCACACCGGACGGGAGCCCGCGCTCTCCTTCGAGGTGGCTGGACCTAATTTTCCACGCCAGGCCATCGCCTCCGCACTCCTCTCGGTCTCCGAAAAACCCATCCCCGCTTTTAGCCGTCCAATCGTCGACGCTCAACTGGCCGCCCAGGGTCGCCAAAAATTCTCCCAACTCGGTTGCAGTAGTTGCCATAATGACGGCGGGGTGCCGGCGAGCGCTCCCGCGGTTGCCTTGACGATGGCGGATGTAACTCGTGGCTGCCTAGACCCCCAATCCACTAGTGGGGCGCGCTTTAACCTTTCCGCCGAACAGGCCGAATGGATTCGGGCCGCCCTCAAACAAGGCTTCGCGACCGCGCTGACGCCCGCACAGACGGTCCACACCGAGCTTGCCCGTTTCAACTGCATCGCTTGCCACGATCGCCGCGGCCTCGGCGGCATCGCGCCAGAGCGCAACGCCCTCTTCACCAGCACCGCCCCTGCCCTCGGTGACCAAGGCCGTTTACCGCCACCCCTATCGGACGTCGGTGCTAAGTTAACGACGGCCGGACTCGAGGGCGCAATGCTGCAAGGCCAACGCCCACGGCCCTATATCGAAACCGTCATGCCGCAGTTTGGCGAAACCAACATGCGTCCCTTGGTGGCTCTCTTCAGCCAGGTGGATAAGCTCGAGCAAGCCGTCCTGCCAACCGTCAGCAACATCCAGGAATCTAAAAACGCAGGTTATGAGATGATTGGCGAAAAGGGCTTCAGTTGCATCGCCTGTCACGACTTCAACGGCCAAAAGTCCGCCGGTGCTGGGGCGTTGGATTTGGTCAATGCCACGACACGTTTGCAGAAGAACTGGTTCCACCTCTACATGCGTTCACCGCAACGCTTCCACCCGGGCATCATCATGCCGAGCTACTGGCCGGGCGGTCAGTCCCTCCGTCCCGATGTGTTGGGCGGTGATGCGGCGCAACAGATCGAAGCACTCTGGACCTACCTCGAAGGCGGTACGCGCGCGAAGAACCCGCTTGGCCTTTCCCGTCAGTCCAAGGAACTCCGCGTGACCGACGTGGCCGAGATGGCCCGGGGCCGCAGTAGCATCGGCTACCGTGGCGTCGCCGTCGGCTACCCCGGCCGCATCAGCCTCGGTTTTGATTCCGAAGAGATGGCCCTCCGCCAACTCTGGAAGGGCGAATTCGCGAACGTCGACCTCGGCTCCTTCCAGCCGCGGGCACTCGACACGATGGTCGCCTTCCCCGCCGGCGTGCCCTTCCACCGCCTCAAATCGCTCGACGATAATTGGCCAGCCAAGGGCAAGACGACCTACGGCTTCCCCCAGAACCTCGGTTATCAGTTCCGTGGCTACGACCTCGACGCCCAGCGTCGTCCGACGTTCCACTACGAATACGGCGACGTGAAAGTGGACGACTTCTTCGAAGACGTCACCCCCAAGGATGGCTCCGCTTTCTTCCAGCGCACCCTGCGCTTCACCGCACCCGCCGGCACCGCACCGTTCTTCTTCCGCGCCGCCTGCGGGACGAAGGTCGCCGCGACCGGACCACAAACGTACCAAGCGGATAAACTAACCATCCGCGTGCGGGGCACTCAGTCGGGCCAAGTCCGCGAAGGCGAACTGCTCCTACCGCTGAGCCTTCCGGCCGGCAGCTCCACCCTCACCCTCGAATACCAATGGTAACGCGCCGTCACTGCCTCGCCCTTGCGGCCCTCGCCCTCGCACCTCTGGCTTTCGCCGAGGACCTCGGCGCCATGTGGGGAACCGCTACCGAGGAGGCAAAATATTATCCCATCGTGGATATCCCCATCCCCTCGACGATACCCATGCGTCCAGGTGGCTTGGAAGTCCTCCCTGACGGACGGCTCGCCGTGGGCACACGCCGCGGGGACATCTACTTCATCGACGGGGCCTTTGCGACACCGCCCAAGCCGACCTACCACCTCTTCGCAACGGG
>CAIYEN010000011.1 GCA_903925205.1 uncultured Opitutia bacterium | reverse complement strand
GTTCTCGTTTCGGGCAGGGTTGCCTTCTGGCTCGGCGCCTCGTCGAGAACGGTGTCCGCTTCGTCGAAGTCTCGCACGGTGGCTGGGATATGCACGCCACCCTCGAAGATCGCATGGAGGATGTCGGCGGCGATTTTGACCGCGTCTTTGCGGTTCTCATCCAGGACCTCGAAGCGAAGGGGCTGCTCGAAACCACTTTGGTGGCTGTCACAACCGAGTTCGGCCGCAAGCCAGACTTCTCCGGGGGCGGCCGCGGCCACCACCCGCTGGCTTTTTCGACTGTCCTTGCGGGTGGCGGCGTCAAGCGCGGCTACGTGCATGGAGCCACCGACGCCAAGGGCTATGCACCCGATGGCGACGGCGTTTCCCCTGGCTCACTGCACGCGACCATCGCCCATGCTGCCGGCCTCCCGGTGCAGACCGACATCATCACGCCCGCCGGCCGCCCGATGCAGGTCGGCAATAAGGCGAAGATGGTCAAGGAACTGTTCGCCTAAAGAGGTTGGGTGCGACGGCGTTGCGTCCGTTGACCAGCGTGAGTGGAGAATTGCAGGCTCGTGCGGATGCCGAGCGCGCCGCAGCGAGGTTGGCACGCAGTGCCAACCCTACCTCAATGCAAGTTGCCAAAGGCTAGGGCGGAGCAATAACAGTCGTATGCCCAGTAAGGTCCTTTTCAGCATACTCCTGTTGCTTGGAGCCATCGTTTCGGCCCAGGCACGGGATGTCACTTTCCTGTCCACGTCGGATTCGCATTACCGCCAAGAGGATCATCCGCAAGGCTCACACAATGCGCTGAACGTGGCTACGATCGAGGCCATGAATGGCATCGCGCAGCTGAGCTGGCCAGAGAAACTCGGGGGTGGTTCGATAGCTACTCCCCGCGGCGTGCTCGCCCTGGGCGACCTCATCGATAACGGCGATAGTGCCGTGGGGGGGCGTCAGCTCAGCGCTGAGCAGTACGCCTTTTTTGAAAAGGACTTTGGTCTCACGGGTAAAGACGGACGCTTGCATTACCCGGTCTACGACGGTTGGGGCAATCATGATGGCCCGCCCGTTGGCAAGGAGAAGAATGGCTTCAGCATGCAGGCCAAACTCCTGGCCCGAAATAAGGTCCGCGGCGAACAGAAGCTCGCGACCAACTTCTCCCCCAACGGGCTGCACTACTCGTGGGATTGGGATGACGTCCACTTCGTCCAGTTGAACCTTTATCCCGCCGACCAGCAGGACGCGGGCATCAAGTATAACCCCGTTTGGCACGACCCCCAACTGGCGCTCGCGTTTCTTAAACAAGACCTCGCCGACAAGGTCGGTAATTCCGGCCGTCCGGTCGTGCTCATGAGCCATTGCGGTTTCGACACCGACTGGTGGTCGAAGGCCGACTGGAAGCGGGCCTACGATGTCGCCAAGGCCTACAACGTGATCCTCTACATCTACGGCCACACCGGGACAGGACTCAGGGCTTGGGCTCCGGAGGGTGAGACTAAGAAGTGGGATTGCCTCAACGATGGCCAAACCGACAAAGGCTTCTTCGTCATCCAACTCACTGACGACCGCATTCGGGCCGCTTATCGGATTAAGTCCGACCTCAAGGTCAGTAAGGACGAGAAAACCAAAGCCGCCCGTTTTAATTGGGAAGGGCAGTGGGAGTGGAAATTCTTGTTCGACCGGAAGCTCGTCGCCCCGGCGGCGAAGTGACCATGGACGACGCCGAACTCCAACTCTTCGCCTCGACGGTTTTCTTGGGCGAGCCCTTGCCGGCCGATTGGCCCAAGTCATTTGTCATCATCAACGCGTGGGCGACGACCGGCGAAACTTGGTCCGCCGAGCGCAATCAGGCCGCCGACGAAACCTTGCGGCAGGCCCTCGAGCGCGTCGGGCTACGCCACCACCGGGTGACCGGCGCTTCGCCGGACCTAACTCACCAAGAGCCCTCCTGGGCGGTGGACATGTCTAGGGAGTCCGCCGATGAATTGGCCGAGCATTTCCTGCAGGTCGCGTTCTTTGCGGTGGAGCAGGGCACGCTTTTCGTGGTGCCTACGGGGCTGCCGGAGGCCGCTATCCCCCTGGGGGTATGGTCTGACCGCCTTCGGTAGTCATTTTCGGCTGGAAGCCCCTGCGGGATGGGTGAGACTCGGCCTACCCCCATGAAACGCCTGCTTTCCCTTCTGGCGGCCCTCGCCGCTGTTATGTCCCTCGCCGCCGCCGATGGTCCTGGCCTCGTCAACGGCAACCCACCGGACATCAAGACTCTGAAGGTTGGGGATGCCGCGCCTGACTTCGACCTGCCCGGGATCGATGGCAAGAACCACAAGCTCTCCGAGTACACGGGCGGCAAGGCGCTCGTCGTGCTCTTCACATCGAACCACTGCCCGACCTCGCACAGCATCGAGAAGCGCCTCCAGAAGTTCTATGACGAATATAAGGCCAAGGGCGTGAAGCTCGTGGCGATCAACCCCAACCACCCGGATGGCCTCAGCAAAGATGAGCTCGGTTACGGTGAGTTCGGCGACTCCTTCGCGGAGATGAAGCCTTACGCTGAAAAGAATAAGTGGACCTTTGATTACCTGTACGACGGCGACAAGCAGCTCATCGCTCGCGCCTATGGCTGCTTGGCCACGCCGCACGTCTTCATCTTCGATGCTAACCTCAAGCTCCGCTACCAGGGGCGCTTCGATGACTCCCGCTTCTACGACGACACCACGGTGAAGTCCAAGGACGCCCAGAACGCCGTCGACGCCATCCTCGCCGGGACGCCCGTCGCCATTGAACTCACGAAGCCCATGGGTTGCTCCACCAAGTGGCGCGAAAAGAAGGCAGGCCACGACGCCAAGCATGAAGGCTGGGCCAAGACCCCCGTCACCATCGAAACGGTCGACGCCGCGGGCCTCGCCAAGCTCCGCGCCAACCCCACGAATAAGTACCGCCTGATCAACGTCTGGGCTACCTGGTGCGGCCCCTGCGTGCAGGAGTTCCCTGACCTCGTGGAAATCTCCCGTCAGTTCGACATGCGCGACTTTGAGTTTGTCTCCGTCAGCCTCGACAAGCCCGCCGACAAGGCCAAGGCCGAGGCGTTCCTCTTCAAGCAGGCCGCGGGCATGAGTAAGAAGGTCGAGAACACCGTGAAGAAGGAAGGCCGCACCACGAACAGCTACCTCTTCACCGGCAGCAACGACGAGCTCACCGCCTCCCTCGACAAGGAGATGCCTGGCCCCATTCCCCACACCATCCTCGTCGCCCCAGGAGGCGAGATCGTCTGGCGCCATAACGGCGTGATCAACCGCATGGATGCGGTGAATGCGATTCTCGATCGCATGAACCGTTTCTACGCGCCGACCCCGGCGAAGAAGTAAGGCGCCGGCCAAGAAGTAAGGCGAAAATGCCTCGTGGTAGGGTTGGCACTGCGTGCCAACCTAGTTGCGCCTGTTGGGGTCTGGCTTCAGCACGTTCACGTGATGGTGCCTGACCCCGTTCTGACAGGCGCTTCGCTATACCCCCATGTCTCTTTCGCGGGCTCCGCCCGCGGGTAGGGGCAAGGCTTCGCCTTGCACTCGCAATAGGAGGGCGCGGCAAAGCCACGCCCCTACCTTTTCATGAGACGCCTAGGTCAGCACGCGCTGCTGCCCCTACCCAAGACATGGCTAGTACGCATTGTCTTTTCATTAGAGAAGTGAATCTCTAGAAGATACTCGTGAGTGAACCCCCGCTCCTTTTGTCCCTCTGCCTGCAAGCCTTCGTAGTCCTGCTGGCGTGCCGCGTGGCCGGCTGGCTCGCGGAGCGCTTAGGGCAGCCCTCAGTGGTGGGCATGATGATCGCGGGGGTACTACTCGGGCCGTCGTTACTTGGGGCCGTCTGGCCGGCCGAACAGCTGTGGCTGTTTCCCGTCGAGACCCGTGAACTCTTGAAACTCTTAGCCGAACTCGGCGTGGGTGGCTATTTGTTCTGCGTGGGGTTGGATTTCGACTTAGCCCAAGTCCGGCAACGGAGCCGCTTGACCCTGGCGGTAGCGGCGGCGGGCGTTTTGGTGCCGTTCTGTTTGGCTTGGCCGTTGGCCGCGGCCACGCAGGATATCCCTGGCTGGTTTGCGGGCGCCGCGTCGCTCGGTCAGCAGGTGTTGTTCTTGGGGGCGGCGCTTTCGGTGACCGCGTTCCCGATGCTCGTGTGGATTGTCCGTTCGAAAGGCTTGGCGGATTCCCCGATGGGGACCGTGGCGATTTCGGCCGGTGCCATCGGGGATGCCTTCGCTTGGGTCATTCTCGCGATTGTCCTCGCCTCGTTCACCGGCTCAGTGTTGGTCGTCTTCCGTTGCCTCGCCGGCGCCATCCTCATCGTCACCGCTGCGCGCTACCTGGTACCACGCCTCTTGGCGGGGGTCGCCGCGGAGTGTGAGCGTCGTCAGGCTTTAACCCCGACCGCGGTGCTCGCTTGTCTGGCGCTCTTTGGTGGCTTCGTCGCTGTGAGCAGCTGGTGCGGGATGCATGCCGTCTTTGGGGGCTTCTTATGTGGACTGGCGTTGCCACGGGGAGAGATGACCCGGCGCCTGCGGGCGATTGAGCCTTGGGTAGCCGTTTGGCTTCTACCGTTCTTCTTCACTAGTTCTGGAATCAACACCCGTCTAGACCTCCTTTTGGCGCCTTCGGCCTTGTGGTTGTTAGCGCTGGTCTTGTTCGTAGCGCTGTTGGGCAAGGGTGGGGCGTGCTGGCTCGCTGCCCGTTGGGCGGGACTGCCATCCGCGGAAGCGGCGGGGGTCGCGTCGCTCATGAACGCCCGCGGCCTCATGGAGCTCATCCTCTTGAATGTCGGACTACAGGCTGGGCTCGTGGGCCCGATCCTTTTCTCCGTGCTCGTCGTCATGGCGGTCGTGACGACCCTGCTGACGGGGCCGCTCTTTGAGTGGACCTACGGACGGCAGGCGCGGAAAGCCGGCGGGATGGGTAAGCTATAGGATATAGGGGAAAGGGGATAGGGGATAGGGGGTGGGGGATAGGGGGTGGGGGATAGGGGTCAGATCGGAAGAGCACACGTCTGAACTC
>CAIYEN010000010.1 GCA_903925205.1 uncultured Opitutia bacterium | reverse complement strand
GGCGACGTCGGCCTGAACGGCGTTAAAGAGCATGGCGACGACCGTGGCGACCCCACGGAAGTGCCCGGGGCGGAACTCGCCGCAGAGGCCAGCGGAGAGGCCGGCGACGTCGACCCAAGTGGCGGCGCCGGCGGGGTAGAAGTCGGCGGGCGTCGGGGCGAAGATGAGGTCAGCCCCCGCGCTTTCGCAGGCGGCCCGATCCGCCTCGAAGGTCCGCGGGTAGCGCGAGAAGTCTTCGTTCGGGCCGAACTGGGTCGGATTCACAAAGATCGAGACCACGGTATAGGTTGCCTCTTGGCGGGCCCGGGTGACCAAAGCGAGGTGGCCTGCATGCAAGCAGCCCATGGTCGGGACAAACCCGACGGACTTACCGGCGGCGCGGACTTGGGCCACGGCGGCCCGGAGCTCAGGGATGGTTTGGACGACCTGCATCACGGGCAGGCTAGGGCGCGGGGCAGGGGGTGCAAGGCGCAGTTATTTGGACCCGGCCAAGCGCCGCCCGAGGTCGTATTAATACCAAACGAACACTTTTATTCTTTTATCGAAAATACCCTCTTGGCAGTCCGCCCCCGAATCCCAAAGTCGGAAATCGCTCATTAACGCTATGTCGCACTTCCCTAACGTTCCGGTCATTCAGTTCGAAGGACCGAAGTCCAAGAACCCGTTCGCCTTCAAGCACTACAATCCCGACGAGAAAATCGGCGGGAAGAAGATGAAGGACCACATGCGCTTCGCCGCGGCCTACTGGCATGTGATGCGCAATAGCCTCTCCGACCCGTTCGGCGCCGGCACGGCCCTCATGCCTTGGGATGACGGTTCGGATTCCCTCGACAACGCCCTCCACCGGGTGCCGGTGTTCTTTGAGTTCCTCCAGAAGTGCCAGATCGACTTCTACTGCTTCCACGACCGCGATATCGCGCCGGAAGGGAAGACCCTCGCTGAGACGCACGCGAACCTCGCTCGTGTCACGCAGGAGCTGAAGGCCTTCCAGAAGGGCACGGGCAAGAAGCTCCTCTGGGGGACCGCCTGTCTCTTCTCTCATCCGCGCTATGCGCAGGGTGCGGGCACCTCGCCCAACGCCGATGTCTTCGCCTATGGCGCCAGCCAGGTCCGGCACGCGCTGGAGGCCACCAAGGCCCTCGGCGGCGAAGGTTACGTCTTCTGGGGTGGCCGCGAAGGCTACGCCACGCTGATCAACACCGACATGAAGCGTGAGCTCGACCACCTTGCCGCGCTCTTACACCTCGCGGTCGATCACGCCAAGAAGATCGGCTTCAAGGGCCAGTTCCTGATTGAGCCGAAGCCGCGCGAACCCTCGACGCACCAGTACGATTCCGACGCCGCCGCCTGCCTTAACTTCCTCCGTGAATACGGCCTCCTGAAGCACTTCAAGCTGAACCTCGAGACCAACCACGCCACGCTCGCTGGTCACACGATGGAGCATGAGATGGAAGTCGCGATGGGCTCGAACGCCCTTGGTTCGGTCGATGCCAACCGTGGCGATACGCTCTTGGGCTGGGATACCGACCAGTTCCCGACCGACCTTTACCTCACGACGAATATCATGCTGCGCATCCTCAAGATGGGTGGCTTCACCAAGGGCGGGCTCAACTTCGATGCCAAGCGTCGGCGCGAATCGCACGAGCCGGTCGACCTCTTCCACGCCCACATCGGTGGTATGGACGCCTTCGCCCGCGGCCTCAAAATCGCCCATGCAATCGTCCAAGACGGCAAGATGGATAAGTTCGTTGCGAACCGTTACGCTTCCTGGGACTCCGGCATCGGCAAAAAGGTCGAGTCCGGTAAGGTCACCCTCGCCCAGCTCGACACTTACGCCCAAGGCATCCCGGCCCCGCGCCTCGCTTCCGGCCGCCAAGAGCTGCTCGAGAATCTCATCAACGAGTACATCCGCTAAGACCTTATGGCGATTGTCCTCGGGCTGGACTTGTCTACGCAGAGCGCCACGGCGCTCGTGCTCGACACGCAAGCCGGTAAGACCTTGGCCCGTGCCCGCGCGGGTTTTGGTCCCGACTTCCCGGGCCGGGGACATCCCGAAGGTTTCCTGCCCGGCGGGCAGGGGGGCGTCGTCCACGCGGACCCTTTGCTGTGGTTAGATGGGTTGGAGCTCGCACTCGACCGTCTGTCTAAACTAACCGACCTCTCGCAGATCGACGCCGTCTCGGTGTCGGGGCAACAGCACGGGAGCGTGTATCTCGCCGAGGGGTACGCCACCGCCTTAGCAGATGGTGACCGCGCCACGGCTTTATCCGCCAAGTTCCAGTCCGTGCTCGCACGCGCGAGTTCGCCAATCTGGATGGATTCTTCGACGACCGCGGAGTGCGCCGAAATCGCAGCCACGCTGGGCGGCGACCAGGCCGTCTGCGACCTGACGGGTAGCGTGGCGACGCCCCGGTTCACGGGCCCACAAATCCGTCGTTTCTATAAGTCGGATGCGGCCGGTTGGGCCCGCACGCGGCGGATTCATTTGGTCTCGTCGTTCTTTGCTTCGGTGCTCGCCGGCAAGGATGCGGCCATTGATACGGGCGATGGCGCGGGTATGAACTTAATGGATATCCGCCAAGGGGCTTGGTCACCGGCCGCGCTGAATGCCACTGCCCCGGGCCTCGCCGAAAAGCTCCCGCCCGTCCGTCCTGGTGCCACGGTCGCAGGTTCGATCGCTGCATACTTCGTTAACCGCTACGGCTTCTCGCCCCAATGTCAGGTCGTCATCGGCACCGGCGACAACCCGTCCAGCCTCGTCGGCATGGGTGCTTCCAAGCCGGGCAAGGTCGTCATCAGTCTCGGCACGAGCGACACGCTCTTCGCGGCTATCGAAGGCATCCGCACCGACGGCGCTGGCCTCGGCCATGCTTTCGGCAACCCGCAAGGCGGCAGCATGAGCCTGATTTGCGTTCGCAACGGTTCGCTCGCCCGCGAAGCGATTCGCCGCGAATGTGGGCTCGCTGACTGGGCTGCCTTCTCCGCCGCTGTCGAGGTCGCCCCCGCCGCCCGAGCAGCCGTCCTGCCCATGGAAGCAACCGAAATCACGCCGCGCCGGGCCGCCGGTCGGATCGCTTTGGGTGCCCCAACCACGTTGGCCACGTTGCCGCGCGCCGCGGTCGAAGGCCAAGCCTTGAGCCTCCGCCTGCATAGCCGCTGGGTGGGTACACCGACGACGCACCTCCTTTTGACGGGTGGGGCCTCCGAGAATCCCTCCGTTGCGAAGATTTTCGCCGATGTTTTCGGTGCGCCCGTGCTCCGTTTGGCCGTCTCCGACTCCGCCGCCCTCGGTGCCGCCTTACGGGCGGCCCATGCGGCTTGCGGTGCGAAAATGGCGGATTTAGAGGCCGTTTTCTGTGCGCCCGCGCCGGGGCAGGTCTCGCCCGATGTTAGCCTACGCGGGGCTTACGATGCCTTGGAGGCCGAGCTTGCCCAGGCCTTAGCCAAGTAGCGGTTTCGAGCGGTTTCCTGCATTGCCCGCTTGAACAAAGCGGTGCGATTGGCTGACTCATAGGTCCCCAATCCCTCCTGCCATGTCCCAACGCCCCGTTACTCTCTTCACCGGCCAGTGGGCCGACCTCCCCATCGCCGAACTCCTCCCCAAGGTCAAAGCCATGGGCTACGAAGGCGTCGAGCTCGCCTGCTGGGGCGATCACTTCGATGTCACGCGCGCCGTGAAGGAAAAGGGTTACATCGAATCCGTCTGGGCGCTGCTCGCCGAGCACGACCTCGGTTGCTGGGCGATTTCTTCGCACCTCGTCGGCCAGGCCACCTGCGACAACATCGACGAACGTCATAAGTCTATCCTGCCCGCGCACGTGTGGGGTGATGGTAAGCCCGAAGGCGTCCGTCAGCGTGCCGCCAAGGAAATGGCGCTGACCGCCGAAGCCGCCCGTAAGTTCTTCAATGCGGGTAAGGCCTACATGGCCAAGAAGCCGAAGGGTTCTGGCAAGGTCGTCGTGAACGGCTTCACGGGTTCTTCCATCTGGCACGCGCTCTACGCCTTCCCGCCCACCAATCAGGCTTTCCTCCAGAAGGGTTATGATGACTTCGCTAAGCGCTGGCAGCCTATCCTAGCGGCCTTTGAAAAACAGGACGTCTACTTCGCGCTCGAAGTGCACCCGACCGAAATCGCCTTCGACATCGCTTCGGCCCAGCGCGCCCTCGAGGCCGTTGGTAACCACAAGCGCTTCGGCTTTAATTACGACCCTAGCCACCTTGGCTACCAGGGGGTCGACTACGTGAAGTTCATCCGCACCTTCGGCAAGCAGATCCACCACGCCCACATGAAGGACGTCTGGTGGGGGCACGGCGACGGCACCGTCGGCGTGTTTGGTGGCCACACCGATTTCTGCGACGCCCGTCGCGCCTGGGACTTCCGCTCTGTCGGCCGCGGCGACATCCGCTTCGAGGACGTCATTGTTGCGCTTAATGACGTCGGCTACGCTGGCCCGCTCTCCGTCGAGTGGGAAGACGGCCGCATGGACCGTTTCCATGGCGCGACCGAATCCTGCGCCTTCGTCAAGAAACTCGCCTTCCCGACCAACAAGGTCGCGTTCGACGCCGCCTTCGACAAGGCCAAGCAGAAGGCGAAGAAGTAATCCTATCTCCAGCCCTCATATTTATGGCAATCAAAGTAGGCATCATCGGGGCAGGCGGCATGCTCCAGTACCACGCCGCTGGCTTCAAGCAGGCCGGCGCTGAAATCGTCGCGATCGCCGACGCCGCTCCGGGTGCGGCCCGCAAGGCCGCCGACAAGTGGGGCGCCAAGCACGCCTACGAGTCCGTCGACGCCCTGCTCGCCGAATGCCAGGAGCTCGACGCGGTCAGCATCATCGTCCCGAACAAGTTCCACGCCGCCCTCGCGATCCAGTGCCTTGCCGCCGGCAAGCACGTCTTCTGCGAAAAGCCGCCGGCCCTCAGCGCCGCGGAAGTCAACGGCATCATCGCCGCGTCCCAGAAGTCGGGCAAGAAGGTGATGTTCAACTTCAACAACCGCGCGCGCCCCGAGTCGCAGGCGATGATGAAGTACGTCGCCGCGGGCCAGGTCGGGAAGATCAACTCCGCGCAAGCGAAGTGGATCCGCCGCACCGGCATTCCGGGCTTCGGTGGTTGGTTCACGACCAAGGAACTCTCGGGCGGCGGTCCGCTTATCGACCTCCTGCACATGGTCGACCTCGCCATGTATTTCATGGGCTATCCGGAGCCGGCGCACGTGCTCGGCCAGACCTTCAATGATTTCATCGAGGACAAGTCTTTCAAGGGCCCGTGGGGCATCCCCGACCGCGTGGGCGGCGTGACGGACGTCGAGAACGCCGCGCATGGCTTCGTGATGTTTAAGTCCGGCCAAGTCCTGACGCTCCAGGTTTCCTGGGCGGAGATGGTCAAGCGCGAGGAGGTCTCGGTCGTCTTCCAAGGCACCAAGGCCGGCGGCAAGGTTGAGCGCCTCTTCGGCATCGACGGCCTCGACAACACCGCAATCGACACCTGCGAACTCTACGTGCAGGAGAACGGCCACAGCGTTAACCGCGCCATCGTCACCCCCGCGTGCGAAGACATGGGTCGCATCGCCAGCGCCGCCAACTTCATCGAGGCGATTGAAGGCAAGGCCGCGCCGCTCAACACGCCAGAGCAGGCCCTCCGCCTCATGCAGGTGATTGATGCGATCTATGCATCCGCCCAGACCGGCAAGCCCGTCTCCATCTAATTCCTATGGCTACTCAGAATCGTAAACTTCGTATGGGCATGGTCGGTGGCGGCCGGGGTGCCTTCATCGGTGGCGTGCATCGCATGGCCGCGGCCCTCGACGGTCAAATTGAACTCGTGGCCGGGGCATTTTCCTCGGATCCCGAGAAGTCCCGCCTTTCCGGCGAGGACCTGTTCCTCGACCCAGCTCGTGTCTACGCTAGTTATCAAGAAATGGCGAAGGCTGAGGCCCAGCGCCCGCTCGGCGATCGGATTGATTTCGTCTCCATCGTCGCGCGCAACGACATGCACTACCCCGTGGCCAAGGCCTTTCTCGAGGCGGGGATCCATGTCGTCTGTGAGAAGCCGCTCGCGTTCTCCCTCGCGGAAGCGAAGAAGCTGCGGACCATCGTCAAGAAGAGTGGTTTAATCTTCGCGTTGCTGCATAACTACACCGGCTACCCGATGGTCAAGGAAGCCCGCGACTTCGTGGCTGCTGGGAAACTCGGCAAGATTAACAAGGTCCTCGTCGAGTACCCGCAGGGTTACGCCATCGGCGCCCTGCAATCTGGCAAGATTCAGAAGATTGCCAACTGGCGCATGGATCCGAACTGCTCCGGCCTTTCCAACTGCGTTGGTGACATCGGCACGCACGCCGAAAACCTCGTTCAGTACATCACCGGTCTGGAGATTAAGGAAATTGCTGCGGACCTCAGCACCTACATTCCTGGCCGCCTACTCGACGACGACGCCAATATGCTCGTGCGCTACAAGGGTGGCGCCAAGGGGGTGCTGCACGCCTCACAGATCTCCACGGGCGACGAGAATAACCTCAATATCCGCGTTTACGGCACCCTGGCTTCGTTGGAGTGGCACCAGGAGCATCCGAATGAGCTCATCGTGAAATACCTCGATCAGCCCCGTCAGGTGCACCGGCGCGGTAATTCCTACAACGGGGACGCCTGTAAGAAGTACACCCGTACGCCGTTCGGCCACCCCGAGGCCTTCATTGAAGCCTTCGCCAACGTTTATCGCTCCGTCACGGAAGCCGTGCGGGACCGACTCGCCGGCCGCAAGGCCCCGAAGGCTGGCTACGACTTCCCGAGCATCGACGATGGCGTCACCGGCATGGCCTTCGTGGCCGCCGCGGTGAAGTCCTCGAAGGCCAACGCCCGCTGGACCAAGCTCGACGCCTAAGCGTCGCCCCAGCCGTCTACGCAGGTCCCGGTCTTCCGGGGCCTGTTTATTGATTGAGGCTCGTGATGGCCGAGTTCAGCGCGGTCGCGAAGAGGACCCACGCGAGGTGTGGGAACTGTAGGGCCGCCGCGAGTCGGTCTTGGCGCCAGAGGTAGTGGATGAGCAGGGCGAGGGCGCCGACGTAGAAGTAGATGATCCAGAGCGCGAGGTCGGGGCGATGCAGCGCAAAGAAGACGGGCGACCACGCGGCGTTCAGTAGCAACATGAGGAAGAAGGCGACTTTCGTCTTCAGCGCGTCCGCATGCGGGGAGCGCCAGACCCGCCAGATCGAGACCGCCATGAGGACGTAGAGGGTCGTCCAGACGGGACCGAAGATCCAGTTGGGTGGGTTGAAGGAGGGTTTCTGGAGGTGGGCGTACCACCCGGGAATCTGTGGAACCGTCGCCAGCGAGCCGAGGGCACCGAGGCCGAGGGTTAAGACGAGGAGTCCGACGAGCGTGCCGGCCGAACCGCGCGAGACAGGGGTTTCCATGGGCTGAGGCTGGCGGCGGGCCTGACTGGCGCAAGGCAACGGTGATGACCGCTTGCCATCGGCCGTTTTGTCCCTCTTTTTCGAGGTCACCTCGCCATGTCCGACCCTTATATCCAGCAGCTCTTCGCCGAACGTATCGGCGGCGTTAATTACGGCAAGTCTACCGCCATCTATAAGTTTGAGAAAATCAAGCGCGCCAAGGCTGCCGCCAAGAAGGCGAAGCCCGACGTCGCCCTGATTGACCTCGGCGTCGGCGAGCCCGACGAAATGGCTTTCCCGCAAGTGGTGAAGGCCCTGCAGACCGAAGCTGCCAAGCCCGAGAACCGCGGCTACGCCGACAACGGCGGCGCGGACTTCAAGCAGGCCGCGGCCCGCTACATGCAGAACCTCTTCGGTGTGACCGTCGACCCCGACACGGAGGTCCTACACTCCATCGGCTCCAAGGCCGCATTGTCCATCATGCCGGCCTGCTTCATCAATCCGGGTGATTACGTTCTCATGACCGTCCCGGGTTACCCGGTCTTCGGCACGCACGCCAAGTACTACGGAGGCCTCGTCCATAACCTGAAGCTCACGGCCGAAAACAATTTCCTCCCGGATCTGAAGTCGATTCCCGCTGACGTCCTCGCTAAGGCCAAGGTCCTCGTTCTTAACTACCCGAATAATCCGACCGGCGCTTGTGCCACGCGCAAGTTCTTTGAGGAAGTCGTCGCCTTCGCCAAGCAGCACAACCTGATCGTCATCCAGGATGCCGCTTACGGCTCGCTCCACTTCGGCGCCGAGCAGGTGTCGATCCTGCAGGTTCCGGGGGCCAAGGACGTCGCCGTCGAACTGCACTCCCTCTCCAAGAGCCACAACCTGACGGGTTGGCGCATCGGCTTCGTCGCCGGCAACGCCCTCATCGTCCGCGCCTACGGCGACGTGAAGGATAACTCCGACTCCGGTCAGTTCCTCGGTATCCAGAAGGCGGGCGTCGCCGGTCTCGATGACGCTTCCATCCCGAAGGCCATCGCCGCGAAGTATTCGCGTCGCATGGACAAGCTCGTCGGCGTCCTCGCCAAACTCGGCTTCCAGGTGCGTAAGCCCGGCGCGGGTTTCTTCCTCTACATGCCGGCGCCGAAGTCGGCCACGGGTGCGTCGGGTCCAGTGCACTTCGATTCCGGCGAGGCCTTCTCGCAGTGGATGATCACCGAGCACCTCATTTCGACCGTGCCGTGGGATGACTGCGGCGCCTTCGTGCGTTTCTCCGTGACCTTCGTCTCGGACAAGGGCGAGGCCGGTGAAGCCGAGGTTATCGCCGAGGTGGAACGCCGCCTTTCGGCTTGGAAATTCGCTTTCTAAGCCCGTTTTTGACCCCTTCCTTGTCGGATTGACAGGGGAGGGGGTCTTTGGTCACCTTCGACCTCTAGTTGATTTGGCCTGATAGCTCAGTTGGTAGAGCAGACGCCTGAAGAGCGTCGTGTCGTTGGTTCGATTCCGACTCAGGCCACCACTTCAAACCGGCCCGCTTGATACCCTCAGGCGGGCCGGACCTTTTTAGCGGTTAAAGAGTAGGCGCATCATCGAGAACCGTTCGCCGTGCTCGAGCGCCGGCGGCGGGGTCTCGTCCTTGCCCGACTCAACCAGCGTGATCATTTTCTCCTCCTCGCGGGTCTTGTCTCCTTTGATGGTCTTTTCGGTCCACTTCGCCTGCACCACCCCAAAGGGGGTTTGCTCGTCCCGCCAGACCGTCCCCCGGAGGATGATGGTCTGCTTTTTGACGAAGGGCGGATCGATGATGGTGTAGGACTCCATCTTCAGGCGCTGGCACTGGAAAGTTTTCGCGCCCAACGGGAGCACTTCTATGGCGGCGGTTTCGGGCTCGAGCGTATTGGTAGTTTTGTAGCCAGCCTTCTCCGCGATAGACGCCACGTCGTCAGGCAACATGTGCCAGGGCCCTTTCACGGGTTCCGAGAAGAGAATTTCCACCGAAGATTCGAGGAGCTTGTTGGCGCCTTCGCGGGTGAGGTCCTTGGGGACGAGGAAGCGGAGGGGGGCTTTATGGCTGGAGCCCAGCCAGGCGACGGGCTCGACGCTGAGCCAGACATGTGGCTTGTCGTTCACCTTACCGCCGTCGCGAACGGAGAGCTTGATGGTGGTGGGTTCAGCGTCCGGCGTCGGCAGGACTTTTTTGATTTGATAGGTGGCCCAGGCACCCGGGGCAGGGAGTTTTTCCGCGAAAATATTCCACTGGGCCTGGGCGCCCGCGGTGCTCCCGAGGAGGGCAAGAAGGGCGATGAAGTTCCGCATGGGCCGATTTTCTCCTTAAAATAGGGGTTTTGGCGAGCCGAGTCTGTGCCTTCCCGCCTTTGCCTTTGACTCAACACGGGGATTTCCTTGGACTTGGGGTTCTCCCATGGAATTCACGGCACAGTCTCAGACCCTTCCCCCCGTGGGCGGTCGTGCCATTATTCCTGCGATTATCATCATCGGGCGCTAAGCCCGCTGAACGGCTCGCCATCGGCGACTTCCCGTTCCGCGGCTCCCGGAACGGAGACTTCCCTTACACCCCTTCCCACCACCCCCACCACCATGGCACGAAAAATCGAAATTTATGACACCACCCTTCGCGACGGCTCGCAGGGCCTGGGGATTCATTTCTCGGTCGCTGACAAGCTGCGCGTGGCTCAAGAGCTCGAGCGTTTTGGGGTGACCTATATCGAGGGCGGCTGGCCAGGCTCCAACCCGCGCGATATCGAATTCTTCCACGAAGCCCGTAAGTTGAAGTTCAAGCACGCCAAGCTCGCGGCGTTCGGCTCCACCCGCAAGAAGGGGATTCGTGCCTCCGAAGATGCGCAGGTCAAGGGCCTGCTCGAGGTCGAGACCCCCGTCGTCACCATTTACGGTAAGACCTCCGCCCTCCACGTCCGTGAAGTCCTGCGCTGCACGCCCGAAGAAAACCTGGCGATGATTGCCGACACCGTGGCCTTCTTGAAGTCCCACGGCCGCGAGGTCGTCTATGATTGCGAACATGCAATCGACGGCTGGAAGGAAGATCCTGCCTACGCCGCGGCTTGTTTCCGTGCTGCGGCTGAAGCGGGTGCCTCCCGCATTGTCCTTTGTGATACCAATGGTGGTTCACTGCCGGACGAAGTGGCCGAAGCTACCCGCCATGCCCGCGCCGCCGTCAAGGCCGCCATCGGCATCCACACCCATGACGACTCGGGCTTGGCCTTAGCCAATGCCTTGGCCTCGTTGGACGCGGGCGCGGTCCACGTGCAGGGCACGATGAACGGCATCGGCGAACGCACGGGCAATTGCGACCTCACGGCCGTCATCCCGGTTGCGCAGATTAAGCGCGGCTGGAGCTGCGTCCCGGCGGCTTCGCTCAAGCGTCTTACCGCCCTTTCCCGTTTCGTCGATGGCGTCACCAACCAAGCCCCCGATCCCCGTCGTCCGTGGGTCGGCGCCGCGGCTTTCGCCCACAAGGGCGGTACGCACGTCGACGCCATCCGCAAGTTCTCCGCCGCCTACGAGCACGTTGACCCATCCGCTGTCGGCAACGCGCGGGATGTCCTCGTGAGCGACCAGTCGGGCCGTAGTAACCTACTCCTGAAGGCGGCTGAACTCGGGATCACCCTCGATAAGGATGCGCCCTCGACGCGCGTTGCGCTGGATGAGCTCAAGAAGCTCGAGCACAAAGGTTGGAGTTTCGAGGACGCCGATGCGTCGCTCGCCTTGTTGCTCCGTAGTCACATGGGCAAGTCGGCGGTCGTACCTTTCGAAGTCGTGAAGTACCATATTTCCGTGCAGGGTGGCCTGAAGGACGCCAGTTGCGAAGCCACCGTGCGCGTGCGCATCGACGGTAAGGAATCGCTGACTGTGGCCGAAGGCGAAGGCCCGGTACACGCGTTGGACCAAGCCCTCCGCGAGGCGCTCGTGAAAGCTTTCCCGAAGTTAAAGAAGGTGCACCTCGCGGATTACAAGGTCCGCGTGTTGGCTGGTCAGGATGGTACGTCGGCGCAGACCCGCGTGGTCGTCCGTTCCACGGACGGGACGCGCTCGTGGGGCACCGTCGGCGTGAGCGCCAACCTCGTGGAAGCCTCGTTGCGGGCCATCGTCGACGGCTACGCCTACGCCTTGTCTTAAGCGTCCCTTGGCGGATTGACTGCGCTTGGGGGTGGGATTGGATGTTCTCCCGCCCCGCCCTTATGCGTTTCTTGCTCCTCTTTGCCGCCGCGTCGCTCGGCGCCGCCCCTGATCAAAACAAGCTGCGAATCTACGATCTCGCCGAGGCCGGCCAGCCGGCGAATCTCGCCGACCTCCCGCGGCTGCATGCGGCCCAGAAGGGCAAGATGTTCACCGCCGAGATGCCCAATCCGGTCTTCCGCCTCAGTGACCTTGATTTTCTCGGTCCGGACCGGAAGGAGAAGCTCGACCTCTATCTACCCAACGGCCCGGCCCGGCGGGACCGGCCCGCCGTGGTGTTTATTCATGGCGGCGGTTTCACGGGCGGGGATAAGGCGGAGTTCCGTTCCGCCAGCGTCAGCGCTGACCTCGCGCGCGCGGGCTACGTCGTCGTCAGTTGCAACTACATCCTCGGGCCCAAGACGAAGGAAGGGGTGTGGCCGCGTAACCTCGCCGATTGCCGGGACGCCGTCCGCTGGGTACGCGCGCATGCCCAGGAGCTCGGCGTGAATCCCGACAAGATCGCCGTCGCAGGTGGTTCGGCGGGTGGCTACTTGGCGCTCATGGTCGGACTCTCCGACGATAAGACTGGCCCCGGCGGTGCCCCGAAGGCGACGGTCTCGGCTAAGGTGGCTGCGGTCATTGATATGTACGGCGTGGTGAATTTCTCCAAGCACGGCAAGGGCGACGTCCCGGGTGTGTCCGCCGCCGAACAGGTCGCCTACCTGCCGGAGCAGCAGGCCGATGCGAAGGATCCCCCCGTGTTGATTCTGCATGGCACCTCCGACACCACGGTGGATATTCAGCAATCGAAGGACATGGCGGCGGCCTTAGCTAAGGCCAAGGTCCCCCATGAATTCATCGTCGTCAACGGAGCCGCCCACACGTTCGACCTGCACCCGAAGGCCTCCGGCTGGACGCGCGTCACGCTTCGTTGGGCCACCAATGGCAACGAGACGAGGAACGAAACCAAGAGCGCCCAGCCTGACCTCACCGAGCCGACCTTAGATTTCCTCAGCCGGACAATCGGTAAGTGATTAGGCGCCGCGCGGCTCGTTGCCGGGCTGCGGCTTGAGCTTGGCCATGACCGTCGAGCCTTGTAGCTGGACTTCAAAGCAGCCGGTGTCTTCGAGCATGCGGTAGAACTTCGCGTAGCGTGGGGCGTCGCGTTCGAGGCCAGGGTATTCCTGGATCAGGAACTTCTTGATTACCTCGACCTTGATCCATTCGCCTTCAGGAGCGAGCCCCGTGGCCACGTCGATGAGCGCCTCGATGATGTCCTTGCGGGCCAGCAATTGCTGGCGTCGCTGGTCGGCTTCGGCTTTGCCTTGGGCCTGTTGTGCCGCGGAGAGGTTAGGTGTATCGCGGTAATCTTGACCGTTCCCGCCATGGTTTTCTTGGCGCGGTTCCCGCGGTTGGCGTTGGCTACGCGGTTCGCGTGCGGGGCGGGCTTCACGGGATGGACGCGGTTCGCGCGCGGGGGCGGCGGGGCGGGCCGGTCGGACGTCGCCGAAACGGAGGTCGGGCAACATCTTCTCGAATTGCGCGAGTAACTCCAAGGCCTTCGGCTTGGTCTTGGGCGTTAACTCGCGGATGGCTTGGGCCAAGACGGCGAGCGCGGCGCGCGGGTCGGATTTTGCCTGCTCTTCGGAGTCGAGGCGTTCGCGTAGCTCCGAGAGGTTAAGGTAATGGTGGGCGGTCGAGCGGAGGGCCTTGTGGGTGCGTTCGCCCATGACGACGATGCGGACGCCGAGGCGCTTGGCGTCTTCGACCACCGGGGTGAAGTCGCTGTCATTGGTCACGAAGATCAGGGTCGTCGGTGGCTCGGCGGCCGCCATCAGTTTGACGGCGTCGATGGTCAGGCGCATGTCGGCCGCGTTCTTGCCTGGCGTGTAGCTGCGCTGGTCGACGAGTTCGAGCTCGGGCCAGTCTTGGGCGAAGGCGCGCCAACCGCTGAGGCGGCCTTGGAAGTCGCCATAGGCCCGGGCCGCCGAGATGGGCGTTTCCCCGATGAAACGGCGCAGCGTCGGGAGGTGCTGGTGGGAAACGTTGTCCGCGTCGATCAGGATGCCGATGCGTTGGCCCTTTTGGCCTTTGGCCGCTTCCGGCGTGGAGGTCGAGGCGGCGTCGGCTTGGCGGCGAGGGGTGCGACCCTTCGCAGGACGCTTGGAGGGCTTGGCGATGCGGCCGCGGGGAGCGGCGGCTTTTTTGGACGTAGGGCGGGCCACGGGAAGGAGGAAAAGGTTCTCCTATCCCTGTCGGGAAGCATTCCCTACTACAATGCGAAACGAGCCAGAGCGGACTTCCTTGCCCCCGCCGCCAGCGCTTTTCGCCTAGCTGGGGGCGGTTGCCGCCACTTTCACCGTAGATTCGCCCCAAGCGTTAGTCTGCCGGCGGGCAGGGTCGGAGCCTAAATCGCCAGCAAGGGGGCCGCCAGCGAGTCGGCCCGGGAGGTGCCGACCAGCCTAGATGTCTTACTGGCGGCACGGAAGGAAACGCGGCCCGAGCGGATAAGTGTCGATGGGAACGGCGGTGCGTACGAGGGGTGCAGTGGCTAGCCCCAGCGCTTTTCTTCTCGAGTGCGGGGACCTGGTGTTGGAAGAGTCAGCCTTCGCGGGCGGCCTGATCGCAGGTTGGGAACTTTCGTGCAAAATGGAAACGGAGCAATCCCCAGCGAGACCTCACTGTCATTCAGATTTGTGATTTTCATTGAACGTCCGTGTTAATGCCAATCCTCGAAGTACGCATGAAAATACTGACGTAACCAAAGGTATTGTTACAAATGCCAGAGCGCAGGATGATGAATTAATATTTCGCTTGGAACATTCCCGTCTTTCGCGTGTTAAAAAGATGTGAATCGCTGTTTTTCCATTTGGGGTCTTTGGGGCGCCGTCTGCATTGCGCCGTTTTCCCTCGGGGCTGCCCATGAGGAGCCTGTTTGGAAAGCCAAGCCCGGCCCGTGGGGTGAGTTGGAGGTGCGGACGGTTTACCTGGAGGCGCCCGATACGCTTTTGGCCGCGGTGGCTAAGCCGAACTCCGTGACGCGTTGGGTCTTCGAGCAGACGACAGAGACGGCGGTACGGGGAACGCTACAGCAGTGCGAGGTGCCCGCCGCGGTCATTGCCCGCTTGTTGGACCCCGCCCGCCGAGTCACGGCGGGGAATGTGATCAGTCTCTACCCGGCCGTCGACGACTTGGTGGCCCTCCCGCCGGCCAGCCGAACGGCCCTCTACCGAGAGTTGGCTAAATCCTCGGCCAATGAGTATCAGCGCGATCCGGTCTATATCTTGGGCGGAGATTTAGACGATTGGCTCATGGACGCTGGGTTGAGCGATGCGCAGAAGGATCTCTTCCGTAAACTAGTCTGGAAGCGGGGGGACGCATTGGTGTTCAGCGACATCCAGGCCCTGCTGACCTTGGCAAAGAACTCCGACGAAGTCCGGACGACTTTTCGGGCGGTCACGCGGGTGCGTAGTCTCTTAGTTGAACTGCAGTTACCGCTGAAGACGGACCGCCACCAATTCATTGAGTATTGGGCAGCTGGCCAGACCGACGCTCCCCGGTTAACTTTTATTAACGCGATTACCCAGCGGCGGGCGCCGCAGTCCGTTGATATCACGCACTTTCTTCCGTCCCTGATGCGGCAGCGGGCCTATACTTTTCCGGAGATGGAGCTCGGGCTCAAAGGCCGTTTCCCCGATTGCCACTGGACCTCGCTCAACTTCTTCAACATCACCCCCAAGGATTTCTACTTGGATACTCGCTTAGCGGCCGCCCAGTTGGTTGAAAACTACGCCACGGTCGAGGCACCGTATAAGTACGGCGATGTGCTCTGTTTTCTGGACGGTGGGGAAGGGCTCCACACCTGCGTGTACATTGCGGATGATATTGTCCTGACGAAGAATGGTGACAGCATCTTGGCCCCATGGGCGTTGATGCAAATTAAAGACGTGGAGTCGATCTACCGTCGCTCTCCGGCGACCCGGATCCAGGGCTTCCGCTTGAAGCGCTGAAGCCCCCGCTGTCCCCGGCGGGAATCGAACCCACATCCTCGGTTTAGGAAACCAATGTTCTATCCGTTGAACTACGGGAACGCGGGTTCTATGTAGTCCGGCCATGGGGGGGCGGGCAAGCCTCCATCGGTGGGTCGGCTTGACTCTCCGTTAGTTTCCGTAACTTCTTGCCTTGTGCACACCCTGTTTCTCGCGGCGCAAGATTCTTTGGTCATTCCTGGCTGGGCTTGGGGGGCATTCCTGCTCTTCGTTGGTGCCATGCTGGCCTTAGACCTCGGGGTCTTCAGTAAGAAGGAGCAGGCCCCGAGCTTCAAAAAAGCCGTCGCGTGGTGCGTAGTCTGGGCCAGCTTGGCGGGGGCTTTTGCTTTCCTCTTAAGCGCGTTCGCGGGCACGAAGGATTATCCGGGCTCGGAGGTCGCCGAGCTGTTTGCGGCGGGCTACATCCTCGAGCTGGCGCTGTCGGTCGACAACCTCTTCATCTTTATCTTAGTGTTCGCCCACTTCAGCATCCCGGATCGCTTGCAGCATCGCGTCCTGTTTTGGGGCATCCTCGGTGCCGTGGCGATGCGCGCGCTCTTCATTATTGTTGGCGTCGCGGCGGTCGATCGCTTCAACTGGTTGCTCCCGCTGTTTGGCGCCTTCTTGTTATTCACGGGGATCAAGCTGGCCCTGTCCAAGGATGAGGACGAAGGGAAGAGCATGGAAGAGAACTTCATCGTCAAGGTCGCGCGCAAGTGCATCCCCCTGACGACCCACCTTCACGGGAGTGCATTCTGGACCGTTGAGAATGGCCGGCGGGTTTTCACGCCACTCTTCCTTGTCCTGCTCGTCGTCGAGGGCACCGACCTGATCTTCGCCCTTGATTCCATCCCGGCGGTCTTGGGGATCCTGCCGTCCGGGATGGAGATCGAAGAACGTCGCTTCATCGCTTTCACCTCAAACATCTTCGCAATCATGGGGCTTCGTTCGATGTATTTCGCCTTGAGCGGCTTTGTGCAGTACGTCCGCTTCCTGAAGCCGGCCTTGGCCTTTATCCTGGTCTTCATCGGCCTCAAGATGGTGCTACCGTGGGCTGCAAAGCTTGGCCAACCCGACGGCCAGGTGGCGGGCTGGGTGCCGGTGTCGTTGGTCCATGATGGGGCGGTCCATCTGCCGACCCAGGTTTCCCTCGGGGTCATCGGCGTGATCTTGGCCCTCGCTATCGCCCTCTCGGTGGCTTTCCCGAAGAAGGATTGAACAGGTTTTTGGTGTTTCCTCCGTCGAGGGTTCTCGCCACGCTGGGGCTGTGTTCAACCGCCGTTATCGACCCTACTTGGTCCACCTTAAGGGCAGTCGGCTGCTCTTGGTGCTGGCGATTGTGTTCGGCCTTTTCTTTGCGGCGAGCAATGCGCTGGGGATTCCTTTCCTGATCGGTAAGGTTCTCCCGACGGTCTTTGGGTCGGCGGAACAGCGGGCCGCTCCCCTCGTGAGTTTTCCGGCTTGGTTGGGCTGGGCGCCGTTTTACCTGCCTAAGGGGTATGAGGTGACCTTTGCCGTCGCATTCTTGCCAGCAGTCTTCTTGGTCCGGGGGGTTTCGGAATTCTGCTCGAACTATTTCCTGAATCTGGCCGGTCTGCGCGTGGTGGAATCGGTCCGACGGGCAGTCTTTGCCAAACTTCAACGGCTGCATCTCGGATTCTTTGCCAAGCTGCCGACGGGTGACCTTCTGCAGCGGGTCATTAACGACGCTAACTCGGTCCGCATGGTGCTCGTCGATATCTCGAACGACCTTCTGATTCAGCCTCTCACCATGGTGTTTGCGCTGGGGTATGTCGTTTGGCTCTGCCTTTCCAAGCCCGATGGCTTTTGGTTCTTGGGCTGCCTGCTCGTCGTGCCCCTGGCGGTCTTCTTCGTCCGTTATATCGGTATGGCCATTCAAAAGCGCGCGCGCTCCGGCTTGGCTTCGGCGTCTGACCTGAACGGGATTGCCGTCGAGAATTTGCAGTCGGCGCGCGAGGTGCGGGCCTATGGCCTCCAGGAGCGTGAGTGCGCCCGCTTCGACGCGGCCAGCCGCGAAGGCCTGCGGATTCAGGCCAAGTTGGTTCGCTACGAGAAAGCTTTGTCCCCGATGTTGGAAATCTCCGCGGCCATCGGCATTGCCTTGGCCATTGGGGTTGGTGCCGGCATTGGTTTCCGTTTTGAGGAGCTGCTGGCCCTGATTGCCGCCTTCTATATGGCCTACGGCCCGTTGAAGCGTATCGGCTATGTGAGTAGCCGGATGAGCATGGCGGAGCCAGGCTTGGAGCGTTTGGCCGAAATTCTGGAGGCCCGCATTGAAGTGGACGATGCGTTAGACGCTCAGGCCTTGGGGCGTGTCCGCGGGGAACTCAGTCTCGAGGGCCTGACCTTTGCCTATGGCGCGGAAGCTGTGCTGAGCGATGTCACCCTGCGCATTCCGGCCGGTCAGTCTGTGGCGTTGGTGGGTCCGAGTGGCGCGGGCAAGAGTACCTTTGTCAATTTAGTGCCGCGTTTCTTTGATCCCCGGTCCGGGGTCATTCGGGTGGATGGGCACGATTTACGCACCGTGAAGCAGGCGGATCTTCGTGCCAACATCGCCTTGGTTTCGCAAGAGCCGGTGTTGTTTAACGAGACCATCGCCGAGAATATTCGTTTAGGCCGACCCTCCGCCACTGATGCCGAGGTCCAGGCGGCGGCGCGCTTAGCGGGTGCCCTCGAGTTCATCGAGGCGCAGTCCCAGGGTTTTGCGACGCTGGTGGGGGAGCGCGGTTCACGCCTCTCGGGCGGGCAGCGCCAGCGCGTCTCCATCGCCCGGGCCTTCTTGAAGGATGCGCCGATTCTCATTCTCGACGAGGCTACTTCCGCTTTAGACACCGACACCGAACGGAGCATTCAGCACTCGCTCGCGCAGTTGATGAAGGGGCGCACGACGCTGATTGTAGCGCACCGTTTCTCCACCATTCGCGACGTGGATCGCGTCCTCGTCTTTGACGGCGGTCGCATCGTCGCTGATGGCCCGCGCGAGGAAGTTTATCGCACGAACGAGCTCTTCCGTCGGCTCTGGGATAATCAAGCCCAGGGCATCTCCTGATGCGTATCCTGGTGGTCAAGTTCTCCGGCTTGCGCGGAGCCCTCGCCACCACGGCCGCCTTTCGTTCCCTCAAGGAGCGCCATCCTGCGGCTGCGGTCACCTTCGTGACTTCGCCTGGCAGCGAAGCGGGCCTCGCGGGGTGTCCCGTCGTCAACGAAATCATCAGTTTGGACGCGCACGCAAGCGGCTGGGAGGCGTGGGCTTTTTTGAACGGTTTGCGTCGCCAGCGCTTTGAGGTGGCGGTGGCCTTAGGCGGGGACTCCTTGTCGCGGCGGCTCGTCGCTTGGAGTGGCGCCGGTAAACGGGCCTGTGCAGGTCGGCCCCCCATTGGGCTGTACCCGTGGTTCCATCAGGTCGTGACGGGCTCGGTCGTCGATCCGCACGAGGCTTCGCGCGATCACGCAGTGCTGAGCGCGGTCTTGGGTTTGGGGCAGGAAGTGCCCGGCTTATGGTACGCGGCCTCGCGCATGGAGGAGCATGGCCTTCTGGTGGAGCCGCGTCGTTATGCGGTGCTCCACCCCGGCGCCTCGCGCGCCGAGCAAGTCTTTGAAATTGATAAGTGGGCTAAGGTCGGCCGGGAACTGGTCGCTAGTCGCCAGGTTGACCGCATCGTTGTCTCTGCTGGGACGTCTTCCACCGAACGCATCATGGCGGAGGCCCTTTGTGGGCTCATCGGGCCGTTTGCGCAGCCGACTCGGGGCGGCCTCGGTGTCCCGCAGTTGGCCAAGTTAATTAGCGAAGCCCGCCTCTTTTTGGGGGCCGATTCCCCCATCCTCCAGTTGGCGGCGGCCGTGAATACGCCGGTGGTGGGCGTCTTTGGCCCGTCGGACTACATCCGCGCCCGTCCCTGGGGGGTGCTGCATCGCATTGTGCGCGTTGATACCACGGCCTATGAGGGCGAACTGGCGGAGGACTATCGTCGGCGGATGGACCGGGCCCTCGCCCGCATCACGGCCGACCAAGTCATCCGCGCCGCGGAGGAAGTCCTGCAGTTGAGCGCGCCCTGATGCGTTCGCTTGACCCTTGCCCAAGGTGGCGGACTGTAACCCCGTGAGCGTCGCGAGTTCCCATTACGATGCGGTTATTATCGGTGCAGGCATGTCCGGCCTCGCCGCGGCGGTGCGTCTCGGGATGTTCGGGCAGAAGGTCCTCGTCCTCGAGCGGCACAATGCCGCTGGCGGCCTTAATTCCTTCTACGCGCGTGGGCAGCGCAAGTACGACGTGGGCCTGCACGCGCTCACCAATTGGGTGCCCGAGGGCACCAAGGGTGCGCCTTTGGTCAAACTGATGCGCCAGCTTCGCATCCGTCGCGAAGAACTCGACCTTTGTCCACAGCTTGGTTCGCGGGTGACCATGGCGGGCCGGAATCTTCGGGTGAACAATTGCTTTGCTGACTTCGAAGCAGACGTCGCCCGCGAGTTTCCACAGGCCATCGACCGCTTTCGCGCCCTGGATGCCTACCTGTCGGGCCTGGATGAGGCGGCCTTAGAAGCGCCCGGCGGCTCGGCGCGGGCGTTGCTCGACGAACGGCTCGGCGACCCGCTCCTGCGCGACATGCTCCTGTTGCCGACTTGTTTCTATGGCAGTGCGGTCGAAGACGACATTGAGGTCGCGCAGTTCGCGGTCATGTGGCGCTCTTTGTTTAAAGAAGGCTTCGCGCGGCCGTTCATTGGGGTTCGCCAAGTCATTCGTTTACTCATCGACCGCTGTCGTGAGCACGGCGTCGAGCGGCGCATGAAGTGCGGCGTCCAGCGCCTGGAGGTCCGTGGCAATCGCGTGGCGGCGCTTACCTTGGACGACGGCACGGAGGTCACCGCTGAGCGCGTGTATTCTTCGGCCGGCGCCGTCGAGACCTTGCGCCTGCGTTCCGATCAGGTGCCGCTCGTCGGCGCGAGTGAGGTTGGCCGCCTCGGTTACGCGGAGACCATTACCACCTACGAGCCGCAGGCCTTTGCGGGGTTTGGCTGGAAGGATACCATCATCTTCTTCTGTGATGATGAGCGTTTTTCCTACCGGGCACCGGGTGAGCTCGTGGACCCGCGTTCGGGGGTGATCTGCATTCCGAATAATTACCAGTACGGCCCAGGCCGGACGCTCGATGAAGGCTGGTTGCGCGTCACCGCTTTAGCGAACCACGACGCCTGGTGTCGTTTGCCCGAAGCCGAGTACCTCGCCCAGAAGGAGGCTTGGTGCACACGGCTTAATCGCGTGGCCCGGGCGCACTTGCCGGTAGTACCCGATGCGGTCCATGCGGCCGCCCAGACTTCGACGGACGTCTTCACCCCGCGTACCGTGCGTAAGTTCACGGGGCACCTGAACGGGGCCATCTATGGGGCTCCGACGAAGCGTCGGGATGGCCGGACGGACGTCGCTAACCTCTTCCTGATTGGGACGGACCAAGGGTTCCTGGGCGTCACGGGCGCAATGCTTTCTGGTATTTCGATGGCCAACCTGCATGGTTTGAAGGCCTGACCCCATCCCCATGAGAGAGCCCGATTTTTCGTCCGCCCCGCGTCCGTTGTGGCGCGACCTCCTGCAGCCGGCCGTGATTGTCGGCGCCCTGGGCTACTTCGTTGATATCTACGACCTCACGCTCTTCATGACGGTGCGTGAGAAGAGCCTCGGCCCGCTGAAAGATGGCGGGTTAGGATTGGAGAGCCTTATTTCGGGGGCGCCTTGGTATAAGGACCTACTTTCTTGGCAGATGGCAGGTATGCTCCTCGGCGGTATCTTCTTCGGCATCCTTGGCGACCGCATGGGCCGTCTGACGACCCTCTTCGGTTCCATCCTGCTGTATTCCATCGCGAACATCGCCAACGGGATGGTCGACACCTTCGAAGCCTATGCGGCCTGGCGGTTTATTGCCGGTATCGGGCTCGCCGGCGAGCTTGGCGGTTGTATCGCGCTCGTCTCCGAGACGCTGTCTAAGGAGCGCCGCGGTTACGGAACTGCCTTGGTGGCGACGGTGGGTGTCTTTGGGGCGGTCGTCGCTGGCTTCATGGCGGAGCAGGTCGATGCCATCGGTGCCGTCTTCGGCACGGCCGGTTGGCGGATGAGTTACTTTATCGGCGGCGGTCTCGGCCTGGCCTTGCTCGCCATGCGGATTGGCGTGCACGAGTCCGGCATGTTCCAGCACGCGAAGGAGTCGACCGACGTCGGCTCCGTCGCGCGCGGTAACTTCCTGGCCCTTTTTACGAACCGCGAACGCTTCACGCGGTACGCGCGTTGCGTGCTCATCGGCCTGCCGACCTGGTTTATGATTGGCATCTTGGTCCAGCGTGCCGCCACGGTCTTCGCGCCCGCTGCGGGTATCCAGGGTGAGAAGGTGCAGACGAATTGGGCCGTGGCCGCATTCTACCTCGGCCTGACCTTTGGCGACCTCGCGAGCGGTATCGCTAGTCAGCTGCTGGAGTCACGCAAGAAAGTCGTCGGCGCTTTCCTCCTGTTCAGTCTCCTCTGTGTGGGGGTTTATCTTTACGGCGCCGACGGTTGGACCACGGCCGGTTACTATCGGCTGATTTTCCTGATGGGGTTCGGCATGGGCTATTGGGCGTTATTCGTCACCATTGCGGCCGAGCAGTTCGGCACCAACCTGCGCGCCACCGTGGCGACAACCGTTCCGAACTTTGCCCGCGGCTCACTGGTGCTGCTGACCTTCTGTTTCACGATGCTCATCGGCACGAAGGAAGCCCCAAACTATGCACCATCGACCGCTGGCCTGATCTTGGGCGTCGTGTGCTTTAGCGCGGCCTTCTTGGCCCTTTGGAAGATGGATGAGACCTACGGCAAGGACCTCGACTACCAAGAAAAGAAGTAAGGCTTACTTCTGGGTGCCCGGCGCCGGACGGTCGGCCACGCAGCGGAAGCCCACGTGGTTGGTCGACGTCAGCGTATCGAGGCCTTGGCGGGAGCCGACGCGGAAGCGGAAGCAGTAGCCGACGTCACAGAGCCACGAGCCGCCGCGGATGACGTGTTGGCCGAAGCCCGTCTGCTCGGGGTCGTAGCCGATGGCCGGCCCGAGCGGATTGGCCGCGGGGGAAATTTTATAGAAATCGGGGTGATACCAATCCTCGCACATTTCCCAGACATTGCCGGCCACATCGTAGAGGCCATAACCGTTTGGCGGGTAGCTTGCCGCAGGGGCCACGTTGAGGAAGCCATCTTCCCCAGTGTCCGTGGCGGGGAACGGCCCTTGCCAGTGGTTGCACATGTATTTGCCATTCGGGCGTTCTTCTTGGCCCCAGACGTACGGCATGTCTTTGAGGCCGCCGCGCGCCGCAAATTCCCATTCGGCTTCGGTGGGTAGCCGCTTGCCAGCCCAAGCCGCAAACGCGTGCACATCTTTCCAGGTGAGGCAGAGGACGGGATAGTTCATGCGCTTCTCGATTGAAGAGCCCGGACCTTCGGGCGTACGCCACGTGGCGGCAGCGGTGAACTTCCACCAAGGCAGGTTGCCGCTGGTGCCGCATTGAAATGGGTCGACGCCTTGGACGCGCTTAAAGATCAGTGAGCCGCCCTTGAGGTATTCGGCTGGGGCGTCGGGGAAGTCTTTGGCGCTCAGGTCTTTTTCGGCATCCGTGACATAGCCCGTGGCTTGGACGAAGGCGGCAAATTGCGTGTTCGTCACCTCCGTTTCATCCATCCAGAAGCCTTTGACCTGCACATTGTGAGCCGGGCCTTCTTCCTTGTGCTTATCATCAACGTTGCCGGTGCCCATGCGGAACTCCCCGCCGGGAATCCAGACCATCTTGCAGACGTTGGCTGGGTCGACGGCGGGTGCACGGTTAAGCCAGAGAAAGAGGCCGGCGGGCAGCAGCATGAAGCCTAAGGTCACCCAGATGAGGGTGGCGCGGGCACGGGCGGCGGGGCTGTCAGCGGCGGCGGGGGTTTCCATGGGTGCGGGTAGGGGAGGGATAACCGCTGTTTTGGCATGGTCGACCCTTTCTTATTTTGCACGGTCCTTAGGATATCGCCTCGCCCTTGGCCGCGCGGGGGCATTAGACCAACCTCACCATGAGTTCGTCCCAAGAAGAGGTCCTCCAAATCTTCCGTGACTCCCGCGCCCTGCTGACGGGCCATTTCGTCCTGCGCTCCGGCTTGCACAGCGGCCACTTCTTCCAGTGCGCTCAGGTTTGCCAGTACATGGATAAGGTCACGCGCCTGATCGAACTGCTCCGCCCCAAGTTGGCGGCGCATCCTTGCGACGTCGTCTTGGCTCCAGCCATGGGCGGCCTCGTTGTCGGGCAAGAACTCGCCCGCCAGCTCGGAGTCCGTTTCATCTTCGTCGAGAAGGAGAACGACCGCTTGGTCCTGCGCCGTAACTTCACCTTCCGTCCCGGCGAGCGCGTTCTGATCGCCGAAGACGTCGTCACTCGCGGTGGCCGCGTGCAGGAATGCTTGGACATCGTCGCGCAGCAAGGGGCGACCACGGTCGCCGTGACCAGCCTGGTGGACCGCTCCGGTGGCCAGACGAAGTTCACGGTACCGTTCATCGCTTTGTTGGAATTGACCTTCCCGACCTACCCCGCCGATCAGGTCCCGGCGGATTTGGCGAAAATCCCGGCCTCCAAGCCGGGGTCGTAAACGGGCCGAAGGGGCCTGCTGGGCGGGCTAAACCTTCGGTAAACTGGGCTGGGTCGCCTTGTGCCTTGCACCCGGCGGGGCTATTCCCTACGCCAACGCTTCACTTTCCATGGATCGCAAGAATCTCTTTCTAGGTCTCGGCTGCGTCTCGCTGGCCCTGTTCCTCTACGTCTTAAACGCCCCGAAGCCCGTCCCGGTCGCCCCAGGCGACCGGAAGGTCTTGGAAGCCGCCGCCGCCCCAGGCAAGGTCGCTCCGTCGGTCGCTGCCCCGGTCGCGCCCGCCCCTGGCGCCGTGGTCGCCATCAATCCAGCCGATGCCAAGCGCGTCACGCTCGAAAACGGCTTCGTCAAGGTCACCTTCACCTCCCGTGGCGGCGCCATCGAGAAGGTCGAGCTCCTTAAGCAGTTCGCCGACACCGAGCGGAAGGCGAAGGTGGTCTTTAACGATAATAACCAGGACTCCGCCCTCGCCCTCGGCGTGCGCAACACCCTGACGAATAAGGTCGAGCCAGTCTATTCCGACTTCACCGCGACCGTCGACGAGAAGGCGCGTGCCGTCACCTTTACCGGAAAATTGCCCGACGGTACCCGGGTGATTCGCCAGTTCTCCTTGAACCTCGGCGAGAAGGAAGGCGAAGAGCCCTACGCGATCCGTTTCAGCACCAAGGTCGTGCCGCCGACTCCCGGTGTCGCCGCTAGCCGCGTTTGGCACGCCACTGGCTGCTGGGGTTTCACCACGGGGGATACCGCCAATCAGTATATTTCGGTCTTGGCCCATGATGGCGATGACCTGACGCGCGTTGGTACCGATGTCTTTAAGGACTCTTCCGGATTCTTTGGTCTCGGCGCCCACAAGGCCGAAGTTGAGCACCCCGCCGCTGCGGTTGGTAAGCCCTACCAGTGGGTCTCTTCGGGCAATCAGTTCTTTGCTTCCATCATCCATGTCGACGCCGCCAGCCGCGGCACGCGGGCTGAACTGCTGGCCCGCCCGGTGGACTTGACCAAGGATACTCATGGTATTCAGGCCTTTGCCTATTGGGATAGCCCCGTCGCGGGCGACGCCTCCATTACGACCGAGGGTAATTTCTTTGTGGGCCCGAAGGAGTACGCCCGCGTTTCGGCCTTGGCCGATGGCCAAGTCGCCGTCCTGCAGTTCTCGAAGATTCTCGGTTTCATTTCCTTTGGGGCCATCTGCAAACTCCTCTTGGCCTGCTTGGGTGGCGTGCATGCCTTGCTCACCTGGACCGGCGGTTGGTCGTGGGGTTGGGCCATTGTTATCCTCACGGTGCTGATCAAGGTCATCACCTGGCCGCTGACCGCCGCGCAGCAGCGCAGTGCCCTGAAGATGCAGCAGTTCGCTGGTCCGATGAAGGACCTGCGCGAGAAGTACAAAGACAACTCCGAGAAACTGAATAAGGAGATGATGAAGCTCTACCAGGAGCATAAGATCAACCCCTTCGCGGGCTGTCTGCCGATTCTGATTCAGATTCCCGTCTTCTTTGGCCTCTACACCGCTTTCCAGACCACGGTGGAACTTCGCTTGGAATCCTTCCTTTGGATCCATGACCTCGCTGCGCCCGATACCGTCTTCCATATTGGTAGTTTCGGCGTGAACATCCTCCCCGTCCTCATGGGTGTCACCATGTGGATCTCGATGAAGATGACGCCGAACCCTTCCGCCGACGACACGCAGAAGACCATCATGTACACGATGGCCTTAGTCTTCCCAGTCATCTGTTACTCCCTGCCAGCGGCCTTGCCGCTCTACATGACGGTGCAGAACCTTTTAACCATCCTGCAGGCCAAGTTGACCAAGAATCCCACGGCTGAAGTGGTCGTGGTCGAGGCCCGTCCGAAGAAGGCTAAAGGCTGATTTCCCCCCAACCCCATCCCACCATGTCAGGTCATAGCAAGTGGCACACGACCAAGCGGCATAAGGCCGTCATTGATGCTAAGCGCGGCAAGATTTTCTCCGTGCTGGCAAAAGAAATCTCGCTCGCTGCGCGCGCCGGCGGCGGTAGTCCCGAGACGAACGCTCGGCTCCGGACTTTGATGGATAAGGCCCGCGCGGCGAACATGCCGTCGGACAACATCAAGCGTGCGGTGCAGAAGGGCACCGGCGAAATCCCCGGCGTCGTTTACGAAGAGATTACCTACGAAGGCTACGCCCCCGGTGGGGTTGGCATCATCGTGGAAGTCACGACGGACAACAAGAACCGCGCGGCGGCCGAAGTGCGCCAAGCCTTCAACGACAACGGCGGGAACATGGCCCAGACGGGCGCCGTCTCCCATAGCTTCCAGCGCAAAGGCCAAATCTTGATTGGGGCCGCGCAAATCTCGGAGGATCAGCTCATGGAGCTCGCCCTCGAGGCCGGGGCCGATGACATCATTAACCATGGTGATCACTATGAAGTGCTGTGCGCCATCGCTTCCTACGACTCCGTTGCCAAAGCCTTGCAGGAAAAATCGCTGAAGCCTGAATCCAGCGAAATTGCCTATGTCACGAGTATCCCGGTGCCGGTCGGTGACGCAGCTATCGCCAAACAGGTGATGGAACTCATCGACGCCTTGGAGTCCCTCGATGACGTGAAGGCCGTGCACGGCAATCACGAGATCGACGAGAAGTTGCTCGGCTAAGCCGATTTCCGGCTTTCCAGAACGATGCCTTGAGGCCACCCTGTCGGGGTGGCCTCTTCTTCGTCTTCCCGTCCTGGTCCACCGACCGTCCGCACGGCGGCCCGCGCGGTGATTTTACGGGGCCAAGACTTGTTGGTTGTGCGGGTCCGGACGGATGAGGGGGAGTTTTTGGTCCTGCCAGGCGGTGGGCAGGAGCATGGCGAAACGTTGACCGATACCGTCCAACGGGAGGTTTTCGAGGAACTCGGCTTGAAGGTTGTTCCTGGGCGCCTGGTCTACCTCCGGGAGTATGTGGGCAAAAATCATGGTATGCACCGCATTCATGGACGTTTCCATCAGGTTGAGGCGGTCTTTCACTGCGCCTGCAGCGATTTTTCGCCGATTGGCGGTGGCCTGACCACTGATCGCCGGCAGATCGGTTTCGAGTGGATTCCCTTGGAAAAACTAGCCGATTACCCCCTTTCCCCGCAGGGGTTAGGGGCGATTATCGCCCAGTCGCTCCAGGATGGCTCCGCCCGTTACTTGGGGGACGTGCACTGAAGGCTTGCCAGCCGCCTTTCTGTTCCCTTTGTTCACCTTTCGATTTTTTGGGGGTATAGCTCAGTTGGTTAGAGCGCCTGATTGACATTCAGGAGGTCGAAGATTCGAGTTCTTCTACTCCCACCACTTTAAGAACCCCAGCCGGCTGCGGCTGGGGTTCTTTTTTGCCCTGCCCCGTGGGGCCTCGCCCCACCTTTTTTCTCGCTCACTCCCATCGGTTGTCCTTACCCCTATGAGCGTATTTCCTAACATGAGCAGCACCCATATCACCGAAATCAACGCCCGCGAAATCCTCGATTCCCGCGGCAACCCGACCATCGAAGTCGACGTCCGTCTGGCTTGCGGCGCCCTCGGCCGTGCCGCCGTTCCCTCCGGCGCCTCCACGGGCACCTACGAAGCCCATGAACTCCGCGACTCCGACGTGAGCGCCAAGTCCTTCCCGAAGGGCGTTGACCCGAAGAAGCGCTACAATGGCAAGGGCGTCCTCAAGGCCGTCGCTAATGTGAACGAAGAGATCGCCCCGATGCTCGAAGGCGTCGACGCGCAGGATCAGGTCGGCATCGACCACGCCATGCTCAAGCTCGATGGCACCAAGAATAAGAACAAGCTCGGCGCCAACGCCATCCTCGGTGTCTCCATGGCCGTCGCCAAGGCTTCCGCTATCGCCCTGAACCAGCCTCTCTACCGCTACATTGGTGGCACGAACGCCAAGGTCCTCCCCGTGCCCCTCATGAACATCATGAACGGCGGCGCGCACTCCGATGCCCCCGTTGACATCCAGGAATTCATGGTCGTCCCCAGCGGCGCCAAGTCCTTCAGCGAAGCCCTCCGCATGGGCACGGAAATCTTCCACGCGCTGAAGAAGGTCCTCAAGGCCCAAGGCCTCTCGACTTCCGTCGGTGACGAAGGTGGTTTTGCCCCGAAGGTTGCCTCCAACGAAGCCGCCCTCGAAGCCATCGCCGCGGCCGTCAAGGCTTCCGGTTACAAGCTCGGCAAGGAAGTCTTCCTCGCCCTCGACGTCGCCGCCTCCGAGTTCTTCGACGAGAAGACCGGCAAGTACACCTTCCACAAGTCCGACAAGTCGCAGCGCAACTCCGAGGCGATGATCAAGTTCTACCAGGACCTCCAGAAGCGCTACCCGATCGTCTCGATCGAAGACGGCTTCTCCGAGGCTGACTGGAAGGGCTGGAAGTCCGCCACCGTCGCGATGGGTGCCAACACCCAGCTCGTCGGCGACGACCTCTTCGTCACCAACACCGAGTTCCTCTCGCGCGGCATCAAGACCGAGACCGCTAACTCAATCCTCGTGAAGGTGAACCAGATTGGTTCGCTCACCGAAACCTTCGACGCCGTGGCCATGGCCCAGCGCGCTGGTTACTCTGCCATCATCTCCCACCGCTCCGGCGAAACGGAAGATGCGACGATTGCCGACCTCGCCGTCGCCCTCAATGCCGGCCAGATCAAGACCGGCTCGCTCTGCCGCTCCGACCGCGTCGCCAAGTACAACCAGCTCCTTCGCATCGAAGAAGAGCTCGGCCAGCACGCGATCTACGCCGGCAGCACGATGCGCTGGACGAAGTAACCCGGCGCGCGCACGTTCGCCTCAAGGGCCGCCCGCTAGGGCGGCCCTTTTTGTGGGCTTACTTGGAGGGGGCCGATTCCAGCCCGACGCCATTGATAGCGACGACCTGGTAGCGGCTCGCGGACGGACCGGCCTTGTCCACGAAACGCATCTGCGCGAGCGGAAGCCCTGGCGTATCCCCGTAGCTCATGTTTTGAAAGAGGGGCCGGCCAAAAGGATTGGCCGGCTTTTCTGGGACGCGCCCTACGGGTTGCCCGTCGCGCAGTACGATGAACTGACGCAGGCCGCTCTCAAGGTCAGCGTGCGCATCCCACGTCACTTCGATACCCGTGGCCGTCGCTCGCGTGGTGACGCGGAAGGGCGCATCGGGTGGGGTGGTGTCGCTCGTCGCGCCGGTCTTCACGTATTCCGTCCAGGCCTTCGCGAACGCCGCATTCGGCAACCAATTCGCCTCCGCGACGTTGCCTTTGTAATCAGCCGCCGGCACGGCGGCGTCGCCGAGTAAGGGGGCGAGCCAGGCTTGGCTTTGGTCAATCTTGCGGAGCGTCGTACCCTTTGCCGGCAAGCGCAGGGCGAGGCAGGCGTCGAAGAAGGCGAGGGCGGCGTAGCGTTGGTCACCGCACTGGTGTGAGGTCAACGGATCTGGGGCGAAACCGATGGGCGCACCTTTCGCGCGATAGGCTTTGAACATCGCCAGCGTTCCGGTCCAAGCGCCGTTGAAACGCTGGTCGCCGTTTTCTTTGGCGCCCGGATTAGCCATCATCGGGATTTCATAAGCCGCGGCCGGAAGGTCGACGAAGGGGACCTGTCCAACGAGTTTAGGGTCCGCCGTCTTTTGCCAAGCGCTGTACGCCGTGCCCGAGCGGAACCAGATGGCGACGATGCGTTCGGGGTACTTCGCCTGCAGGATGCTGGACCAGAAGCCCCCGCCGCTGTGTCCCCAGAGGCACCAGGGGGCCTCGGCGAGCTCAGGGTGCCCCGAGCGCTGGGCCAGGTCGTCCAAGGCCATTAGGAAGGCGCGCTCTGAGCCATTACGCGGGTCGCACCAGAGTCGGCAGTTGGCGGCTTCGGGTTGATGAATGACAGGCCCAAGTAGGGCACAGTTCCACTTGCGGGCCAGCGCTTGCCAGTGGAGGTCATCGGCCGCGGTGACGGCGCTTTTATTCGACCCCTCACCGCAGCCGTGTTGATGGACGATGACGCCCCGGATGGTTTTCACGCCATCCGGAATCCAGAGGTTATAGGTCATCGCAAAGGCGAACCCGCTCGGGAGAGAGGAAATTGGGTAATCGACGCTGAATTTCTGGCCATCAGCGAAGAGGGCCCAGGGGGCTAGGAGCAGGGCGAGCAGGGGGCGCATGTCGACAGGTTGGTCCGAAATCCTTCGCTGGGCAAGGGCTTGCCGTGCTCCGGCCTGCCGTCAAAGTGTGTCCGTGCTTCGCCCCCTGGCCTTTTGTTTCTTTGCCCTCGTGGCTGCCGCGGCCGAACCAGCGGTGGAACGGATGTTCGTCCTCGGGGATTGGGGCTGGGCCGATCCGGACCTCGAGCGTCAGTATTCCTTGGTGCGGCAAAACGCCGACCTGCAACGGGCGGTGGCGAAAGCGATGGCCGCGCAGGCCGCCAAGGAGCCGATTGCAGCAATCCTGACGACTGGCGATAACTTCTATCCCAACGGCGTGAAGTCCGCGGAGGATCCGCGTTGGGCCACCTCCTTTGAGCAGGTGTACGTCGCGCCCTCGTTGCAGGTGCCTTGGGTTGCTTCCCTGGGAAACCACGATCATGACACGACGGCCCAGGCGGAAATCGATTACGCCGCCAAGTCTAAGGGGCGCTGGGTGATGCCGGCTCGCTACTTCACCCAGCACTTCCCCGCCCAAGATGTCCGCGTCATCGTGCTCGACGCCTGTTCGCTAAGCCCGTTGTGGAATCGCCGCTACTTCAGCGCCGAGGCCGAGCGAGAGACCGCGGCCCAATGGGCATGGGTTGAAGCCGAACTCGCTAAGCCGGCCCGCTGGAAGGTTGTCGTTGGCCACCTGCCGATTCGGAGTCAAGGGGTCCACCTGACGGAGCCGGAGTATGCGCGCCGCCTCACGCCGTTGCTGGAGAAGTACCATGTGCAGCTTTACCTGAATGGACATAACCACCATGCCGAGCTGGTGAAGGAGAAGGGCGTGGCCTACGTCACCTGCGGCAATGGCTCCGACCTATACCCGACGGGGTCAGGTCAGGGGTCCGAATTCATCGGCGCTTATCCTGGGTTTACGGCCTTGGACTTTGCCCGCGATCAACTGGTGCTCCGTTTCTTCGACGCTGAGGGCCAGGTCCGCCATCAATCGGTCGTGCCGCGCTAAGGGACCTGCGTTGACCTGCCTGCGATTGCGACTACATCCCTTCTCGTGACTCCCTACCTCCAGCAGCGTCGCCCGGAACTCCTGCAGGCCTACCGCGATGGGCTCCTGCAGGACGTCATCCCGTTCTGGCTGAAGCATGGCCTGGATCGGGCGAATGGGGGTATCTATACTGCACTCGGTCGCCACGGCGAACTGCTTGATTCCGATAAGTCCGTCTGGTTCCAAGGCCGCGCGGCGTGGACGTTCGCCAACCTCTATAACACAGTGGAGCCGCGGCCAGAATGGCTCGAAGCCGCTTTGTCCTGCGGTAATTTCCTGCACGACCGTTGTCCGGACCTCACGGGTAAGCTACACTTCACCGTGACGGCGGCGGGCGACCCGCTGCGCATGCGTCGCTACGTCTTCAGCGAGTGCTTCGCCGCCATCGCCTACGCGGCCCTCTTCCATGCCACGGGTCAGGGGCAGTGGAAGGAACGAGCCATCGCCGCCTTCGACCTCTTTTTGAAGTTCAACCGCGAGCCCGGCCACATCGCACCGAAGACCTCGCCGGAGACGCGTCCGATGAAGGGCCTATCGCCGTTGATGATGACGTTGGTGACGGCCCAGGACATGCGCGCCGACCTCGGCGATATCTTCGTCCGCGGTAAGACGCTGACGCAGTGGGCCGCCGAAGCGATCGCCGAGATTCAGGTCGATTTCGTGAAGCCAGACCTGAAGGTGGTCATGGAGGCCGTGGGGCCGAATGGCGAAATCTACGACCACTTCGACGGGCGGCTCCTCAATCCTGGTCATTCGATTGAGGCGGCCTGGTTCATCTTGCGCGAAGCCCGCCACCTCGGCGATGAGTCCATGAAGCGACTGGGGCTCGACATGCTTGATTGGATGTGGGCCCGCGGCTGGGACCGCGAGCACGGCGGCATCCTCTACTTCGTGGACCTCTACGGAAAGCCGATCCAGGAGTATTGGCACTTCATGAAGTTCTGGTGGCCGCACAACGAGGCCATCATCGCCACGCTCTTGGCCCACGTGATGACCGGCGATCCGAAGTACGCCGAGATGCACCGCCAAGTGCACGACTGGTCCTACGCGCACTTCCCGGACCGCGAAGGCGGTGAGTGGTACGGTTACCTAGACCGCGAAGGTCGCCCGACGACCGAGCTCAAGGGGAACATGTGGAAGGGGCCCTTCCATATGCCGCGCCAGAAACTGGTCTGCTGGCAACTCTTGGAGGGCTTAAGCTGATCCCATGCTTGGTCAGACGCCGCCGCTGCCTCGTGATGACTCTGTATCGTGCGTTGAGTGCGAACGCGGGATCCCACGAACACGCTTCGTCGATGGTAAGGTGACGTGCCCGTGGTGCCAGACGGCACAAGACGAAGGGGGCGGCCAGGTGATTGTCAGTGCCTTGCCCGTCGGCGCGACACATCCCAAGGTTAGCCAGCGTATCGAAGGCACCGAGCAGGTCTATGTCACGCGGCAGGGTACTTGGTTCGGTTGGTTCTGGCTGGCCTTTACCACGGTCCATTGCGGGTTCATGTTCTATGGACTCTCCCAAGGCGCGGTCCGCGTGAACCATCAGCTCGTCACGCACCCGACCCTTGGGCATTACTTGGGGCTATCGGCGTTCTACTCGATTTTTTTTGCCGTCGGCTTCGCGTTCACCCTCAGTCGCTATACCGTTCGGCTGGCAGACGCGCAGGCGACCGTCCGGTTTCGCTTATTCCCCTTGGTCGGCTGGACTTGGCGTTTGGCGGTCGGCGAGACGATTCGGGTCTCTTTGGCCTACCGTGGCGCCCGCTCGAACGGTAGCGCCGTCAGTGCCATCGTCTTGGCTTCAGCGGGCCAAGAAATCAGTTTTGGCTCTTTCTTGGCGAAGGACGTGAAGGAGTACCTCGCCGCGGCGATGGACGGCTTCTATAACGGCGCGGCGGGCGAGTCGGCGGACTTTATTCCGAAACCTTGAGCCAGAAGGGTCCGGCGGGGAGACCGGCCCCATTGCGCAGGGCGGCGGCTGCGTTCATGTGCCAAGCGTAGCGGATCTCGGCGACCAGACCTTCGGCCGCGATGACCATTGCATCGCCTTCGATGCGCACGGTGGGCGCTGCGTGGAAGGCCGTGGCGTTTGCCAGTCGGATTTCGACGAGGGCCGGCAGCGGGCCTGCTAGCGTTAGCCCGGCCGCTGAGCGGAAGCGGATGTGGACGTCTTTTCCCGTTTGCCGCGCGTCGATGGCCACGGGGCCTTCGGCGACAACGTCCTTCCGTCCGTAGAGATCGCGGAGTGCGAGCAGGGCCAGGCGTTCGCCCACCGGACGTTTGTTGCGCGGGTGGACGTCCTTCGGCGTGCCGACGTCGAGCGCGATGGCCATCCCACTATTGGTAATCTCTGTCGTCAACTGACGTTGGACCTCGCGGAATTCCGGCCAAAACTTTCGGGCTGGTTCGTTGATGGATGGCAACTGCACCCAATAGAAGGGGAGGTTCGCTTGGTGCCAGTGCTGGCGCCAGTCGGCCACGAGGAGTTTCATTAAGCCGCCGTATTCGACGATGTCCGCCTGACGGATAGCGTTGCTTTCACCTTGATACCAAAGGACCCCTTTGACCGCGCAGTCGGTGGCTTGGGCGGGTCCAGCGGCCCAGGCGAAGCCGGGTTTGAAGCCGTGGTTTGGGCCGCCATCGTCCCCGGGTGCATCCTGGGCGGCCCCGACATGCTGCCGGCCGCGGAGGCGCACGAAGCTTCCCTCGATGCTTTCGTTCTCGAGCCAGTTGCCGGTGACTTTCTTTCGGAAGGCCGCCTCGTCCGCTAAGGCTTCGCGGCTGATGAAGGCTTCGATGGGGGCGCCACCAATCGCGTAATTAACGAGCCCGATAGGCACGCCCGTCTCCGTCGCGACGCGCTTAGCGAAGTAGTAGCCGACGGCACTTAGCGGGGCGGCGGACTTGGTCGTGCAAGGTTCCCAGCGGCCGGAGTAGAAGTGATCGACCGTCATTTGGGCCACGGTGGCCGCATCCAGCGGTGCCGCGTAGCGGTACTGCCCCGCGAAGCTATAATTGCGCAGCCTGACTAAGGCCAGGTTGGCCTGCGGGAGTTCCGCTGGGGCGTCAGCATCACGACTCAACGGGAACTCCATGTTGGATTGTCCGGCGCAAATCCAGACATCCCCGACGAGCACGTTGCTGATGGTCACCGTCTGGCCGCGTTCTTCAACGGCGATGGTGGTTGGCTGGATGTTGGCGCGACGCGCCGGGAAGACTACGGACCAACGCCCGGAAGGCGCCACCTCGACGGTGGTTGTTTCTGTGCCGAGATGAACCGTGACCTTGCCGCTGGGTGCGGCCATACCCGTGATGCGGATGCTCTGGTCGCGTTGCAGGACCATGCCATCGCCGAACCAAGGGTGCAGTTCAGCCGCGGCCGCGAGGCTGGCCCCAAGGCAAAGCCCGAGGCTCAGCGTCAGTCGGTTCACTTGCCCTCCAGGTTGGTGCCGGAGATGACGCGATAGAGCACGATGGAATTGCTGGCGGGCTCGTAGAGCACGCCGATGTCCTTGCCGACTTGAGCCATCGAGCTGTAGGCAAAGGGCCCGGGGAAGATCAGGGTCGATTCAGCCCAAGTCTTGCCGCCATCCATGGAGCGACGGAGCGTCCCGTTCGCGCGGCCTTTGCCGACTGGATTCAGGAAGAAGATGGCCGTCTGGCCGCTGGTCGTGGCGGAGAGCAGGGAGCCTTGGCACACTGGCTCGGGCAGGGTGGCGTCTTCCGTGGCCTTGGCCCACGTCGCCCCGCCATCTTGGGACCAAGAAACCTTGCGCAAGGGTGCGCCCGAGCGCCAGCGACGTGAATTTAGGTAGAGCGAACCATCCGCGGTTTCGGCGACCTGCACCTCGTTGAGCTGCATGCCTTCCTGCGGCACTTCAGCGCTGCGTTGCCAGGTCTTGCCGGCGTCATCGCTGAAGGCGACCCAGTTCACGAAATTCCGCTGCGCGTCTTGGGAGTTGAACGGCATTACCAAGCGGCCGGCAAATTTACCTTTCCGTAGTTGGATGCCGATGCCGGGGCCAGAAGCGCAGGTCACGGCGTTCGCCGGTTTTAATGCATGGCTCACATCGACGGGCTGGGACCACGTCGCGCCATCGTCGTCCGACGTTACGAACTTCAGGCGGTTACCCTTCGGGTCTTTCGGGCCGACCGGGAGGCCGCCGAACTCCTTGCCGCCGGCCGGGAAGGTTTGGAAGAAGAGGAAGACGCGGCCGCTCTTGGCGTCCTGGACGAGGCAGGGGTTATTGCAGCTGTCGTCGCCCTGTTCATAGGCCAGCGTCGGCTTGGACCAGGACTTCCCTTGGTCTTGGGAGCGCGCGACGAGCAGGTCGTTGCCCGCTTGATCGGTGGCCTTATCGCGGCCTTCGGCGATGGCGATGAGCGTGCCTTTGGCCGTCATCAATAACGCGGGGATGCGGACGGAAGCGTGCGGGATGTTCTTCTTCGCCTCAAAAACCGCCACCGCCGGCGTTTCGGAGGGCTTGGGCGCGGCGGTGAGGCCGGCCGGGAGGAGGAGGCAGAGCGCGATTAGTCTTTCCATGAGAAATAGCCGATGGCTTCGAGTTCGCCGAGCATCGCTTGGATGCCAGCGGCATCGGGATTGGCGTTCGGTAGCCGCGCCGGCCCAACCGGGACGCCGAGGTGCGTCATCAGCGCTTTGGCGCAGCCCATGTAGCCACGTTTGGCGACGATCCGGATGACCTGCATCATGCGATCCTGCTCCAGCTGGCAGGTAGCGAGGTCGCCCTTGGGGAAGGCCACCATCATGCGTTGGAGTGGGCCTGGAACGAAATTGTAGGTGCTACCGACGCCGCCTTGTGCACCCATCGCTAGGGACGCGAGGAAGTACTCGTCGATGCCCCACGGCAGGTCGTATTTACCACCGGCGAGGCGCTTGCCGAGCAGGTAGGTGCCGAGGTCAGGGTTGGAATACTTCACGCCCGCAAGGTTGGGGATGCGCTGGGCGGCGAGCTTCAGGAAGTCGTCGACCGGGAAGTTGATCCCCGTGAGGGCCGGGATGTCGTAGTAATAGAACGGCAGTTCGGGGGCGGCGGCAGCCACCTGAGCGCAGCAGGCGACGAGGTCTTCAACGTTACGCGGCTTGAAGTAGGACGGCGCAATCATCGAGATCGCCCTGGCTTGATTGCGTTGCGCCTGGGCCGCGAGGGCCGCGGCGTCGGCGAGGCAATTGGCGCCAACGTGGACGACGACTTGGATGCCGCTGGATTTCGCCACGGCGGCCCAGCGGTCGCCGAGGGCGAGGCGTTCGGTGAGTTGCAGGGAGACGCTTTCACCCGTCGTACCGCCGATGAAGACGCGGTCAATCTTGCGGGCGAGTAAGTGCTCAGCTTGGCGTTCGACCACCGCGAGGTTCAGTGAACCATCAGCGTGGAAGGGCGTGTGGGTGGCGGGACAGAGCCCATGGAACTTAAAGGCGGACATAAGAAAGGGGGTTAACGGCGGAGGGCGGCGTTAGGTCGGATACATAAGACGACGCCGACGGACAGTAAAGCAATCGCCGCGAAGGAGCCGAAGATGACGTTCACGGGGACGTGTGCATCACGCATCACGCCAAAGCCCCAATCGGCCAAGCCGCCGCAGCTGATGCTGACGAGGTTCATCAGCCCGTAGCCAGTGGCCCGCAGTTCCGGCTGCACTAATTGACAAAGGATCGGCATGTTATTGCAGTCAAAGAACCCCCAGCCGAGGCCAAAGAGGATCAGGAAGCCGACGGCGACGAGGAGCGTGCCAGCGTTACCCACGCCGAAGAGGGCTGGGAGGAAGAGGCTCATACCCAGCGCGCTGACAAAGATGCGTCCGCGTTCGGTGCGACGCATCCAGCGGTCGGCCAGCCAACCGCCTATGCCCACGCCGATGAGCGAGGCAATCTGGACATAGAGCACGGCCGACACGCCCGCCTGGCCTTGGCCAAGGCCAAACTGTTCGCGGAGGATGTCAGGCATCCAGTCTTTCACGACCCAGCCCGCTAGCGCCGGTAAGGTGAAGTAGAGGGCCAGCAGGAGGAAGTTGCGGTTGGTGAGGAGCGCTCGGAATGCACTGAAGAAGCTAGGTCCGGCGGTCGGGGCATCTGGCCGCACGGGTGGGTTGCGGAGCAGGAAGAAGAGCGGGAGCGCGTAGAAGACGCCAACCGCTCCACACCAATCGAAGGCTGCGCGCCAGCCGATGTCTGGGCTTTCCGCCGCGAAGCCAGCGAAGCCTCCGAGGATAACGCCCAAGTAGATGCCCATCTGGTGAAAACCGACAGCGCGCGAGCGGGTCTCGCCCAAGTGGAAATCAGTGATGAGGGCCAGGGCTGCGGGGATGTAGAAGGCCTCGCTGACGCCCATGAGGGCCCGAGCGGTGAGTAGCTCGGGGAAACTGTGCACGTGTCCCATGTACCAAGTCACTGCTGACCAGACGAGGAGGCTAGCGCAGATGACGTTGCGACGGTTAAGGCGGTCGGACAGGTATCCGCCCAGCGGGCTGAGGATGGCGTAGACCCACTTAAAGGAGCCTAACACCAGGCCCCAGTTGGCTTTGCTCCCGATGTCCGGGATGTCGGTCATCATCGACCCCTTCATCGCCGCCAGCATCTGGCGATCGAGGTAGTTGAGTAGGGCGACCGGGATGAGCAGGACGACAATGAGCCAGGCCGTACGCATTGAGGAGGCGTTGAATCCTTCGTCCTTCATCGTAGCTTGGGGGGAATGGTCCAGCGCGTGCAGGCGGGCGTACGGACCCCTGGGCGCGTTTCGCCGCTGATAGTCACGAGGTCATCGCCGAGCCGCAGTAACGGTGCGGTCGCTACGGGGTGCGGCCACTGGTCGACGACTTGGACTTCCATGGTTTCCGTATCGATGGCCAGGACCTGCGTGCCTTGGCCAGGGTGCGTCGCCGGCGGCTTCCCGTAATGTTTGCCGTCGTCGCCGCCGACGAAGAAGAGGTGATGCCCCGTGGTAATGCCCGGCCCCGCCGAAGCGGCCAGCGGCGTGGGGAGCGCATGGAACTTAGTGCCTTGGCGGTTGGGCTGGGAGTAAGTCAGGGCGTCGCGGTAGTCGCGGACAGGTTTACCTTGGTCGTCGCTTAAAGCACAGCCGCCGGCCCAGAGGACGATGCCGTTTTCGTCCGCACCGACCAAAGGGAGGATTCGGGCAAACTCTTCTTTGTCGTCCGTCGACTTCCAGCCTTCGTGCGGGCGGGCGAGGTCGAGCACGGTCATCGTCGCGAGCGCCGTCGTGGCGGTGGGGTGCGGCGTGCCGCCGCTGACGATTAAGCGTGTGCCGATGGTAAAGCCGCCGGCGTAGGCGCGTGGCTCGGGGAGTTTTGCTTCCAGTGGAAGGCATTTTCCGTCGGCCTTCACCACGAGCACCGCGGCCAGGTGGCCGTCGGCGTTACAGCCGCCGGCGATCACGAGGCCATCGCGTGCGGGCGTGGCGGCGAAGGCCGCGTAAGCATTAGGCGTGGGGAGTTCACCGACCTTTCGCCACGCCCACTTGCCAGCGGTCTTCTGCAGCAGAAAGACGTCCTTGTAGAAAACTTTGGTGCCGCCGTCCCAAGGCATCTTGCCAGGGAAGTTGCTACCGCCCGCGGCGAGGATGACTTCTTGCCCCTCGGCGTCCTTCAGCACCGCCGCCATCATTCCGGCCCGACCTAGTGGGTCGGGTAAATCCGGCAAAGCCTCGCTGGCTCCCAAGCGAAGGGCGAGGCAGAGTAGGGCGAAGATACGAAGGGCGGACAGGGGCATGTCGGGGTATCCACGTTGATACCACTGAGTCGGACGCCTGCCAGCCTAAGCGTTATTCTTCGCGGCCTAACCAACCTTCAGAAGAGCGCATGCAGGGACGGATCTCGCCGTTTACGACCGCAATCCCTCCATTCCACTTCGTACAGCCCGTCGTGAGCAAGGCCGCGGGGGCTTCGCCGGCTTCTTGCCAAGCATCGAGCGTCTTGTCGTACGAAAGAATCTGCTTCGAGAAGCCTGGATGCTTCGCGGCTTCGACCTTGCCCGCCAAGCTGCCGTCATCGCCGCCGATGAGGAGCGCTTGTTCGCCGACAAAGGGGCACGGCGTCGGGGCAGCGGCAATCGGCCGTGGCAGTGGCGCGAGGCGGCGCCATTCTTTGCCCAGCGTAAAGGCATGGCAATCGGTCAGGTACTCGCGCTCCGCGCCTTTGGCCCCAGCGGTCAAAGCCACGCCCCCGAAGAGGAAGAACGTATCCTTCGTTCCTGCGGCCTGCGCGAGCATGCGGCCAGAGCCGGCCCAGAGGGGCAGTTCTTTCCAGCCGCCCGTGAGGTTAGCGAGGTCGATGGCGTAAGCGGTCGAGGACGCGGCCGTCGCATCGGGTCGTTCGGTGCCGCCCGCGACGATGACTTTGCTGCCGACCAGCGCGCCAGCCGCATAAGCGAGGGGGCGGGGGAGGAAGGGGAACGGCCGAACCTTGAGTTCGCCTTCTTCGATGCTGAGGACGTAGCAGTCTTGATAATGGCGTTCAGCGTTGGCGCCGCCGATCGTCAGCAGGCCTTGGCGAATGGAAATGCCGACGCCATAGCCGATGGGGCGCGGCAACTTCCCCGCCGCGGTCCACTTACGGTTCCGTGGGCCAATTGTGTAGACGGTATCATGCCAGACCTTGGCACCGCCCTCCCAGGCTGGCTTGGCCGGAAAGTTGGAACCGCCCGCCATGAGCAGTAGGTCGCCGGACGTGCCGAGGAAGGCACCGCCGACGCCGGGGGCGTTGGGAGATTCAGGAATTCGGGACCAGCGCATCGACATCACGACTTAAGCAAGACAGACCCCCGCCCCCTGTCCAGAGATTAGCCAGCGAAGTCCGCTCATTACTTAGTTATTCCTAGGGTTTTTGGTAGTTAAGACCCTTCCGATGCGGTCAGCGAATCCCCCGATGGGTTTTGTTTGACACCCTTGCCCGATTATTGCCTTCATTCAGGTCCTTTCGCACTGCCTGGTAGCTCAGCGGTAGAGCAGGTGACTGTTAATCACTTGGTCGTAGGTTCGATCCCTACCCAGGCAGCCAGAAAGGGCCTTTTACGTAAACCGACCCTCCCCGGGGGCGGTTGGACTGCTTTCACCTTCTCCTTGACCACGGGGGCGGTTGCGGGAGGATGCAAGTCACTATGGGCCAGCAAACCAACAAAGTTATCAAGCGTCGTCGTCTCCGTGCTTACCTCGAGCGCAAGAAGGAGCGGATCAAGGCCGCCCGCGCCGCCGCCAGCAAGAAGAAGTCGAAGAAGTGAAGCCCAGGGGTGGCATGGCCTGTTGGCAGGCCGCGCTCATCGCGCTGGCCCTGACCGCCTGCGACTCCCCGCCCCCTTCCGCGGTTGATTTGCCCGGTGTGGCCTATGTCCACCCGAAGCGACGCTCGGAAGCCGACGTGGCCCGTGCTTCCGAGGCGTTCTACGCCAAGGAGACCCATGGTCAGGACGTGGTGTTTCGCTCGGTTGAACACGAGCAGGCGGGTTATTACTTTTACACGAAGTTAGCTTTTGAGCCGCCCGCCGAAGCCCGCCTCGTCTTGGAGGTCGTCCGGACAGAGGCCACCGCGCCTGAACGTTACGTTTTCTCGACGAAGGTGCGCCCGCAGTTTCCGGTGGGTGAGTATGTCATCGGTCTCACGGGCAAGGATGCGGGCAACGCGAAGTGGGTGCCGATTGCCTGGCGTCTCTCCGTCGTCGACGCGCAAGGTAAAGTCTTGGCCGCGACGCATAGTTTCCTCTGGGGTTCGCCCACGGATCTTGGCCAGAAGTAAGCCATGAAGGCTGTCGCTTGGACCGCTTGGCGCCCGTTGGAGCTCGCGGACCCAGTGCCCGCGCAGACTTTACGCGAACAGCTCGATGGTGGGCAGGCCTTTCGCTGGAACGTCGATGAAGCCGGCGTGTGGACGGGCGTCTTTGGGCGCACCGTCGCCGGCGTGCGCCCGGGCGTAAACGGACTCGAGTGGCGCGGAGTCGTTGGGGCGGCGACCCCGGCGGCGGCCTTGCAGTCCTACTTGGATGGGGCCGGCGTACAGGCGAGTCTCGTGGAGACGTTGCCTTGGCGTTCCGATGCGGTGTTGTGTGCGGCCATCGCGGCGAACCCGGGGCTGCGCATCTTGCGCCAAGACCCGCCGGAGGCCCTCATCGGTTTTCTCTGTAGTTCCAATAAGCGCATCCTCCAGATTCGGCAGATGGTCGCGCAGTTGGCGACGACGCTCGGTGAGCCGCTGGGCGGCGGTTTTCATGCCTTGCCGACGTGGGCACAGTTGGCCGCCGCCACGGACAGTCAGCTGAAGGCCTGCGCACTCGGTTATCGGGCGGCCTTCTTGCGTGGTACGGCCCAGCGTTTGCGCGAGCGTCCCCAGTGGGCCAAAGAATTCCAGGCTTTATCGACGGCCGACTTATTGACCGAACTGCAAAGTTTACCGGGCGTCGGGCCGAAGGTCGCCGCGTGCGTGGCGCTTTTCGGCTTCGGGCGCTTGGAAAGTTTTCCAGTGGATACCTGGGTCGTCCAAGCCTTGGCGGGTGCTTATGGGTTTCATGGCTGGGCCCCTGCGCGGTTGGAAGAGTTTGGCCGCGCGCATTTCGGTCCGGCGGCGGGCCTCGCTCAACAATACCTTTTCGCCGCGGCTCGCGCCGGCGTTTTGCTTCAGCCGTACGCCTTGCCGGCAATCGCGGTCAAGCCCCGCCCCAAGTCGCGTGCACGAGCTCGGCGGTGAGCGCCGTGGCGGGCGGGCCCGCCGCGACGAGGCGGCCTTCGCTTAGAACGAGGACGCGGTCACAGGTGCGGGCCCAAGCGAGGTCGTGGGTCGCGACGAGCACCGCGGCCCCTGCTTGCGCGCTGGCGCGGATCGCGCGCGCCACGAGCTCGGCTCGACAGAGGTCCAGCGCAGTCGTGGGTTCATCCAAGAGCAAGGCTTTGCCATAGGCGTCGCCGAGGGCGCTGAAGGTCAGGCTCAGGTGGGCGACCTTCCGTTCCCCGCCCGAAAGTTCCGAAAGTTTGCGCGCCGCCAGTGCGCGCAGTCCGAAGCGTTCTTGCCACTGGACGTATTCGGCCAGGGACGGCGCGAGCGTGCCGAGCTCGGTGAGGGTGTAGTCCCACGCCGACGTTGGGTGCTGCGGCGCGTAGGCACGTAGGCTAGCGAGTTTCGCCGGGGCGGTGCGTCGCGGATCGATCTCGCCGAGGCGTAGCTCGCCAGTGGCTTCAGGCAGCAAGCCCGCACAAGCCCTTAACAGGGTGGTCTTGCCCGCACCATTGGCGCCAACCACGGCGACGACTTCACCTGCGGAGACCGTCAGTGCGATGCCATCGAGCACAGTGCGGCCGGCTAAATCCACGGAGAGGCGGAGCGACTCGAGGCGGGCTTCACTCATGGCGACGGGCGGCAATCCAGACGAAGGCGGGAGCGCCGAGGAGTGCGGTCATTGCCGCGGCGGAGATAGGCGTCTGCGGCCACAGCGAGCGGCCTAAGGTGTCGGCCAAGAGTAGCAGGCCTGCTCCCAGTAAACCTGCGAGCGGCAGCATGGCCCGATGCCGCGGGCCCACGAGTGCACGCGCGAGGTGCGGCGCGAGTAAGCCGATGAAAGCCACTTGTCCGACGAGGCAAATGGCCGCCCCCGCCGCGAGCGCGGTGAGCAGGACGCCCCGGTGCCGCGTCTGCGTTACATCGGTCCCGAGGCAGAAGGCCATATCTTCGCCCAAGGCGAGCCGGTCGAGGGCCGATGCTTGGGTCAGCAATAAGAGCGCAGCCAGCACGCAGCCGAGAATGGGCAGCCAAGCAAGTTCGAGCGTGGCCGTGCCGAGCCAATCGCCGGCGGCGCCGTTAATCAAAATATCGCGTGCCTCTGGAAACCGTGCCGCAATCAGCAACGTCCCCGCTGCGGTAAAAGCATTCAACCCGAGCCCCGTGAGCAGGAGTTTCGCGGTCGACCGGCCACGTCCGAGCCAGACTAAAGCGGCGGACGTCGCCAAGGCCCCGCCGAAAGCGGCTGTAGGTAAAGCCCAGCGATGATTCCAGGTGAACTCCGTGGCTCCTGCTAAGAGGAGCGCGATGCCGAGGAGGGCTCCGCCGAAGACGCCCGTGAGTCCTGGATCCGCCAAGGGATTTCGGAAAACACCTTGTTGGTTGGCTCCGCCTAGTCCCAGCGCAAGACCCGCCGCGAGCGCAGCCAGCACGCGTGGCAGGCGCAGCATCAGCAGTTCGCCGTTGGTGCCCCAGCCGAAGCCAGCACTCCCGCAGGCGAGCGCCCCTAAGGCCAAGGCAGCCAAGAGTAACGCGGCGAGGGCGATGGTGCCGGCAGGACGCTTCATCGTCACTTGCCAAACAAGGACTCGAGCGGGTTCCGCGGTTTCGGCGTCGCGTTATTATTCGGCGGCGTCGTCCGGTCCGGCTGAACCGTGTTTTGGCCTTGGTAGCTCGCGCCCGAACGGATGTTGCCCACGGCCGTCTGCAAGCGTTCCACGAGGTCGTTCTTCAGGTTGTTCAGCGACCCGCTAAATTTCACGCCCGGTCCTTTGGTCGAACCATCCGGCACCGCGATACCATCCGCAAAGCCGAGGAGGGCGAAGTGTTGGGCGTAGTCGCCCTTCCCCCGCATTTCCGCCGACAGGCTTAACGGCCAGTCGGTGAAGCCCAGTTGCGGGCGGGCGCCGATTTCGCCGAGGGCACTGAGCGTCAACTCGGAGTTGGTAACCTGCGCTTTGGTGATCTTGATGGTGCCGTCGGGCATGCGCTGCGCGAGGAACTCGGCGCTGTCGTATTGGAAGTTGGCGAGGGATTTCTGGAGTTTACCCACGGCGGCGACGGCGGCGCCAATCTTGGCAACCTTCTCGCCTTGCTGCTGATTCTTGGTGAGCACCCCAGCGAGGATGGCCAGGCCACCGACCACTTCGGCGGTGTCGCCGGCTGTATTCGCCGTGAGGGCCATGGCGCTATCCTTCCCGCCGAAGGCTTGGATGCGGCCGCCTTTGGAGGTCAGGCCAGCGGTAAGGTTCATCTTGGCCGCCAAGGCGTCGAGGTTACCCGAGACGCCTTCCGCGGAGGCCCAGGCATCGGCCTTGCCGTCAACGAATTCACGCAAGGAGGGGAAGGCGGCGGCAACGGAACCGAAATCGAACTGGGTCAGCGTGACCTTGGAGGTCAGCGCATAAGGGCCGCCCGTGGTCGTGGTTTGGAAGGTGAGTTTACCGCCCCCGCCCAAGGTGCCCTCGGCGACCTTGCCTTGAACCTTCGAGAGCGTGACCTGTTCTTCGACGACATCGAGCTGGAGGGAGACATTCTGTGCGACGATGCCCTTGGCGTAGGCCTTGCCGATACGCACTTGGGCTTGGCCGAACTGGTGGTGCCAGAGCGGGGTCGCGTCCTTCGCGGTGTTCGGTTTGACGGGCTTGTCCGTTGGCTCCTCTTCGGTCTTGGAGAGGACGGCGAGGAGGTCGTCGCCGGCGACATTCGGGAAGTCCGCGAGGACTTTCCACTCGGTGCGTTCGCCGAGCCGGACTTGTTTGACGATTAGCTGACCTTCGGAGACGCCGTCGGCTTCGATGCGAATCCGGCCGGAAGCCTCGAGCCCTTGGGCGTTGGGAGTATAGGCCCCGCTGATGGCCACGGCTTTGAGTTTTCCTTCCCGCTCCTTGAATGCGAGTTCCTTGAGGGTGAGTGTGGCCTTGATTTCACCGGAGGGCGCCATCGTCGCGACCGCCGTGTAACTGCCCGTCGTGATGATGTTAAGCGCCTCAGCAAACGGCTGTTCGGCCATCGCGCCTAAGTTGCCATGTAAGCGCATCGTGGTGGGCGCCTCGCCCATCCCCCAGGAAAGGTCGCCGGCGGCCAGCACGCGGCCTTTGTTCGCGAGCTTGGCCTGGCTGAAGGCCAAGACGGTGGCTTTGTCCCCGAAACTCAGGTCGAGACCCGCGGCGAGATCGCAGTGGCTGACCCAGAGTTTGCCGCGCCAGCTCACGCTGGTATCCACGAAGGCCACGGGGGCACCTTCGGTGCGGATGAAAAGTCCCCCAGACTTGAAGCCCACGACAACGTCCGCTCGGTCCAGGTTGCCGGAGAGTTTTAGGCCCGGCACTAGGGCGGCGAGCGATTCCAGCGGCAACTTCGCCGCGTTCGCTTCCACGAGGACGCCCGCTGGCATCTCCCCCGAGAACGGGAAGGGCTGACGCAGTTTGAGGGTTAAGAGGTTTTCGCCAGCGCGCGTGATGCGTGCTTCGAGGGTGTTGAGGGCGGGGGCTTTGCCTGCATCCTTGCCGAGCGCCGTCTTGGCGAAGACCCGGATGCCAGCGAGCTTGTCCTTCGGTAGGTCTTCCCAGCCAGGCTGCGCAGCGAGTTCCGCGATGCCGACTTGGGCATTGGCGGTCACCGACCATGCGCCGTCTTTCCCTGGGCGCACAATCGCATCCCCAGAGGCGATTTCCCCGGCGGCGGAACTCAGCGAAAAGGGTGCGATGAAGATGGCGCCACCTTCGGACCGCAGCGGCAGTTGGGCGTCCACTTCCTGCAAGAGAACCTTACCGGCGCTCTCGAGCGTCAAGCCCGTGAAGGCGTGCGTCTTGATGGTCGTGATGGCGGGTTCGCCTTTGACGAGGGCCAATTCGGCTTCGCCGGTCCAGCGCCCCGCGGTGGCGGTCAGGTTGGCCATCGCCAAGAACGGCGTGAGAGAGACGAGGTTGGCGTCGCGTGCCGTCAAGGTGAGGGCCGCGTCCTCCGGAAGTTTGCCGTTTGCGAGGTGCAACGGCTTCGCGAGGACCAAGGAGATGCCGTTGCCAGAGACATCGAGCTGCTCGACGTCGAGACCATCGGCGGCATTGCGGGCCTGGGCTTTAATCGTCCAGGAGGAAGCCGTGTTGCGCGGGATGGCTTTCGCAAATTTCGAGAGATCGGTCCAAGTAGCCTTCACATCCGTCTGCACGGCCCAGGTGCCGGCCAACGGAGCGGTCTGTGCTTTGATGAGGCCCGCTAATTGGCAGTCGGGCAGGCTGGCACTGAGGATGCCGAAGCGCGTCGGATCTAGGTCGAGGTTCGCTTCGAGGCTGAGCGTGCCTTGGTCGGCGGTGCCAGTAAACTTCAGGGCGGGCCGACGGGCGGCATCGAGTAATTGACCAGCGAGTGCTAAGGGCTTTTGCGGCTCGTGTTGACCACGCAGTTCCAAGCCCATGGCGCCGGCGGCCAGCGGGCTATCATCTTTGGCGACGACGTTGAGCTCGAACGATTTCACATCCTCGGTCAGGTTGTTGATATCGAGACCGGCCTGACCGAGCGGACGTTGTAGTTGGCCCTTGAAGATGATTTCCGCCCGCGGGCGCGTGGTGGTCGTGCCGACCTTAAAGCCGGGCCACATGACGCCGGCGCGAAGCGTGACGGCTCCCGCGGTGTCGATACCTTCGCCCACGACGCTAAAGCGGACCTCTTGTCCGTCCGCTAACGTCACCCGTCCATTGGCGGCATAAGGCCCGACCTTAAAGCCCGGCAGTTTCGGGGCGGGGGCCGGCGGGGGAGTGGTGGCGGCAGGTTCGGACTTTGCTGGGAGGCGAGTCGAGAGGTCGAGGTCGAGGCCACGGACCGTGATTTTTTCGAGCGTGTAGGTGCCGAAGACGGAAGCCCAGACGTCGGCCTTGCCGGTCGCACTCGCGAGTTTGACCTTCGTGCCATCCGTCAGAATCAAATCGACCCCGAGGACTTCGAAGGAACCATCCAAGGACGCGGAGATTTTGCCGATGCCCCCTTTGATCTTCGCGTCGGCCAAGGCCGCCGCGACGCGTTTGCCGAGCGGGTCGGGTTTGAGTTCGGAGTCGACCCAAAGCACGGCACCGCCGAGCAGGACGACGAGGGCTCCGAGGGTCCAAAGGCTGATACGAAGGGCACGGGGCATGGGACGATGCCATCAGATTGGCTGGCTTCGGCATACGGGCAACAAAAAGCCCGGTGGAATTACTCCCACCGGGCTTGGCGACTGAGCCTTAGCGGGCTCTTTAGGCCTGCGGAGGCTGCTGGGGTGGCTGCGGGGCCGAGCTGCGGCCGGCCGCGCGCTTCTTGCGGAGGAAGAGAGCCTTCGCCTCCTCCAATTTCTCGTCGAAGGTCTCGGAGTTTTCATCGACGTTGCTGCCCTTAATGCTCCGGGTGAAGTTGCGGCTAGCGTAGCGCATTTCCTTCATCGCCATGATGCGGTCCTCGTCCAGGAGGCGCGTCAGGTAGATGACCTTTTCGCGGGCCCACGAGGAGAGGTCCGCCTGCTGGGTGAGCTCGGCGAGCTTCTGTTTGGCTTCGGCCACCTGGCCGTTGCGCACGAGGGCTTCAATCACCTCCAGCTTTTCGGCGGTGACGGCTTCACCCACGGCGGCGGCCACATTCACGTCCGCCTGCAAGGTGCTGAACACGGCGAGGTCCACTTCGGGGAGGACGAGGATCTGCGGGCCGAAGGTAACGGGTGTACCATCCTTGGTGATGGCACTGAAGTTCACCGCGAGCAAGGAGTCGGCCTTGGCGTTAGCGCCGATCTTGAGTTCGACCACCGCCGTCAGGGCGGAATCCCAAGGCAACGTGCCGAGTTTACGGGAACGCGTCACGCCGTCTTCCAGGAATTCGCCGAGGAGGCGGGCCTGGACGTCGCTGCCGCCTTGGACGGTGACCTTGACCTGGCGCAGGAAGGCGTTGGAGAGGATGGCAAACTGCTCTTCGAAGGCTTCGCTCAGGTCATCGGCCGTCTGGCCGAAGTTGGCCGCGCCTTCGCCGGCTTTAGCCATGCCTGTGAGGAGGGATTCGTTGAAGCCATGACCGAGACCGACGGTGGAAGTGGTGATGCCGGCGCCGGCGGCCTTGGCGACGTGTTCAAAGATCTTACCTTCTTCGACGAGACCGTGGTTGGCCTGCCCATCCGTGAGGAGGATGACGCGAGCGATGCGCTCCTTCTTTACGAACGGGGCGAGCTGCTTGACGCCTTCCTGCCAGCCATCGAAGAGGGCAGTCGAACCGCCCGCCTCGATTTGACGAACGCGGTTGGCCAATTCCAAGGCATCCCCGACGGCAATCAGGGGTTGGACGACTTGCACGTGATCGTCGAAGGCGACGACGGCGACGCGATCATCGGGGCGCAGGCCCTGAATAATGCGGACCGAGCTTTCGAGGGCGGCCTTGAGGGGGTCGCCGCTCATGGAGCCCGAACGGTCGATGACGAGAGCCAGGTCGAGCGGGGCACGGGGGGCGGCCGCGTCGCTTTCGGTGACAGGCTGGGCCGGAGCGACGAGGCGAACGAGGACGTGCGTTGCTTCGGCAGCGGCACGGAGGAAGCCCTTCTTGAGGGGCAGGATTTCGATGGTGGGGGAGTGCATAGGAGCGATCATGGAAAGACCACTATGCACACCCACCTTAAACTGTCAACATCACCAAAGCATCTTTTTTGTTATTAACACCTAAAAGATACTGTCATAAATATGAATCAAACTCTTAAGTAACTATCTTTCAGTGCTTTGCGGAATTTATTTACGATTTCATCTAGCTCTTCCTCACTGGGACGACCGCGGTTATCGATATGGAAAGAAGCTTCGCACCAGTGGGAGAGTCGCAAACGGGTCCACCTTTCGCGCTTAGGTTCCTCCCCGCGGGAGGTCGGATGGAAGGCTAGTAATTGCTGATAAAGTTCCCGGACTTCCGGCTCTAAATCCGGGCGCATGGACTCCTTGATGACCAGTTTACGGAACTGCACCGCCGGCATGGGGGATTCCGCGAGATCGCGCAGCTGTTGGAAAGTCTCGTGCGCGAAGCGGCTCTTGCGTGGTGAAGGCATCCCCGCGTCGGGTTCGCTGACAGAATCGGCGTCAAAGGTGGCGACGCTGTAGAGGCGGTTGGAGCGCATCGTGGCAGGGCGGACATGCCCTTCGGTATCTTGATGCGAGGCCGTTCGGAAGAAGAGGCGTTCGGCCTCGTTGGGCTGGGCTAATTCGTCGATTAACTTGTTCAGTTTATCGACGTGGCCGTTATCCTTGAGCAGGTTGCGGATACGGTCGAGTTCCCAGCCGCGTTCGGCCAAAAGCCTCGCCAAGAGTAATTGGCGAACCTGGAGGCTGCCGTAGTTGGCTTTGCGTCGGTCGTCATTGGCCCGTTCGGGCTTAGAAATGAGATTCTCGTAGGTATAGAAGCGGACGAGGCGCTCGGTCGCCCGGTGGCGATCGCCAAAGCCGAGTGCTTGCAGCTTGGCCGAGACATGGAGGGCGAGTTCTTCGGCGGTACCGAGGAAGTCGTCTCCTATTTGGGCTGAGATTTTTAACATAGATTTCTTTTATAGACAGCAAGGTGTCAGCATTGGTTAACCTGGCAACCTTTTATCATGGTTTGTTAACACCCAGTGGGTGCATTGGTTCCCTTGGCAAAAAACAGGCCGCCCGTTGCTGGGCGGCCTGGTAGCCGGACTCCCTAAGGGGGCTTAGGAGTTGTGGTTGTAGCCTTCTTCGCCGTGGTCCGAGATATCCAAGCCGCGGGACTCGTCTTCTTCGGTCGGGCGCAGGCCGATGACGGCCTTCACCGCGTAGGCGATGATGGCGGTGGCCACGAGGGAGAGGACTAAGGTGATGGCGATCGCCTTGAACTGTTCGGTGAGGAGCGTCTTGCCGACGACGTCCTTGAGGTTGGTGGCCAGGTTGCCGTTGGCGTCGACCGTGGCGAGGACGCCGGTCATGATGGCGCCCAAGGTGCCACCGACAGCGTGCACGCCGAAGGTGTCGAGGGCATCGTCATAGCCGAGCTTGGACTTCAGGTAGACCACCGCGAGGAAGGGCACTACCCCAGCGAGGACGCCGATGATGACCGCACCCGTGGCGGAGACGAAACCCGTGGCCGGGGTGATCACGACGAGGCCAGCGACGGCGCCCGAGCAGATGCCTAAGACGCTAGCGTGCTTACGGAGAATCCATTCGAGGGCACCCCAAGTGAAGGCGGCAACGGCCGCGGCGAGGGTCGTCGTGGTGAAGGCCTGGGCGGCGACACCGTCAGCGGCGAGGGCCGAGCCAGCGTTGAAGCCGTACCAACCTACCCAGAGCATACCGGTACCGACTGCACAGAGCACCATGCTGTGCGGGCTCATCGACTTCTTACCGAAGCCGAGGCGCGGTCCGAGGATGATGCAGAGGAGCAGGGCAGACCAACCAGAGGTCATGTGGACGACCGTACCACCGGCGAAGTCGATGGCCTTGATGGTGGCCTTGGCGTTCCAGACGCCGTTCATGTCACCCGTGATGCCCCAGATGGCGTGGGCCATCGGGAAGTAGACGAGGAACATCCACGCCGTCATGAAGGCCATCAGCGCGGAGAACTTCATACGTTCCGCGATCGCACCGACGATCAGCGCCGGGGTAATGATCGCGAACATGAGCTGGTACATCGAGAAGACGTTCTGGGAGATCCAGTAGGCGTAGTCGGTGTTCGGCGCCGAGGTGACGCCGTTCATGAAGAAGAATTCGCTGCCGCCGAAGACGTGGCCAAGCAGCGTGCCGTCGAAGCTCTTACCGAAGACGAGCGAGTAACCGACGGCCCACCAGAGGATGGTGACAAGCCCGGCTAGGCCGAAGCACTGGGCGACGACGGAGAGGACGTTCTTCGAACGGACCAAGCCGCCGTAGAAGAGGAAGAGGCCAGGGAGCGTCATGAAGAGCACCAAGGCGGCGCAAATCATCATGAAGCCGTTATGGCCTGGGCCCGTCGAGCTCGCGGCCGGGGTGGTCAGGCCAGCGGGGATATTGCCCTTGGCGTCTTTCAGGACGGCAGTGGGGTCGCCGTTGCCGAGGTAGGCCTCGATGCCAGCCAAGCGCTGTTCAAGGGTGGGGGCCGGCGGGGGTGGGGGCGTCTTGGCCGCTTCAGCCGCAGGTGCGGCTGCCGGGGCGGGAGTGCTCTCCGCAGCCGACGCCCAGTAGGGCGCCGCCGCGAGGGCGAGGATGGTGAGTGTGCGGAGCAGGGAGTTCATGGCATTCCCCCTATCGCAACGGTCGTGCCAACCTTGCGGGGAAACGCCCCCCCAGCTTTTTTGATTAAAATCCGACGCAACCCCGGCCGAGCCTTGCCTCTTTTCGAGCAATCAGGGGGCGGTTGAGCGTACCGCCGGCTCGTTGGGCCATTTAATTGTGCTGATAACCTTCTTCGCCGTGGTCCGCGATGTCCAAGCCTTGGGCTTCTTCTTCCTCCGTGGGGCGCAGGCCAATGGTCTTGGCGACGACTTGCGCGATCAGCCAGGTGGCTGCCAAGGAAAGAAGAATACACAAGAGCATCGCAAGGAGCTGACCTTGCAGAAGGCCTTGGGCGATTAAGCCGCCGCCGGCGGCATGGGCGGCTGAACTCATCAAGAGACCGGTGGCCAGCGCGCCTAAGGTGCCCCCGATGCCGTGGACGCCGAAGGTATCGAGGGCGTCGTCATAGCCTAGCTTCCCCTTCAGGACCGAGCAGGCCCAATAGGAGAGGCCGCCCGCCAGCGCGCCGATGAGGACTGCGGAAGTCCCTGAAACAAAGCCAGCGGCGTTGGTGATCGTCGCGAGGCCCGCAATCGAGCCGGAGCACAGGCCGAGCACCGAGGGCTTTCCGCGGTGCAGTTTTTCGACGAGCGCCCAGACGAGGGTGGCGGCCGCGGCCCCGAGTGTGGTGGTGAGGAAAGCTTGGACGGCGACACCGTCGGCAGCGAGGGCCGACCCCGCATTAAAGCCATACCAGCCAGCCCAAAGCAGCCCCGTGCCGAGGACGCAAAGCACCATGCTGTGGGGCGTCATCGCCCGCTTGCCGAAGCCCGCGCGCGGGCCGACCAAAATACAAAGTAAGAGCGCCGACCAGCCAGAGGTCATGTGGACCACGATACCGCCCGCGAAGTCGGCGGCCTTAAAGGCGGCGGCGGGATTAGCTAGGCCTGCGAAGTCGCCCGTCTGCCCCCACACGGCGTGCGCGACGGGGTAATAAACGAAGATCGTCCAGAGCAGAGAGAAGAACATGACCGCCGAGAACTTCATGCGCTCAGCGACGGCACCGATGATCAGGGCCGGCGTGATCGCCGCAAACATGGCTTGGAAAAGGGCGAAGGTCCCCGCAGCGATGCGCGGCTCATAGGTGCTCGCCTCCGCTCCGATCCCTGCAAAGCCCAGGTGCTCGGTGCCGCCAAAGATATGCCCGAGGAACGAACCTTGGAGGCTCTTACCAAAGACCAGGGAATAGCCGCAGGCCCACCAGAGCAGGAGGCCCATGGCCGTGAGCGCGACGCATTGGGCCGCGATGGAGAGGACGTTCTTGGTTCGGACCAAGCCACCGTAGAACATGAAGAGCCCCGGGATGCACATCAGCAGAACCAAGGCGGCACTGATCAGCACCCAAGCGTTGTCTCCTGCAGTGACGGTGGTGGCGGCGATAGAAACGAGCATAGTGCGAATTATTCAGCAAGATGTGTGCCAATTTTTAGGCAGTGCCTGCAAGTCGCTTGCTTTCGAGGGTTTCGAAGACACACTCTTTTTACCTGTTTAAATAATGTCTAAACTTACGCATTTTGCCTTACTTTCAGCAGTTGGTTTTACGGCTTTGCGGGCTGCTGAGGCTCCGGCGAAGCCGTGGATGGTCCTCGCCGATTGGCAGACCCGCAGTGCGGAAATGGTGACCCACGCGGGTCCCGTGAGCGGGTCTTTCGGGCGTTCGCGTGCGGGCGCCGAAGTCATCTGGGCAACGCCTGCCGCGGCCGTCGACTTGGAGTACTACAAGTACAAGAATGATTTTACGGGTACGATTAAGGGGTCGGACCAGGCTTACGGGAATACCACCGACTTGATGCTTACGGGTTTTAAGCAGTGGGATTGGAACGCCAAGTATGCGGTCCAAACCATCTATGCCGTGGAGTCCGCCTATGAAGAGGGGGTGGGTCTTTCCCGTGGTTTTCGCTGGGGCTTCGGGGGCGCAGCCCGCTGGCGCCCGGATGCAGAAACCGACATCGCCGTGGGCGTGATGCTCGAAGATCGTTTCGAAGCCGGGGTGCTCCCGATTCCTTACCTCAAGGCGATCTGGCGTCCCTGCCTCGCCGCCGAGGTGGAGCTCCGTGCCACCGGCCTGCAGAACGGGCTCATCATCCGCGGGTTCCTCACGGAGGATAAGGCCACGCGGGTCGACCTTTCGGTGATGTATGAAACGCTCACGTTCCGCCTGGCCGATAGCTCGGCCTATGGCAGCCGGGCGGTCTCCATCGGCGAAGTCCCGTTGCGCATCGGCGTGACGCAGTTCCTCGAGCGCAGCGGGACATGGTTTGTGCAAGGTTCGTTCGAGTGGGTCGCGTTTTCCCGGCAATCCTTTGTGCACGCCAGCGAGACCCAAGGCGTCTTCCAGACTGCGGCGACGTGGGGCTGCGCGGTGCACGTCGGCGCGCGCTTCTAATTCTTTAAACCGTTTCGCGCATGCGCTGGGTCCTCCTCCTCGGTGGCATTGCCATCTCACTCGGTGCGGCGGTTTCGCCGGATACGACCGCCAAGCGGACGCGTTTAGAAATCGAGGCAGGCTTGAAGGCCTTGGAGACCAAGGCCCGGACCGGTAAAGAGGAGCCCAAGGCGCCCGACAGCGTTGATAAGCCGAAGGACGGCAAAGGCGCCAAGGCCGTGGTGAATGATTTGGTGATCAAGCCCGATGAGCTGAAGCGGGCTCGGGCCGAACTGCTCCGCTTGAATGGCTACCGCTACTTGTGCGGCCTCGAGGCGGAGGTCGTGCTGAAGGAGGAGTATAACCTGACGTGTAAATTTGGCGCGTATCTCTGCAGCGTCATTGGGCACATCGAGCATACCCCGCCGAAGCCGGCCGGCATGGACGAGCTCGTCTATAAGAAGGGCTACGAAGGCACGTCCCACTCCAACCTCTTTTGGTCGTCGGGGCCCGATGGGCTGACCGGTTCCGTCAACGGCTACATGGATGACAGTGATGCTTCTAATGTCGCGCGGGTCGGCCACCGTCGCTGGTGTTTGAACCCCGCGCTGGGCGCCACCGGGTTCGGCCAGGTCCGTGGTTATTCGGCCATGTGGTCGATGGATGCGAGTAACGCCGCGGGTAAAGGCGAGCACATCGTTTGTTTTCCCGCGGCTGGTTTCTGGCCGCTGGCCTATTGGCCCAATAAGGCGGCGTGGAGTATCTCGCTGGATCCAGGCCGTTACCGGGTGGAGGATAGTCCGGAACTTAAAGTCTACCTGCTGGGCGGCACCGACCGTTTTCCTCAAGAGACCAAAGGCCTGAAGGAACTGAAGCTGACGGATGTACGCGTCGCCCGTGAAGGGATGGGTATCGCCCAGTGCGTGATCTTTCGGCCGGAAGTCATCCCCAAGCGTGGCCACCGTTTCGGCGTTTCCTTACCAGTCAAAGGCTGGCGCAGCGCGAAGTTGGAATACATCGTCGAGTTCTACTGAGGCGCGGGGTCTCAGAGTTCGCGGGCCGCCAGCACGTGCAGGGTAAGCACCGCACCTAAGCAGAGCAGGGTAGTCATGGCGTTAGGCCGCGCGGTTAGCGCTGGGTTCAAAGGGCAGGGCCCCGAGAACTTCGTCGCGTCGTCGGATGGCTGTGGCCAGGTCCCGGGTTTGCAACGAACGGCGGACGCGGGCCTTCGTGTAGGCGTCGGGGTGGATTGTGTAATGGATCCACCAAGTCCCGTTGTTGTTCCAGAGGTGGTGCAACGGGTTTTCGCCCTGGACGCGGATGGAGAGGCGCGGGGCGGTGGGAGTGCTTTCGGTGGTGTTGATCATGGCGTGTGGATGGAAGCGGCACGCAGCACGATCAACTCCGGGGGGAGGATGAATTATGACCTTTCGGTCCTCATCTCAGGATGGGTATCCTGAAAACCACCGCGGCCTAAAAGGCTCGGTTGGTGCAAGTCCGGCGGGGCCGGCTTTGCTCGTGATGCGTTTGTTAAGGAACTTCGCCTACCATGGTTGGCGGCGGGAAAAAGGCAAGCCCGCGCCGGCTCGGCCTGTGTCATAGGCCGGCTGAGCCTTATTTCGGCTCGGGTAGCCCTGCGGCCGCACGCAATTTACGCAGGGCGGGTTCGGCGGCGGCCGCCGCCTTGGCGTATTCGTCGGCCACGGCCTTCCGGGCTTTCTCCGCCTGGGCTTCCCCTTGGGCCGCCTCTTTGGCCCGACTTTCGGCCCGGGCGGCAATCTCCTTCGCGCGGGCAACCTGTTTCTTCTCATTGGCCACCCGGTTATTCATGGTGGTCAGCGTCGCTTGATAGCCCTCAATCGTTTTGGCGTCGTCGCGTCGGCGTTGGGCGGCCTCGAGGTTTTGCTTCGCGGTGTCGACTTGCTTCTCCGCTTTATCCACATCGGCTTGCTGCTTCTGGACGTGGTCCTTTTCGCGGTCAACGGCTTTGGCCGCCTCATCTTGGATGGTGGCGGCTTTCTTGGCTGCCTCGGTCGCCGTCCGGAGTTTGAGGTGGGCTGCGAGCACTTGGTCGAGGTGTGCGCTTTGGAGGGCTTCCCCGATTTCCGCTTGGCGGCTGGACGGAAGGTCAACGCGCTTCACGTCGTAGGCTAACGTAAAGACATCGCGGCCGGGAATCGTCGTCACTGTGACGCGCGGCGGGGATGGCGGCAGGTCGCTGGTGGCGGCGGCCAAGCTGAGGGCGGCGAAGACGATGCGCATGGCCAGAGGATAGTTGAGCGAACCGTCGGCGCAATCTCGCAGTCGGCCTGCGGAAAGGGCTCGCGGTCCCGCGCGACGGTTATTCTATAAGATACGTATGGGTTCCTTCCGTTTTCGTAAGGTCGTCTCGTTGGGAAGGTTCTTGAAATTGAACCTCTCCAAGACGGGCGTCTCCGCTTCGATCGGTCGGCCTGGGGCGACGCTCAACGTGCGCAAGGATCGCGTCGATGGGACGGTGGGCCTGCCAGGCACGGGACTTTCGTACCGTGAACGCTTGGCGAACCGTGGGTGCGCTTCGCTCCTCGTCGTTGGGCTGGGCCTCCTGGCGGGTGTTGGCGCGTGGTGGCTCGCCGCGGCGTGAGCCGCGGCGAAACCTTCACGCAAGTGCCCGGGAAAGGACTCGAACCTTCACGCCTTTAGAGGGCGGCGGATTTTGAGTCCGCTGCGGCTGCCATTTCGCCACCCGGGCGACTTACGTCCGAACATTCATTCTGCTCGGACGGACGCTCGCAAGAAAAACCGTCGCGGGTTAGGCACCGCACCAAACAAAAGAGGCGCCTCTTGCGAGGCGCCTCTGGTGGACAAGGTAATCGAAGATTACTTGGCGCCGAGGATCGCGTCCTTCGCGGCCTTAGCCACGCGGAACTTCACGACCTTCTTAGCCTTGATCTGGATGACTTCGCCGGTGGCAGGGTTACGACCCTGGCGAGCCTTGCGGTGCACGAGGACGAGCTTGCCGAGGCCGGGGAGCGTGAAGGAGTTCTTCGCGTTCTTGTAGGCGAGGGCGGCGATGATCT
>CAIYEN010000009.1 GCA_903925205.1 uncultured Opitutia bacterium | reverse complement strand
GGGTCGGGACCGCGTCACGACATAGCTGTCTCTGCCATGGGTAGGGTCGAGCATCCCTGCTCGACCGCGGCCGACCAAGGATGGTCAGCCCTACCATAACTGCCCCCTCTTATTCTTCGAAAAATGAAACTCCTTATCACTGGCGGCGCTGGCTTCATCGGATCCAATCTCTCCCGGCTTGCGCATAGCGCTGGCCACGAGGTCACGGTCATCGACAAGCTGACCTACGCCGGCAATCGCTCCTCCCTCGCCGACCTGCTTGGCCAGGCCCGTTTCAGCTTCGTCCAGGCGGATATCTGCGACGCCGAGGCCATGCGCCGGGCCTTCGCCGAAGCCCGTCCCGACAAGGTCCTGCACCTTGCGGCCGAGTCGCACGTCGACCGCTCGATCGATGGCCCGGGAGAGTTCATCGCCACTAATATCGCCGGGACCTTCCAGCTCTTGCAGGCGGCGTTGGGCCATTGGCGATCCCTGTCCGGTCCGACCAAAGATGCCTTCCGCTTCGTCCATGTCTCGACGGACGAGGTCTTCGGCTCGCTCGGGCCGTCGGACCCCGCGTTCAACGAGTCGACCCCCTACGACCCGCATTCTCCCTATAGCGCCAGCAAGGCTGCCAGCGATCACCTCGCCCGCTCCTGGATGGACACCTATGGCCTACCGGTCGTCGTGACGAACTGTTCCAATAACTACGGCCCTTATCAGTTCCCCGAGAAACTCATCCCCGTCGTCATCCTGAAGTGCCTGCGCGGCGAGCCCATCCCGGTCTACGGCCAAGGCGAGAACATCCGCGATTGGCTCTACGTCGACGACCATGCCCGCGCGCTGCTCGCGGCGGCCACCCAGGGTGTCCCCGGCCGGACCTATTGCATCGGTGGCGACAACGAACGTCGGAACATCGACCTCGTCCGCGAGCTCTGCGGGCTGCTCGACGAATTCCGTCCACGGGCCGACGGCCAGCCTCACGCGTCCGCGATCACCTACGTCACCGACCGACCCGGCCACGACCTCCGTTACGCGATCGACGCCCGCCGGGTCCGCGCTGAACTGGGCTGGGCTCCGCAGGAGGATTTCAAGAGCGGCTTCCGCAAGACCGTTCGCTGGTATCTCGACCACCCCGCCTGGGCCCAGGCGATCCTCGACGGCTCCTATCGCCTCGAGCGACAGGGCAAACTCTGAACCCATTTATGAAAGGCATCATTCTCGCCGGCGGCTCAGGCACGCGGCTCCATCCATTGACTCAGGTCATGAGCAAGCAGCTCCTGCCCGTGTACGATAAGCCGATGATCTATTATCCGCTGTCCGTGCTCATGCTCGCGGATATCCGGGACATCCTCATCATCTCGACGCCGCAGGACCTCCCGCGTTTTCGCGAGGTGCTCGGCGACGGCTCCAATCTGGGCTGCCGTTTCGAGTATGCCGAGCAGGCCGTACCCAACGGGCTCGCCCAAGCCTTCGTGATCGGGGAGAAGTTTATCAATGGTGACGACGTCTGCCTCATCCTCGGGGACAACATCTTCTACTCGGCCGGCTTCGGCGATCTATTGAAGTCCTGCCACCATCCCAAGGGTGGTACCGTCTTCGCCTATCACGTGGCTGACCCCGAACGCTTCGGCGTCATCGAGTTCGACGCTGACGGCAAGGCTCTCTCCATCGAGGAGAAGCCCAAGGCGCCCAAATCGAGCTTCGCCGTCCCCGGCCTTTATTTCTACGACAACTCCGTCGTCGGCATCGCGAAGGCCCTGCAGCCGTCCGCCCGCGGCGAATACGAGATCACCGACGTGAATCGCGAGTATCTCTGCCTAGGTAAGCTGAACGTGAAGCAGCTGCCGCGCGGCACCGCCTGGCTCGACACCGGCACCTTCGACTCCCTCCTGCAGGCCTCGCAGTTCGTGCAGATCGTCGAGGCCCGCCAGGGCTTCAAGATCGGCTGCATCGAGGAGATCGCCTGGCGCCGGAAGTATATCGACGATGCGCAGCTCCTTAAGCTCGCCGCCCCCATCGCCAAGTCCGGCTACGGCCAGTACCTCAAGTCCCTCCTCGGACCGAATCGCTGATGTCCGGCCCGCTTATTCAACTCGTGGATATCCCGCAGCGTGGCGACGCCCGCGGGCAGCTCTCCGTCGCCGAACTCGGTGGCGCGCTACCGTTCGTCGTGCGTCGCGTCTACTGGATTCATGGAACCAGCCC
>CAIYEN010000008.1 GCA_903925205.1 uncultured Opitutia bacterium | reverse complement strand
GGCTTGATGGACGCTTTGACCTTAGCACCGATGGTGTTGACGGCCTCCCTGAGGTCATAGGCGAGCTGGGCGCGCAGCCAGTAGCCAGGCTCCAATCCTAGGTAGGCGCAGAGATGCAGGTCGGTCTCGGCGGTGATACCACGGCGTTCCTTGAGGATCTCGTTGACGCGCTGGTGCGGCAGGCAGGCGCCCTTGGCCAGCCGATAGGCGGTGATGCCTAGGGGAGTCAGGAATTCCTCGCGGAGCAGTTCGCCCGGGTGGACATTGAGGAGCTTCTTTTTCATGAGGATTAGTGGTAGTCGGTGATTTCGATGTCGAAGGCCTCGCGGCCTACCCAGCGGAAACAAAGTCGATATTGGTCGTTGATGCGGATGCTGTGCTGACCTTGGCGATCGCCGCGGAGCGGTTGGAGCCGGTTGCCCGGCGGGATGCGGAGGTCGTTGAGTGTGGTCGCGGCCTGGAGTTGCGTGAGTTTGCGGAGGGCGGTCTGCTGGATCGTTGCAGGTAGTTCGGGTGGTCTTTGCCCGAGCCAGAGAAGATGCGTGGCTCGGCAGGCGAACGTGGCGATCACGAGCGGAAAGCACTATGCATGCTAAGCATGCAGGTTGTCAAGAACACTATGCACGATGGTCGTGCATGGTATGAGAGGCGATGCTGAGTGGTGGCCATGACTCATGTAGGCTGACAAAAGGATTACCCTTCGCTCAAGCGCTCGGTCATGAGTGGGAATTGCTGAAGTGTAGTCTTCAGCAGCGTTTAGGTGGTGGGGCTTTTACGCTGGCTCGACGAGCACGCACTCCATCCCGGCGGCGTCGGCGGCTTCCTTGCCGCGTGGGCTATCCTCGAGGACGACGCAGTCGGCCGGGTCCACGCCGATGCGGGCGGCGGCGGCGAGGAAGAGGTCCGGGTGCGGCTTGGAGCGTGCAGCGTCCTCGGCCGTGATGATGGCGTCGAAGAGGTGCGCGATGTCGATCCGGTTGAGGGTCGTGTGCACGTGCGCCTTGCGGCCGGCGGACGCGACGGCGGTCTTGTGACCGAGTCCGCGGACGTGGTGCACGATGTTCACGACTTCGGGGCGGGCGGTGACGTCCTTTTCGAGGTGTTCCTCGAGGAAGGCATGCCCGTCGGCGAGGAGCAATTCCACGTCCAGGTCGAAGCCGTAATCGGCCTTGAGGCGCTTGCAGGTGTCGACCGCCGACATGCCGCCCATCGAGCAGAACAACGGCCACGGGAAGTCGAACGGCCGCCCCAGCTGCTTGCTGATGATATGCGTCCAGCTGCGATGGTGGATCCACATCGAGGCCGCGAGTGTGCCATCACAGTCAAAGATCCAGCCCCGCCGGGAAAGCAGGGCGGGGTCAAACGGATGCATCCGGGACATCGGCTTAGCGGAAGCCTCCACCGGGGAAACCGCCGCCCGGGAAGCCCCCGCGGCCGCCGCCCATCTGGCCCATGCGGCGCATGAGTTCCTTGCCCTTACCGCCCTTCATCATGCGCATCATCTCGCGCATCTGCGTGAACTGTTTGATGAGCGCGTTGATGTCGCTGACCTGGGTGCCGGAACCTTTGGCGATGCGCGCGCGGCGTGAGGCGTTGAGGATGTCGGGCTTGCGGCGTTCCTTGAGCGTCATCGAAAGGATGATGGCCTCGGTCTTGCCGAGCATCTTCTCCTCACGGGCTCCGACCTGCACGTTGCCCATGCCCGGCATCATTTTCATGATGTCACCGAGCGGCCCCATCTTCTTCATCTGCGCCATCTGCGCGAGGAAGTCTTCAAGGTCGAAGTCGGCCTTCTTCATCTTCTCGGCCAGACGTTCGGCTTCTTTGTGGTCGACGACCTCTTGGGCCTTTTCGACGAGGGAGACGACGTCGCCCATGCCCAAGATGCGCTGGGCCATGCGTTCCGGATGGAAGGTGTCGAAGTCGCCGGACTTTTCGCCGGTGCCCATGTAGCGAATCGGCACGCCGGTGACCGTCTTCATCGACAAAGCCGCGCCCCCGCGGGCATCACCGTCGAGCTTGGTCAGGATGATGCCGGTGAGGGGCGTGGTCTCGTGGAAGCGGGCGGCCACATCGACGGCCTGTTGGCCGAGGGCGGCATCGGCGACGAGGAAGACCTCGTGCGGCTGGAAGGCCTCGCGCACGCGGCGGACTTCGTCCATCAACTCGCCGTCGATCTGGAGGCGGCCGGCGGTGTCGACGATGACGACGTCGGAGCCGGCGGCTTCGGCGTCCTTGACGAGGCGCCCCACCATGGCGGCGACGTCGGTGGCGGCGCGGTCGGCACGGAAATCAAAGCCTTCTTGTTTCGCGAGGGTCTCGAGCTGATCGATGGCGGCAGGGCGACGTAAGTCAGCGGCGACGAGCGAAGGCTTACGGACGCCTTCCTTCTTTACGAGGTGCTTGGCGAGCTTGGCCGCGCTGGTGGTCTTGCCGGAGCCTTGCAGGCCGACGAGCAGTACGCGGAGAGGGCGGGCGGGGGCGAGGGGGCGGGCGCCTTCGCCCAGGAGCTTGGTGAGCTCGTCCGAGACGACTTTGACAGCCATCTGACCCGGGTTAACGGATTCGACGACCGCAGTCCCGAGGCAGGCGACCTTGACGCGCTCGGTAAAATCCTTGGCGACCTTGAAGTTGACGTCGGCGGTCATCAACGCCGAGCGGACTTCGCTCAGGGCCGGCGCGATGTTCTCCTCGGTGAGCTTGGATAGCCCCCGGAGGTCACGGAGGGCCTTGGTAAGTTTCTCGGTAAGGTTGGCGAACACGGGAAGGGGAGGAGAAGGGAATCAGGCTCGAAAAGCAAGAGGGAGCAAAGGCCTGTGGGTCCTTGGTTGGCTGGGCGAAAGGGTATAGGGGTAGAATGCTAAGGACTTAGCCCGTAGCCGCATCCAGCCCCTTATCCCCTAAAATATCCGTCCTTCCCGGACAGATTATTCCAGTTCCTTGATGGTCAGGTTCTTGAACCAGCAGGGGTCGCCGTGCTCGGTGAGCATGAGCTTGCCCTTGCCCGGCGCGAAGCCGGTCTTCTTAGCGAACTTGCTCTTGGCGAAGGCGGCCTTCCATTCGTCGGACTTCGTGTCGACCGAGGCACTGAGCTTGCCATTAAGGAAGTGTTCGATCTTGCCGTCCTTGACCACGACGCGGCTGTGGTTCCATTCGCCGATCGGCTTGAGGACCTTGTCCTTGGCGGAATCGATGAGGTCGTAGACGCTGCCCGAGTTGTGGGAGCCGCCGCGCTTGCCGTCGGGGTGCTTGTCGTCGTCGATCATCTGGTACTCGATGCCGAGCCACTCGCCCTTGCCCTTGGCGTCCTTGATGCTGGTGACCCAGTACTTGATGCCGTTGTTGCCGGCTTCCGCGAGTTTCCAATCCCACTCCATCTCGAAGCTGGCGTACTCTTTCTTCGAGATGAGCATCGTGGTGCCCTTGGTCGGCGTGAGGTGGATGACGCCGCCTTCTTCGGTGGTCCAACCAGCGCCCGGCTTAGCACCGTTGCCGTCGGTAAAGTCTTCGAGGGTCAACTTGACGGGCTCCGCGGCGTAGGCGGTACCAGCGGCGAGGAGGGCGAGCAGGAGGGTCTTCATGGGGAGTACCCCCTACGTTGGCGGAATCCCGGACCTAGGAAAGACTCTTTTCTGGCTGAAGGCTTAGCCCAGCTTAATCCGTAAGCCGTCGTAGCAAAGGCCGACCTTAGGGTATTCCTTCGCCAGCGACTCCGTGTAGGTGGCATAGTCGATCTGGTAGGTCATATGCGTGATGTAGGCCTGCTTAGCCCGAACCTCACCTGCGACCTCGCAGGCCTTGCCGATCGTCATGTGCGTGGGGTGAAAGTTCGGGCGGAGGCCGTCTAGGATCGCCAAATCACAGTCGAGCGCGAGGTTCACCGCGGGCGTCGGTACCGTCTTGCAGTCGGTGTAGTAAACAAACTTCGTCCCGGTGGAGGGTTCCTCGAAGATCAGACCCAAGGTGGGTTCGGAGCCGTGCGGCAGGAGGATCGAACGCACGACGCCACCGCCTGGGAGCATCAGCTCCTCCGGCATGCGGTGCAGGTCGAGGGCGATGTAGCCCGGGGAGGCGGCCTCACCGATGGCGTAGGGGTAAATCGTCTCCACGCGCTTGAGGCCCTGTTCGGTGCTGTAGACGGGAATAGCAGCGCCACCATTGTTGGTGCAGTATTGGCGGAGGTCATCCATGCCGAGGACATGGTCGGCGTGTCCGTGGGTGAGGATGAAGGTATCGACCGCCGGGATCTTATTCTGTAGGCACTGCAGGCGGAACTCCGGGGCGGCGTCGACCTGCACGTGGTGACCTTCGATGACCACGTGGATGCTCGTGCGCGAGCGCCAGTTCTTCGGGTTCGTCTGGTCCAAGCCAGCATTGTCATGCGCGACCAAGGGGACCCCTTGGGAAGTGCCGCAGCCCATGACGATGATTTCCATGGGGCGATAGAGTCCAAGAAACCCTAAAATGCAAAGCAGATAGGGGATTGGTGGGCTTCCGGAGCATTTCCCCTAGCCAACCATACACCAGTCAACCAGTCCCCTATCTCCGACCTACTTCTGTTCGACTACCCAAGCGTTCCGGTAGTAAACGGGATTTCCGTGGCCTTGAAGTTGGAACGGTCCCGGCGCGGGGACTTCGGTCTTAAAGCCGCCGCCTGGGGTCGCGCCTTTGAGCGAGAGTTTATCCTGCACGATGACGCCGTTGTGCTTCACGGTGAGGATCGCGTTATCGGTCTTCTTGCCGTTGGCATCAAACTTGGCCGCAGTGAACTCGATGTCGTAGGTCTGCCACTGGAGCGGCGGGAAGCACATATTCACTTTGGGGGCGCTGTTTTGGTAGACGCCGCCGCATTCGTTGTCCAAGCCCTTGAGGCCGAAGCTATCGAGGACCTGTACTTCATAGCGGTTCTGTACATAGACTCCGCTGTTCGCCCGGCCTTGGCCGCGGCCAAGGGGTTTAAAAGGCAGGAGGAATTCAAGGTGCAGCGTGAAGCTTTGGAAGGCTTGCTTGGAGGTCGTGCCGGCAGCGAGGAGCTTGCGCTCATCTAGATGGCCGCCGTTCCAGGCGTCCGCATTGCTACCGTCGAACAGGATGACGGCACCCGCGGGAGCCTTAGCACCTTCGGTCGGGCTGTGGCGTTCGATACGCTTAAGCGAAGTCGCTCCGACCGTCAGCACGCCGCCTTTGAGTTCGGCGACGTCCTTGAAGCGGACGACGTCACCGTCGCGCTTAGCTTCGACTTCGGTCTTGGCTGAAGCATCCCAGCCGGCGCCAGGGAGGCCGCCTTTGTGTAGGACGAGACGGAAGTTACCGTCGCCGAGCGCGATGATGTCGGCCCCGAGACCTTCCGCGGCATATTCGCCCTGCAGCGGGAAGTCCGGCCCAGCGGTCTCGACGGTCATGTAGACCGGAGGTTCCACGTTCTTGGGGGCCGGAGCCTTGGGAACTGCGGGCTTGGGGGCGTCGGCCGCATAGCCCGTGAAGGCAGCGAGGCTGAGGGTGCAAAGGAGGGCGGGGAGGCGCATAGGGGTTTAAGGTGAGTCAGCGGGGAAGCCGTTTGGTTGCAGGTTTAAGGGATGAATTTCTGCTCGCGGAGCCATTCGAGGGACTGCTTCTGCCAAGCGTCCCATGAGGGGCCCTTGTAGCCATTCAGCCCGTGGCCGCCATTCGGGAGCTCGAGAAGTTTTGATGTCACGCCCTTGGCTTGGCAGGCTTGGTGGAATAGGCGGCTGTTCTCGATCGGCACCGCTTTGTCATCGAGCGCATGCGCCAGGAAAGTCGGCGGGGTGTCCTTGGTCACTTGTTTTTCGTTGGAATAGAAATGGGCAAGCTCGTCCGTAGGCGTCGCCCCCAGCAGGTTCTTCTTCGACCCGCCGTGCGTGCCGACGCTCATCGTAATCACGGGATAGACGAGGATGGCAAAGTCAGGACGGTTCTCGGCGGTGAAATGCGTCGCCGCGGTCGCGGCGAGGTGGCCGCCGGCGGAGAAGCCGATGATGCCGACCTTCTTGGGGTCGATCTTCCATTCGGCGGCATGGGCGCGCGTCAAGGTCAGCGCTTTCTGTGCGTCGAGCAGCGGGACCTTAGCGTGGCCAGCGGGGAGACGGTATTCGAGGACGATGCCGGTGATGCCTTGGGCGTTCAGCCACTGGGCGATGCCGTGGCCTTCGCCGCCGACGACCAAGCCGCCATAGCCGCCGCCTGGGCAAATCACAATCGCCGCACCGTTAGGCTTCTCGGCCAGGTGCACGGTGTAGCTGGCTTTGGTTGGAAGCGGCGTCTCGTCAGGCTTTAGGCCCGGCGCGACGCCTTCCCAGAGGGGATGCTTGGGTGGCAAGGCATCTGCGGCTAACGCGGTAACGGCGCAGAACAAGGGCACAAGTCGGAGCAGGCTCATCGGGGGTGGGGTGAGCGGAATTTAGGCCTCTGCTGGGAAAAGACAAGGGGCAGGGTGCGGCGGGCCTAGGCAGCTGAGTTAATGTACAACAAAAAACCCCGGGTTCTCCGGGGTTCTGTTGGCCGCTCTGGGGAGGGCTTACTTCTTGGCTTCGTAGCCAGGGAGGGCCTTGCCGTCGGCGTCGATCTTGTTGACCGACCAGAGCACCGCGCGGGCGACCATGTCGAGGTAACGAGCGTCTTCGACCGTGGCGTTATTGTGGCCGATCGTGGTCGAGAAGATGCGGGTCTTCTTAGGGCCGTATTCGTTGGTCCAGGCGACGATCGTGGTGTTTTCCTTGGCCGGGGAGACCTTGCCCGCCTTGTCCTTCTTCTCTGGGGTGGTCTGGGTGCCCGTGGCGAGACCCTTGCCGGTCAGAACCTGGACGTTGTTGTAGAGTTCTTCGTTAACGGTGGTCCAATCCGCGATGCCCTTGGTGATGGGGCTATCCTTATCGGTGAACTTGATGGCGATCGGGAGCTGTGCGCCGTGGCCGGTGGACTGGAGGCCGAGCATTTCGTACCAATGCGAGTTATCGTCGCCGGCCTTCACGGGCTGCTGGAACTTGCCCCAGCGGTAGCTGTGCATGGCGCAGTGGAGGTTGATGGCGGGGACGCCTTCACGGTGCGCCTTGAGGATGTTCTCGAGGTAGGCAGGGTCGGTGATGTCGGCGGCGCACTCATCATGGACGACGACGTCAAAATCCTTGTACCAGCCGTCCTTCTTGTAGAGTTCGAAGAGGGGCTTGGTGCTCTTGGTGGCGTCGTAGATTACCGTGACGGTCGAGTTGACGCGGGCTTCGATGCCCTTCTTGAGGATTTCCTTCTGGTTGGCGTAGTCGTGGCAGCAACCGCCGGCGACGACGAGGACGCGCAGGGGCTTCGCTTCGTCGGCGATGGAGGGCGTGGCCAGACCCGCGAAGAGGGCGAGGGCGAGGAGGGTACGGAGGTTCATGGGGGTAAGGGGATAAAGGGAGCGGGGCGGGGGGTGGGCAAACCAAACTTACTTCCGGGTCGGGGAATCGGTCGGGGCGGTCGGCTTGGCCGCGGCCAGGGCGGCCTGGGTGTCGGCGCTGGCGGCCTTTGCGAGGTCGGCAGGGATCGGCTGTCCTTCGATGAAGCTGTAAAGCGCTTCCTTCTGCTTTTCGGTCAGCGGCCGCTCGGCCTTGGGCGGCATGACATCGCCGGCACCGCGCTCCAAGAAGACGCGGGCTAGCAGCATGCTACTATCGGGCCGGCCAAGCGTGAAGGTCGGGTTCTTGCCGCCCTTGAGCGTGGCCTCGAGTGAGTCCAGACGTAGCTTACCTTTCTCCTTCTTCGGGCCGTGGCACGACACGCAGTGCGCCTCGAATAGCGGTTGGATCACCTTGGCGTAGTCGGCCTTCTGTGCCGGGCTCAGCGCTGCGGCTGGCTCGGCCTTCTTCAACGTGAGGGGCGCGGCCGCGAGCGTGCCGACGCAGAGCAGCAAGGTGACTTGCATCGGTGGTCGGCGGGTGGGGAGGCGAGGCGAGGGGGAGCCGGGCGCAAACTTCGTCTGGAGGCGAACGACTAGTCGGTTCAACCGAGCGGAATCCGCGGCTGGTCCGCCATGGC
>CAIYEN010000007.1 GCA_903925205.1 uncultured Opitutia bacterium | reverse complement strand
CGCCGACAAGTACCTGCCAGAAGTCCTGACGATGCTTCGCGAAAACGCCGACAAGGATCCGGTGCTTCGCCACGCGGGGTCTTTCGCCATCGACCTGATTTGCCAGACCCCGGCCGCTTTTGATGCCGTGGCCAAGGATGACAATGCTTCGGTGCGCCTCGCTGCGGTGATCGCGTTGCGCCGTCGCCTGGACCCCTCGGCGGCGCGTTTCGTGAATGACGCTGCCACGGTGGTCGCCGATGAGGCCGTCCGCGCTGTCCATGACCTTGGCTTAGAGCCAGGCCGTCCCGCCGTCGCCGCGCTCCTCGACACGCGGGATAAGCGTGCTTGGACGCCCTTCATGCTCCGTCGTCTGGTGCATAGCGCTTTCCGTCTGGGTGGTGAGCAGAACGCCGCCCGCGTCGTCGGTGTCGCCGTCGACGAGAAACTACCTGAGGAAGTTCGTAGTGAAGCCCTGCGCTTGCTCGCCCAGTGGGCTAATCCTTACCCGGTCGACCAGTCGACCGCCCACTGGTCGCCGCTTCCATCCCGCGACCCCAAGGAAGTCCGCGCCAGTCTGACCGCGGCGCTGCCTCAGCTCCTCAAGGGTAACTCCGACACCCTGAAGGCTGCCTTGGAACTCGTGTCCCTGTTCCAGCTCGACGTGGCCTCCTTGCCCGCTGAGACGCTCACCACGTTGGCCGCTAATCAGAAGCTCAGCGGTTCCGCTCGTGCCAAGGCGCTGGAGATGCTCCTCGCCCGCAAGCCCGCCAACGCTGTCGAGCTCGCCGACAAGTATGCGAAGGACGCTAAGGATGAAGTCGCCATGGTCGCGATTGGCGAACTCGCCCATCGCAACCCGGCCCAGGGACTCGTCGAACTCTCCAAGGCCGCCAAGACTGGCTCGCCCGCGCGCCGTCAGGGTGCATGGAAGGCCCTCGCCAAGCTGCAGGCTCCGGGTGTCGAAGCCCTCTTCCTCGAACAGCTCTCCGCCCTCGGTGCTGCCAAGGGGGTCTCGCCCGCTGCCATTGAACTCATGGAAGCCGCCGCGGCCCGGTCCGAAGCCTCCGTTAAGGATGGTTTAGCGAAGCTGAAGGCGGCCTTGGCTGATCCCTCCAACGCATTGGCCAAGTGGATGCCCGCCCTCGAAGGCGGCGACGCCACCAATGGCTTTGCGCTCTTCCAGGCCTTGCCGGCGGGGCAGTGCCTCCGCTGTCACCGGGCCTCGGCGGACTCCCATGCCGCGGGCGGTGAAGCGGGTCCAAACCTTGCGGGTATCGCTAAACGCGGCTACCGCCGTTACCTCCTTGAGTCGATTGTTCAGTCCTCGGCCGTTGTCGTCTCCGGTTATGGCACCGTGAACATCGACCTCGCTAATGGCGGCGCGCTCACGGGCACGCTGTTGCAGGAAAAGCCGGACTTCGTTGACGTCGACGTGGCTGGTAACCGCTGGCGCATCGCCCGCAAGGACGTCAAGGCCATGACTCCCCCCGTCTCGGGTATGCCAGCCTTAGATGGCGTTCTGTCGCTCAACGAAGTACGCGACCTCGTCGCTTGGCTCGCCACGCTCGAGAAGGGTGTCGCCGCGACCAAGGCCCCTGAGCCCAAGCCACTGGACATCTCGACCATCAAGCCCGTCGTCCATGCCGCGGGTGTCGATGCCGCCGTGATGGCCTTAGGTAAGCAGCAGTTCGCCATGTGCTCGGCTTGCCACGGTCCGAACGCCGAAGGCGGCCCGATCGCGCCGCCGCTGGCCAAGTCGAATTGGGTCAATGGCCCCGTTGAGAACCTCATCCGCATCCAGCTCCGCGGCCTGCAGGGTCCGTTGACCGTCTCGGGCAAGGAGTATAAGCTCCCTGGTCCGATGCCGGCCCAGTCTTTCCAGACCGACGAGCAAATTGCCGCCGTGCTGACCTACGTCCGCAACAGCTTCGGCAACACCGCCTCGCCGGTGAACCCTGAGCAGGTCAAGGCCCTCCGTGGGGAAGTCGGCAAGCCCCCACTGACTGAGGCCGACCTCGTCCCGGCGAAGTAAGCCGCGTAGTTTCAAAAGCCAAAGGCCGGACGGAGGAGACTCCGCCCGGCCTTTTCGTTTCCGTCCGTTGATCTTACTTCCTGATCCTGACCTCGAGGAGGTCTTTGCCCTTTTCGTCGCGTAGGCTTACGCCGCGGAGGTCTTGGGCGGAGACGATGATTGCCGCTTGCGGACGGGTCGTGAAGGTCTGCTTCGCGCCGCGGATGACCCGAACCTCCGCATGGAGGTGGCCGTTGGTCAGGCGCACGCCCGTGAACAAGATCGTCGTGTCCACATCGGTTTCCGGCAGCGTGTGCAGGAGGACGTATTCCTGGGGAAACTTTGGCGTGACCGCATTCTGGCCATTCAGCGGGGCGGGGTGGAAAGTCGCCGCAAAGTCCGCTTCGGTGCTGATCAGTTTGGTCACGGGCTTATCGGCCTTCAGCGTCACGAAGAAGCGCTCTAAAGTCCGGTGGGTGAAGGCGCGGAGCGTGCCGGTTTCGGTGGCTTGGAGCGAGATGAGTCCGGCTTGGCCGTTCGGCAGGATGCCGACTTCGGCGAGGAGCTTGCCCTTGTTGCGAAGCTTTTCCCACTCCCGCCCCGTGCCTTCGGAGACGTAGTAAGACTCGATGCCGGCGCGGACGTCGGTGCCCCAGACCCAGTTGCTCTGGCCGAAATGGGTCAGCAGGAATGGCCCCGAAGCCGGACGCTTCAGGGTCGGTTCGCCGTAATCCGCGATACCATCGACGCCCTTGCGGAGCGGGATGTAGATGCGCGTGTCCTTGGGCAACATGTAGGAAAGCGACTCATCCGGTTCGGTCGCCAGGGCAGGGTTCAATTCCTTCCACTCCTTGAGAAGGTCACGCCGCTGGCTGTCCGTGAGGTTTTGGAATCCATAGCGCAGGATCACATAATCGCCCTTCATGAGGTCGCGCGGGTCGACGGGTTCGCAGCGCAGCAGGAAACGTTCGCCCGAGGCTTGGGGTCGACTGTGGTTATAGACCATCCACCCGAGCACCCCGAACTGCAGGGCCAAAGCCCCGAAGATGAGTGGCCGTTGGATTGCGTTGAGTTTGGCCACCCAGGGCTCGAGCCAAGCCGGACGGAAGTCAGGCATCTCTTCGGTGATTTCGGCCTCGCGCGGTTGGCGCCAGACCATCGCCAGGCCGAACAGAACCAGCCCGATGAACGAGAAGATCCCGGCCATGCCGAGGTAGCCCAAGTCCTTCTCGATGTCGATGTAGCGCCAGGTGAGCCAAGCCAAGAAGACGAGCGCGCCGTAGGCGTAGGGGCGTAGGCGCTTTTCGCCGAGCCCTTGGCGGATGAGCGTCACGGCCAGCAAGAGCGTCGTCACATTGGCGATCGCCACGATGAGCACCCAGAGCGAGTCACGCTGCTTGAATTGGTCGACGCAGAGGCTACCCAGCAGGCTGCACCCGAGCGCCAGCAGTGCGACGAGTCCGAGCCAAGCTGCATGGCTGTCTTGCCGTTGGCGGGCACGGATGATGGCCCAGACGGCCAGCCCAGCCGTCAGGGTCGAGAAGACGAAGTCATGCCGCAGGAAATGTTCGGCGAAACCGCGGTAATTGGCGCCATCCAAGCGGCCCAGGGCGAGTGTGACGAAACCAACGCCGAGGGTGCCGATGAAGCGAAAGCCGCGGCCGCGCGGGTCGCCGGTGGGGTGGAGGGCCGCCAAGGCCAGCGGGAGTACGAAGAGGTGAGCCGGGGTATGAAAGCCTGCGAACATGAACCACAGGAACAGCGTCGACCACGCCAACGCGCCCGCCAGCGCGGGGCGGGCGCGGCGGTAGGCCGCGAGCGCCGACGGGATGAGTAGCAGCAGGAACGTCGCGCGTTCCCAGTGGTAGAGCGCCGACGAGCGCCAAGCGTAGTGTTCGGTCTCCATCGACAGCCAAGTCCCCGCCAGCAGGATGACCAGGAGGTGGAGCACGGTTGCGTCGAGCAGCAGCGCGAACGGAATCGTGAACACGCACCAAGCTAGGATCGCATCGGGCGCGTGGGCGTCGAGGTGGTAGATTTGGCCGATGAGCGCGATGCCACCGCCGTACATTAGGCAGCCCAGCAGGTGGCCGATGATGGCGCTTCGTTCTTGGCCCTTGAGGAAGAAATAGACGCCAGCGCCTTGGATGACCGCGAGCGCCGAGAATACGATGGCCAGTTGGCCTTCCTGGGAGAGGTCGGCCCAGTTATGGCTAATGACCAGAAAAATTGCGGCGCCGAAGAGCAGAACCGCCAGCGTGCGGAGCGCGAACGCGAGGGCACCGGAGTCGCCTGTTTCCTCTGGGTAGCGAGCGAGGATGCGTTCACGTTGGCCGGCCTCGATCAGGCCATCGGAGTTCCAGGCGGCGGATTCCTTGGCTAGCCATTCACGGAAACCTTTGGGGAGGGACATGGCTGGGAAGATAGTGAGCGAGGGGGGCGAGGGGAAGGGGGATTTAGGGGATAGGGGATGGGGGTGGGGGTTGGGAAGGTGCCAAAGGCAAAGGGGCGTGAGGGTTTCATTCCTCTGCTAACCGCCAAACGCTATCCCCCAACCGCTCGTTGGGTGACGTCTCTCGTCACCCAATAAAAAGCCCCGGCGGGTGCCGGGGCT
>CAIYEN010000006.1 GCA_903925205.1 uncultured Opitutia bacterium | reverse complement strand
TCAACTACCGCCCGATCTTCGCCGCACTACTTCTTCTTGACGGCAAACATACGCCTGACCGGCTTACCAAGCCGCTCGGCCACGGCAAAACGTGCCGCGTCCGGGGACGGGGCGTTGCGCAATATGTTTGCGATGTCCCGTTTTAGTTCGGGCGTTTTTCCTGACTGGCCCCACAGATCGCGCACGCCTTCCCACGTCACTGATTGCGTGGCGTTTGGGCGCAGGCCCAGTTCCTTACCGGCCAAAGTGTGCGCGTCTGAGACGGGGCCATACAGACCCTTGGCACCTGTCGTGGCCGGATTTGCGGGGCCCGGGGGCATGCCTTTGCCAGACGGGCCGAGACCCATTGCGCGGTAGACAATGGGATCGTTGCCGCCGCCCGGGGACATAGAGAACGCGCCTGCGCTGTGCGTGTCGATAGTGCTGATAGGCGCCTTTGAGTACGGCGCTGCAATGTTGTTGTAGAAGGAAGGAACCTTTCCGCCGCCTTCCATCTGTCGGGAGATGCTGGCCATCGAGGGGTCGCGCATAATGTTCAGGGCCTTGTTCACGCTGTCGCTGGCCCCCCACGTTATGGACTGCCCTGACGGATCTCCGTACTCGCCGGATAGCAGGAGCTTGCGCACCATTGGATCATTCTGCGTGGCGTCAGACAGAACAACCTTTGCGTATTTCTCGAAGGGGGTAGAGAGATCGTGGATGGGGGTTTCGGACACCCGACGGATCCAATCTTCTGGCATGGGCGCAACCGCGCCAGCATCTTTCAGTGTCTTCGCGTTTGCCAGTTTGGTCTGGGCCCACTTGACCGCGTCGTCTGGTGACATCTGAAAGTTGTTTGCGTGCATCTGGAGCAGACGCTCCATCTTGGCCGCGTTTATGTCCCAAGGTGTCTGCGGCGAAGTCACTGCGGTGACGCCGTATCCGGCTTCGGGCGGTAGGCCCACGGCCTTGGCGGCGCGCCCCGATACCCTCTGCGCCACGGGGTACCACTCTTGGGAAGCCGCCGACTTTGCAGGGGTCATAAGCTCGTTGGCGATGAACTTGAGGTTGTTCGCGCCTTCGCGCACGCCGTAGTTGTAGATCTTCTCAGGGTCGGCGGAATTGACGCGCTGCATGAAGGGCTCTTCGGCGAGCTGCGCCATGTTCTTCTCGAAGGCCTTGGGGTTGGCCCGCAAGGCGTCGCCGCTCTGTATGAGCAACTGCTCGTCCGGGTTGCCGTGAACCGCATAGTTCGGGGCAGTAGGGCGGCGCGTGCTTATCAGCAGCGGGCTGTCTGCGCCCTCGAGCCCGGCCTTCGGAAACACTGCAAGAGGTGAGGGGGGCTTGGCGGCCTTCGGCGCCTTCTTGACAGCAAGCTCGGCAATGTCTTCTGCGGCCTTGCCCGCAACTTTGCTGGCAGCCTTGCCCGCGAGCTTGCCCGCAAGTTTTCCGACCCCGGGTATGAGACCCACGGCCGCCAGCCCTAGATTACCGGCAGCCTTAAAAGGATGCCCGGTCTTACGGTTCACTTCGTACCCGCGCAAGCCCTCCTGCGCGCCCATGACATCGGGAGTTGGTAAGAAGTCGGCCAGAGGCAGACCTTCGCCAGACGAGCCCGCGCCGAGGGAGCCAAGAACACCCTGCACCACATGCTCGCGCATGCCGTAGCGCGGAGCGCCCTGCAGCAAGAGCGCCGCAAGCCGATCGCGCAGTGTGGGGTCGTAGGCTTTGAGGGTGGCGGCCATGTTATTGCTGCGCTCCGACGGGCTCCAACACGTCCATGGCGGGCGCGGCGGGCAAAGCGATGTCAGGAATGTCTACTTCCTCTTGCGGGAGAGGCGCGGGCCCGGCAGCAGCCAGATCGCCTTCGGTAACCGTTGAGGGGTCTATCAGCGTCGGAGAGGTCGCATCGCCTCTGCTGTAGTCGATCGGCGGAGGCGCCGGGTTCGATATCTTCTCAGCGATCTGGTTGATGTACGGCTGGAAAGCCGCCTGACGGGCCCCGAGGCCTAAGAGCTGCTTCGCGATACGAGCGCGAGTAGCCGCAGACGCAGCCGCCGCTGACGTCTTGGGTGCACCGGCGACGATGCGCGCGAACTCGGGAGAGCTCAACAGTCTCCCGGCGCCTACGTCCAAGGCGGCGGCGGTAAGTGCGGTTGGGATGCCTATGCCCGTAAAATGTCCGGCCATAGCAAGACCACCGATTTCGGCTGCGCCTTTAAGCACTTGTCCGGTAATAACGGCGCGGCCTGTACTGGAGACGTTCCCTAGTGCCTCGGTGGATTTGCGGGCCTCCGCAAGACGAGCCAAATCGTCGAGGTGCCTTGCAACGACGGGATTGTTTCCGAATAATGCTTGCTTGCCTTCCGGCTTCATCTTGTTCCAGTTCGCCAAGAAGGTGGACGACGAGAACACGTCACCGGCGGCGTTCTGCGCCCCGGGCGTGGCGGCGCCTAGACGACTGATGATGGTGGCGCGCGCGTTGTCGGCCGCCTTCGGGGGCATGGCCGCAAAGACACCGGCGAGGCGACGCGAGCCGCCCTTCGTGCCGCGCGACATGCTCTCAACCGCCGAGACGACATCTTCGCCAGATCTCCCTTCGCCCAGTATGGGCTCGAGCACGTCGTCTATGGTGCTAGCCCGATTGCTCCAGTACGCGTTCGCGGTATCCAGAGCCTTTATGGTTTTTGGATTTCCGGTCTGCCGGATGCTGTTGGTCAGATCTTCCTGCGCCTTCCTAGAAACATTGTTGAGGATACGGCTTGTATTGTTGGCGCGCATCTCGGGGCTGTAGGCCTCCGCGCCCAGATCGCTTATGACTTGGCGGACGCCCTTAAAGCTCATGCCTCCGGCCTCATCGAAGCGCGTCAGGCGATCGCGGTACTCTTGCAGCTTCTGTATGGCGGGCGAATTGGCTGCCTGCCCGCCTTCCATGAGGGTCATTATCTCTTTGTCTAGTTCGTTGACCGCGCTCTCGGGGTTTATGCGCGTGTCTCCCGCCATAGCTTCAGCCTTGTCGTAAAGACGACCGCCGCGCTGCGACGTGACCTTGGCGTACTTCTGCGCGCCCACCTTGAGGGCCTCGCCCGCTTCGACGGTAGGTACAACTTGACCCTGACGAAGTGCCACCTTTCCGGTAGCCGCGCCCATCTGTTGGTTAGCGCGCATGGCGGCACTTCTAATCTGAGGTCCGGCAAGTGGCGTCTGACCAAAGCCGCCTGTCGTCGCCTTCAGCGTCTGACCGCCAATGTCGGCGGGTAGGAGATCCACGCCGTGCTTCTTGCCCAAGTTGTAGAGGTCGAGCTTTGCCTGCTGCTCGGCGGACAGGGCCGCAGGCGTGGGCAACGGAAGACGAGCGCCCATGCGGGCCCTATTGGCGATCGTGAGACCGGAGGCGATGCGGGGTGCCAAGCCCGCTGGGTTCATGCCCGACGTCTGCAACCCGATCTCTAAGGGTTCGAAGGCCCTGTCGGCAATAACGGACGGAGAACTCTGCGACGCGCCCATGTTGTACAGAAGCTGGCCCGTGCCCTGCTTGATGCCGCCGTAAGTGCTCTCACCAAGCTCCAAGAGGCCGCGAGCAACGTCGTAGGGGATGTCAAGGGCGGTAAATGATCTGTTCTCGGGGTTTATGCCCCAAGGATCGTTTTTGCGCGGCTCGGCAAACCCTTCGCTGAAGGCGGCGAGAACAGGCCTCTTGAACGCATCGACGGGAGAAATGTCTACGGGGCGCGGGCCAAACTCTTTCGGAAGCGGGACTTGCGGCGGCCTGCCGCTTTCAACCAGCGACGGCACCACTACTGCGGTGTTCGGGTCAAACTTCTTTTTTACGAGTTTTGCGCTTGCTGGGTCAAAGGCCATCAGGCACCTCCACCCATTTGCCTTTTTTAAACACCGCCGTAACGCCGTTCGCGTCTTTGGCCACATCCCCTTCTTTGAAGGTCGAGGGACGAAGACGACCCTCTTTCAAAGAACGTCTGCGTTCCGCTTCTTGGTTGAGAATATACTTGTTGGCCAGCCGTATCCTTTCGTCCGCAAACCTTCTGGCGTTTGCGGCAAAAGCCTGCGGAGACTGGTCCCAGTTTAAGTTTACCTGAGAGGCACCCGCCATCTTCTGCTCTTGCTGACCGATCTGTGGATCTGGGCGCAGAGCTGCGCGGCCCGTCATCGCGGCTTGTTTTTGCAAGAAGTCTACGTCGGTGACTAAATTGGACGCCTGTGAGCCTCCGAATAGAAGACGGGGCCATCCGGCTTCAGGGCTTTCCGACGCCGGG
>CAIYEN010000005.1 GCA_903925205.1 uncultured Opitutia bacterium | reverse complement strand
TCAAGACCGGCGGTTGCTGCGAAAAGGCTGAAAAGGGTGGCAAGCACTGCACGCACCCTTGCTGCGTCAAGGCAGCTAAGGACGGTAAGGTTTGCGAAAAGTGCAATCCGCCCGCTAAGGACGCTCCGGCTCCAGCCAAGGACGCTCCGGTCACTAAATAATCGCGCCGTTGCTTTAGAAAGGCCGGACCCGTGGGTCCGGCCTTTTTTATTGGGCGGCGTCTTGCACTGACTAAGGAGGGTGTTTAGGTCTTAGTCATGAAACGTCACCCCGTCCTGAGTTCAATCGTGCTGCTCGGCCTTGCGGTCGGCTTGTTCCTCTGGACGAAGCCTGCCTCGAGCCAGGCGTCCGCGGCGGCTCCCGCTGTCACCCCGTCGGTACCGGTGACGCTTGAGCCACTCTATGGCGCCTGCCCCGCGTCGAGCGATGGCATTGGCAAGACCTACCAAGGGCGGGAGATTGCTCAAGTCATGGGGCACCCGGGCATCGGCTGGCTCGAGCGCACGGAGCGCGAAAAGGAAGAAGCTCCGTCCAAGGCTATCGCGGCTTTGAAGCTGGCACCGGATGCGGTCATCGCCGACCTTGGCGCGGGTTCGGGTTACTATACTTTCCGCCTGGCTCCGTTGGTGCCGCAAGGCCGAGTGGTGGCTATCGATATCCAGCCGGAGATGTTGGCTTACATGAAGGAGGAAATGCGGGCCCGCGGGGTTAAAAACGTCGAGCCGCATTTGGGCTCCGTCACTGAATTGAAACTGCCAGACGCTTCGCTCGACGCGGTGCTCATGGTCGATGCGTACCATGAATTCGACCACCCCGCCGAGATGCTGGGGTCAATCAAGGTAGCGCTCAAGAAGGGTGGCCGGATTTACTTACTGGAGTTCCGGGCGGAAGATCCGAAGGTGCCGATCAAGCCGCACCACAAGATGAGCGAGGCCCAGGCTCGGAAAGAACTCGAAGCGGCGGGCTTCCGCTTTCTAGAGAACCGCCCCGACCTTCCGTGGCAGCACCTGTTGGTCTTCGAGAAGCCTTAAGCATCTAAGCACTTGGCAGGGGCGGAAGGGGTGGTATGTCTTAGGTCATGCCCCGCTTTCTTGCTCTGCTGCTTTGCGTCTTAGGCTTACCTTTAGGGGCAGCAGACTACGTGGTCCTCGTATCCAAGGAGACCCAAGCGGATGCCGGTTGGGCCAAAGTCGTGGCCCGGCTCCAGGGCCAGCATCAGGCTCAAGTCCTGACTTATCAGGCCGACGTCCTGGAGTGTCAGTCCGCGCTCCGGCTGGCCCAGCCGCGCTGGGTTTGCTGGGTCGCTCGTCCGACCGAACTCGGTCAGAAATCCGCTTACGCCATCCACCAGTTAGCCCGAGATAACGACTCCGACCCCTACGAAGATTTCCAGTGGGGTATCATCACTGGTCGGACCGCTGAGCTGGCGCTGAAGTTGGCCGCACCGGCGGAGCCGCTCACCATCCGTAAGGTCGGGGCTTCGACCGCTTTCGCTTCGGATTGTGTCCAGAGCGGTTACTGGTTCTCCGAGTTCAAGGCCGGCGAGGTATGGGTCAAGGACGGGACGCCGCTAGCGGTCAAAGGTCAAGGGGCGGCTGATTCTACGGAAGCAATCGTCCAGCGCCTTAATGACGGCCAGACCGATTGCTTCATCACTTCGGGCCATGCGAGCGAGACCGAGTGGCAACCTGGCTACCGCTACCGCAACGGGATTTTCACGCACCGCGAGGGCGTGCTCGTCGGCAAATCTTTGGATGGTAAGGTGCACGAGGTCCGCTCCCCGAACCCCAAGGTCTACCTCGCGGTCGGTAACTGCCTCATCGGCAATGTCCCCAAGAAAGAAGACTGTATGGCCTTGGCTTGGTTGAATACCGGCGGTGCCCTGCAGATGTTAGGTTACGTCGAGCCGACGTGGTTCGGTTATGCAGGGTGGGGCGTCTTGGATTACTTCGTCGAGCAGCCTGGGCGTTTCAACGTCAGTGAAGCCCGTCTCGCCAACCACCATGCTTTACTCTGGACCCTGGCTGAGGCCAAGGCCGGCCGCCTGAAAGCCAATATCCGTGGCCTAGAGTTCGACCAGAACGTGACCGTGCTTTACGGCGACCCCCAGTGGTCAGCGAAGATGGCGCCGGGTCCCCTGCGCTGGGAGGAGACTCTGGTTGAGGGCGCGAACGGCGAATATACCTGGACGATTACGCCGAAGGCCGGGTCGGCGACCTTTGCACCCGTGGACAAGAACGGTTCCGAGCGCGGCGGTCGCCCCTTGGTCGCTTTCCTGCCCCGCCAGGCCGCGGGTTGGGAGGTCGTGGCTGGTCAGGAGTGGAAGCCCGTCGCGGCGGATGATTTCGTGCTCCTGCCGAACCCCGGTCCAGAGGCGTCGGTACCAGCGCGTATTGTCGTCCGGCTGCGGAAGCGCTGATTAGGCGCCGACGTTTTTCTTGATGTCCTTGAGTTGCTGGAATTCCGGCTTGGCGGTGTAAAACTTATCGAGCGGGTAGCACCCGGAAATGAGTCCGTTGCGCGGGGCCGTCGTGCAATCGCTGAAGGTGCGGCAGATGAACTTGGTCTCGAGTGCCCCGTTCTTCGCGGCGTCCGCGAGCATGGCCGGATAGCTGAGGACAGCGCGGCCAACGCCCACGAGGTCGGCCCCGCCGCTGCGGAGAATCTGCTGCGCTAGGTGCGGGAGGTATTCTTGAACGTAACTGAGGCCGGAACTAACGATGACCAGGTTGGCCGGAGCTTGGGCGCGGACCTGGCGAACGACGCGGACTTGGCGCGCGACATCGATGAGCGGGTCATGCGCGGGCTGGTAGCCATCGCTGGGCGGGTAGGCGGCGGGGCGCTGAATATGGGGGTTGTAGTAAGGAGAGCCGGCGGTGGTGTTCAGAATTTTCACGCCGAGTTCGCCGAGAAGTTTAACAAAGGCGAAGGTCTCGGTGAGGTCGATGTCGACGGGGTCCTGCGGGTTCACGCCGAAGGCGTAATGGTAAGGCAGGCACGCGGAGTAGTCCTCGGGGATGCCTGGGCCGAGCTTGCCGGGCACCGAGAGCGCGGGGTCCGGTCGGAAGGGGACCATGTCGAAGAGGCTGAGCCGCACGCCGATGTCGATCGGGTTGCCGTCGGCGCGGATCCCCGCGATGATGTCGCGCAGGATGCGGGTGCGGTTCGCGAAGGAGCCGCCGAACTTGCCTGGACGGGTGTGTGCACCGAGGAATTCGTGGAGCAGGTAGCCGTGGCAGTGCTTGATATCGACGAAGTCAGCCCCACAGTCGCGGGCGATCTTGGCGGCCCGCACATAGCATCGAATCAATTCCTCGACGTCGGCATCGGTCAGCACTTGGTCGTCCGACGTCACATTGAATTTCTTGTCGAGTAACGGGTGGCGGAAGGCCACGCGGGACTCCCATTTCTTCTTGTCATTCGGGCGGCAGAAGCGTCCCGAGTGAGTGAGCTGGAAGCCGATAACGAGGTCATCGGTCGAGCCCCACACCGCCAAGTGCTCGGCCTTGAGGATTTCGACGAGTTCCGTGATGCCTGCCTGGTTGGCTTCGTTGATGATGAGCTGGTTCGTGTTGGCCCGGCCGTCGGCGCGCACCGCCATGGCTTCGGCTCCGCAGATGAGTTTGGCCCCACTGGCGCCAAAGCGCTGCCAGCGACGCTTCATCTCGGCGGAAGTGCCGCCGGTCGTCGTACCGTCCCAGCCTTCCATCGGATGTATCGCGATGCGGTTGCCGATTCGCTTGCCATTGATGAGCACGCGGTCGACGGGGCTGGAGAGTGGGTTGCTGGCCCCAGCCGCGATGGTGTCCTCGATCGGCAAATCGAGGCCCAGGGCGGCGATGTGGGCACGGAAGTCAGCGACCGTCTTGAGCGACGCGACGCGGGTGAGCTTGAAGGCAGACATGAAAAGTGGGTCGGGATTAGAGGCCCGGGATGTCGAGACGCTGGGCCACGCGGCGGGGGCGAATTAAGGCTTCCCGCATGCGGGCGCCTTCGTCGGCGTCGCGAAGGTCGCGGCAAGCCGGGTGGGCTTCGGGCGCAGCCAAGATGCCGAGCTCGTGCAGCAGGTGGGCGGTGCTATGCTTATAGGCCGCCGCACTGTGTTGGCCGTTGAGGCGGAAGACTTGGTCCTCGAGCGACTGGAAGCATTCGAAGACTTTATAGACGCGCGTGTCGAAGCGACCGGTGCCCGTCGGGAACTTCTTGCCTGGGACGCCGTCCGCGAGCCACATATCTTTGGCCGCGCAGATTAGGGGGGCGGCGCTGCTCGACGCGCCGATGAGTAGGGGCAGGCCGGTTTTGATCGCCGTCGCTATGCCGTAGTCGTCGCCGCTATGCGGAGCGAAATCGAGTTGGAGGTCTTTGCACATCGCGGCCCAGTAGAGGAAGTGCGGTTCGTCGAGGGTGCTGATTTTGCCGCCCACGAATTTCGGGTGGATGGCGAGCTGGTGCAGCAGCCAAGGTTCATAGGGCGTTGCCCAGGGGACGAACGAAGGTTCCAGCGCATGCACGATACCTGGGCGGATGAGCCATTCGGCAATCTGGTAGTAGCCATCGCGGCGGCGTTCGGGGTCCAGCGAGTTCAGTCCCTTGGAGGTCATGATCATGACCTCGCAGTTCTCGTGCGCCTGGACGATGTCGAGTAGGGCACGGTAGCGTTCGGCTTTGAACGCGGTGTCTTGGGCGGCACCGCGGGCGGTCACGCCCGCGATGAACTTGCGGCCGGGGAAGGCCGCCCGGAAGCGCTGGAGCACCTCGGCGTACATCACGTCGTCGAGGTCGAAGATGTAACCCGTGTCAGCGTTGAGGACCGGGACTAGTTCCACGCCGTAGTGTTCGGCGGCGGCGTATTGCCAGCGGAGGGCGGCGGCGAAGCCTTCCCAGTCAGGTTGCTTGTCTTTAAAGGGCAGGAGGGCGGCGGCGCAGAGACGAGCCTTCGTGCGGTGGTCGGCTAACTCCTCCTCGGACGTCCAAGCCCATTTCGTCGCCGACCAGGGTGTGGTCGGCGTAAGGTCCGCGGGACGGGAGATGAGTGGCTTCATGACGACGGCCGAAACCCTAACATTATTTATATCGGTTGAGGAAGTTTTGTTTCCGAAGAGGCGGGGCAAAAATCGCCCCTTGAAGGGGCTGGGGGTTGCCGTCAGAACGAGAGGACCCCGCCCATGAGTTCTTCTTCCGAGTCCGACCCGCGCTCCCAGGCCATCTCGAGCGGGATGCAGATGACCTTAGTGGCAGGTTTTCTCGGTTGGATGATGGATGGCTACGAGCAGGCGATCTTCCCGTTGTTGGCGAGTCCCGCGCTGAAGAGCATGGTGCCCGCTGACTTGGTGGCCGCGGGTCCCGCCGCGGTCAATGGCTGGGTTGGCGGCTGGATGGGTTGGATTACAGCGGCCTTCCTTTTCGGGGCCGCGTTGGGCGGGGCTGCCTTCGGCTGGTTAGGCGATCGCATCGGGCGCGTCCGGGCGATGTCTTACAGCATCCTATTTTACTCGATTTTCAGCGGGGTCTGTTATTTCGCACAGGACCCCATGCACCTCGTGTGGGCACGCTTCTTCGCGGCGTTGGGCATGGGCGGCGAGTGGGCGTTGGGCGTGGCTCTCGTCATGGAGGCTTGGCCGGAGCGCCATCGCTCGAAGATGGCCGCGGCCATCGGCATGGCCGCCAACCTCGGCATGGTGCTCGTCGGGTGCGTTGCCATCGCGTACCCCGCCTCGGCCGATTCCTGGCGCATCCATTTCCTGATTGGCGCTTCGCCGGCGATAATCACTTTGCTGATCCGCTTCTTCGTGCCGGAATCGGAGAAGTGGAAGCGTGCGACTGAAAAGGATGCGCTCGGGTCGCAGGGGTCGAAGATTGGCGAGGTTTTTGGACCCGAATTCCGGCGGTCGACGCTAGGCGGCATCCTGATGGTCTCGGTCGTATTCGTCGGCACGTGGGGGGCGGTGCAGTGGATTCCGTTGTGGATTACGGAACTCGCTGGGCCCACGGTTCCGCAGGCCAAGGCCTATGCGATGGTCATCGTTTCGCTGGGTGCCTGTGTGGGCACGGTCTTAGCGCCGCTGGCTCTGGCCCGTTGGCCGCGGCGTTTGGGCTATCAAGGACTCTGCGTCCTCGCGTGCGCTTCGACGGCGTGGATTTACCGCACCCCCGCGAGCTGGGACGGGCAATTGTTATTCGCGGTGTTCCCGGCCTACTTGGCGTTGAAGATCTTCGTCCTCGGGATGACCGCGACGGCCTTCTTTGGTTTTATGCCCCTCTACCTCCCGGAGCTTTTCCCGACCCGGGTGCGTGCAACGGGGCAGGGTATCTGCTACAACACGGGTCGTTTAGTCGCGATTCCGTTTGTGTTGCTGAGCGGTAAACTCGTGGAGACTTTGGGGGGGTACCAACACGCGGCCGCCGCCATCACGTTGGTCTACCTGGCTGGACTCGGTATCGCTTACCTTGGCCGAGAGACCTCGGGCCAAGCCCTGCAGGACTAAGTTATGGCTGTGAACCCGCATGACGTCCGCATCCGCGCTGCCCGCTGGTATGCGTTGCCGGTGAAGACGCGCGTTCCGCTCAAGTTCGGCCGCGATACCTTGACGGAAGTCGTCTGCGCCCGCGCCTGCTTGACGGTGTCGCGCGCCGATGGCACCCGGGCGCACGGGTGGGGCGAGACGCCTTTGAGCGTCCAGTGGGTCTGGCCTTCGGCTTTATCTTATGCGGTGCGTTTGAACGCACTGCAGGAGTTCTGCGACCTGCTGGCCGAAGCCTACGCCCAATTTCCGGCCCGGGGGCATGCGATGGAGATCGGCCATGACTTCCTCGAGGCGGCGTTGCCGGCGCTGCTCACGAGTTTCAATGACACCCTCCCGTCCGGCGTACGCATTCCGAAACTCGCCGCCTTGGTCTGTGCCTCCGCTTTTGACCTGGCGTTGCATGACGCCTATGGCGTTGCGAACGAGGTGTCGACGTATGAGACGTATCGGCAGCCATGGATGAACCATGACCTCGCGGCCTTTATGCAACCAGCCGCGGATGCCCCCGGGGTTTCCTTTGCGGGCCGCTTCCCGTCCGATTACTTCCGCACCCCGCCGGTCACTGCTTTGCTGGCCTGGCACCTCGTCGGTGGCCTCGACTACCTCACCGCCGCCGAAGCGGGGGTCAACCTCGTCGCCGATGCTTATCCCAGCAGTTTGGACGAGTGGATTCGTCGTGACGGGCTCAAGGCCCTGAAGGTGAAGCTGCGTGGCGATGATGCCGCTTGGGATTTCGAACGCCTCCGTCGCGTTGGCGAAATTGGCCTCGCCGGTGGCGTCGAACTCTTTACGGCCGACTTCAACTGCACCGTGACCGACCCCGCGTACGTCAATGGCGTGCTCGATCGCGTGAAGGCGGAACTGCCCGCGCTCTGGTCGCGCCTGAGTTATGTGGAGCAGCCCTTCCCGTATGAGCTCGAAGCGCATCGCATCGATGTCCGTGCCGTCAGCGAGCGCTGTCCGCTCTTCCTCGACGAAAGCGCGCATGACTGGCGCATCGTTCGCCTCGGCCGCGAGCTCGGGTGGACGGGCGTAGCGCTCAAAACCTGTAAGACCCAGACGGGTGCGCTGCTTAGTCTCTGCTGGGCTCGGGCGCACGGGATGCAGCTGATGGTGCAGGACCTGACGAATCCCATGCTGGCGCAGGTCACCCATGTCCTGCTCGGGTTACACGCTCCGACCATCGCCGGAATCGAAACGAACGGCATGCAGTTCTATCCGGCGGCTTCGGCGGCCGAGGCCCAGGTGCACCCAGGGTTGTATACGCGCCGGGATGGGCAGGTCGACGCGGCGACGGTGGCCGGTCCTGGTTTTGGCTATCGGCTCGACGAAATTAGCCGAAACCTGCCGCCCGCCCGCGTCGCCTTCCCCGCTTGATTCAATCGGCTTGCGGGCGGGCAGGGGGGTGCCCTTATGCTAGTGTTCTTATCACCCCAATGACCTCCCGCCTGCTTCTCCTCCTGGCTCTGGCTGCCTCGGCCTTCGCCGCCGACGCCCCTAAGCGTAAAATCCTCTTCTTCACGAAGTCTTCTGGCTTCGAGCACGATGTGATCTCTTACAAGAAGGGCATGCCGAGCTTTGCTGAGAAGCAGCTGGCCGAGCTGGGCAAGGAGAACAACTGGGAATTCGTGTTCTCGAAGGACGGCTCGAAGTTCTCCCCGGAGTACCTCGCTCAGTTCGACACGGTGATGTTCTACACGACGGGTGACCTTTGCTCCGAAGGCACCGACAAGAACCCGCCGATGTCCCTCGCGGGCAAGCAGGCGCTCTTTGACTTCGTGAAGTCGGGCAAAGGCTTCGTCGGCACGCACTCGGCGGCCGATACCTTCCACACCGATAATGAGTCCCAGAAGGGTCCCGAACGCTTCAAGAATCATGGCGACAAGGCGGACAGTTACGTCTGCTTCCTCGGCGCCGAGTTCATCCGCCATGGTAAGCAGCAGGCCGGCGTGAATAAGGTCATCGACCCGTCTTTCCCTGGCTTCGCCAAGGTCGGCGATACCTTCTCCTTCGTCGAAGAATGGTATACCCTGAAGGACTTCCGTCCGGAAATCCACGTCCTCACCACGTTCAATGACCCGGCCCTCGATGGCGACGACTACAAGCGTCCCGCCTACCCGAACTGCTGGGCCCGTAACGAAGGTAAGGGCCGCGTCTTCTACACCGCCATGGGGCACCGCGAAGACGTGTGGACTAACGCGACCTTTCGGCAGATTTTGGTCGGTGGTCTCTCCTGGGCCAATGGCGACGCCAAGGCCCCGGACATGTCGCCCAACCTCCTGAAGGTGGCTCCAGGTGCGATGACCAACCAGCCCTATACGGCGACGGCTCCCGCGAAGGCCGCACCGAAGAAGGCCGACGCCAAGAAGTAAGCCTTCGAGCAAGGCGGGCCCAGTGGCCCGCCTTCTTTCTTTGCCGACCATGATAACCGCCCCCGCCGAAGCGACGAAGCTGAGCGAGCTCACCGAGCAGCAGAAGAAGTCCGGCTTCGCCGCTTGGCTGGGCTGGTTCTTTGACGGGTTGGACCTGCACCTTTACACGTTGGTCGCTACGGTCTTTATTGCGCAGTTACTCGGAACCGAGACGACGCATGCGGACGTGCGTAAATATGGTGCCTTCGTGATGGGCGCCTTCCTGCTCGGCTGGGCGATGGGGGGAGCGGTGTTTGGCTACATTGGCGATCGGTTTGGGCGCAGCCGTACGTTGGTCCTGACGGTCCTGACGTACGCCCTGTTCACGGGCTTAGCGTTTTTTGCGCAGAATTGGTGGCAGCTGATGATCTTCCGTTTCCTTGCCGCGTTGGGCATCGGTGGTGAGTGGGCCATCGGCGCGTCGTTGCTTTCTGAGACCTGGCCGAAGAAATGGCGGCCGTGGATTGCGGCGGTCCTGCAGTGTGCGGTTAATTTCGGAATCTTGGCTGCCATCTTGTCGGTCGCCGTGCTCGAATTATTCTTTCCGGAAATCAAGACGGCCCCCAAGTGGGTCTTCCTCATCGGTGTCCTGCCCGCGTTCGTGACGCTGTGGATCCGGCATGCCGTGCCCGAAACGGATGAGTGGAAGTCCGAAGCGGAACGTCGCAAGGTGCCTCCGCTGTCCGCATTGTTCGCCCCGCAGATTCGCCGGTCGACTTGGTTGGCGGTCGCTCTCTGTGCAATATCCCTCACGGGACATTGGGTCTTCATGTATTGGCAGCAGGCTTTCATTAAGGTGCACCCCGGCGTGTCGCCCGCGGATCAGGGAGGCATCGTTAAGTGGGCCTTATTCACCGTCATCGCTTGCTCGGTGGTGGGCAACTTTGCTTCGGGCTGGGCCGCGCAACGCTTCGGTTACGGACGCGCCCTCTGTGGCTTCTTTGGCGCCTATTTCGTTTTGATGGCCGTGGCCTTTGGCTTCACCTGGAGCCTGCCAGCGACCTTTGCGTTCTACGGGGCCATCGGGTTCTGCCAAGGGGTCTTTGGGCTTTTTACCATGTGTTTGCCACCTCTTTTCCCGACGCTCCAACGGACGACCGGGGCGGGCTTTAGCTACAATATCGGGCGGGTCTTTTCGGCGATTGGCGTGGTCATCTTTGGGCTCGTGACGATTCAGATTGGGCAGTGTCTCCTCTACGCCGCGTTCCTCTTTATCCCTGCGGCCATCCTCGCCCTCTGGATGCCAGAGCCAGAGTAGGCGGGCGTTAGGTTGGGCTTGTTTCCGCGGCGGCTCGCCCTATTCTGGTGACGTGCCGCTGAAACAAAAAGTAAGGTTGTTCGTCAAAATTCAGGCTGCCACTTTCGCCATCGGCTTGGCGTTCATCATTCGTGAGAATGCGGAACACGGCTTCACGCTGCAGATGACGTATAATCATGTGCGCGAAGCGTTATTTGGGGATGAGGATCCCAGTCGCACGCGGTGGCTCTTCTTACTGCCGCTGTTTGGTACTTTTCTCTACTTCATCCGGACGGACCGTCGCCCGCGTAATATGAAGCAGGTGTTCTTCAAGTGGAGTATCCTCTTTCTCATCATGGAGTTCACGACGGAATGGACCAAGTTTGGTTGGGGGCAGGCGACGAGTGACTTCCCCGTCTTGCTGGTGCGCTATGCCGCAGGCGGTGCCCTCGCGGCCGCGGTTTGGTGGCTAATCGAACGTTCCCCGCGCACCCATCCAGACTCTTTCTATAAGCCGCATGGGCACGGCCACCATCACGGCCACCATCACGGCCACGCGCCTGCGTCGGCGGCTGAGCCGGCCAAGCGCGGGCATTGAGCACAACCTTACTTCTGCCCGAGCCCGCAGATAGCTTTGAATTCGGTAGCCGTGACCGGGGTCACGGAAAGTCGGTTCCCCGGCC
>CAIYEN010000004.1 GCA_903925205.1 uncultured Opitutia bacterium | reverse complement strand
GCTCACCCGGCTTCGCCGCTGGAACGCCCGCGCCCTCGAGCTTTTCCCTTTGATGCTCCCTCCCCCGAGGGAGTCTTAAAGTTTTTGGCCGTTCACGCGGCTGACAGTCGACTCCTCCCTCACGTGCGGCGACCAACGCCTCCACGTGCGGTAGCCTACCCGGGTGGGTCCAATAGCCAGTAGCTGTTAGCGGTTTTAAAAAATCCACCGCCAAGCATTTCCCTGCCACCTATCCCCAGCCCCGCCTTGGCGGCAACTTCCCATTCGCTTACCGCCACCCGCTCACCGCTTAACCCTTTCGTCACCCCATGCGTATTGCCATCACCAGCGGCTACTTCGACCCCATGCACCGCGGGCACCTCGAGTTACTAGAACTATCGCGCGCTCAAGGCGATGCGCTCTGGGTCATCGTGAACAACGACACCCAAGGTGCGCTCAAGAAAGGTAAGTCCTTCATGGACCAGGATACCCGCTGGGCGGTCACCGCTGCCCTCCGCATCGTCGATCGTGCCGTGCTCGCCATCGATCAAGACGGCTCGGTCTGCGCGACGTTGGAGCAGCTCATCAGTGAGGCCCGGGCCGCCGGACATGAAGCCGTCTTCTGCAAGGGCGGTGACCGCCATGCCGGGAATATCCCGGAAATGGTCGTGCTCAATAAGCATGGGGCCAAGTTAATCGATGGCCTCGGCGCCAAGATTGACAGCAGTTCCCGTATCATCGCCCAAGCGAAGCAGGCCTAAGCCTCCCATTTCATCAGCTATGAAAAAACGCGCACTCATCACCGGCATCACTGGCCAAGACGGCTCTTACCTCGCCGAATTCCTCCTCAACAAGGGCTACGAGGTCCATGGACTCATCCGCCGTTCCTCCAGCTTCAATACGGAACGGATCGAACACCTTTACATGGATGACCTCGTCCGAGACATCCACGTCAAGAAGATCAAGCTCCACTACGGTGACCTCGGGGACAGCACCAACCTGATCCGCGTCATCGGCGACGTGCAGCCAGACGAAATCTACAACCTGGGCGCCATGTCCCACGTGAAGGTGTCCTTCGACGTCCCCGAATACACCGCCGACACCGACGGTCTCGGTACTCTTCGCCTGCTCGAGGCCATCCGCATCCTGAAGCTGGAGCAGAAGGTCCGCATCTATCAAGCATCCACCTCCGAGCTCTACGGTAAGGTCGTCGAAGTCCCGCAGTCCGAAACCACCCCGTTCTACCCGCGCAGCCCTTACGGCGTCGCCAAGATCTACGCCTATTGGATTACCCGCAATTACCGCGAGGCTTACGGCATCTTCGCCAGCAATGGGATTCTCTTCAATCATGAGTCCGAGCGTCGGGGCGAAACGTTCGTCACCCGCAAGATTACCCTGGCCGTCGCGAACATCGTGCATGGCCGGCAGGATTGCCTCTTCCTCGGCAACCTTTCGTCGCAGCGCGATTGGGGTTACGCCCCGGACTTCGTCCAGTGCATGTGGCTCATCCTGCAGCACCACCAGCCCGATGACTTCGTCATCGCGACGGGGAAGATGTATACGGTGCGCGAATTCTGCACGCACGCCTTTCGCCGCGCCGGCATCGAGCTCGCCTGGCAGGGCGTCGGGGCGGACGAGAAGGGCATCGACCAGAAGACGGGCAAGACGCTCGTCGCCGTCGACCCCCGCTACTTCCGCCCAACCGAAGTCGAGCAGCTCTTGGGCAACCCCGCCAAGGCCATCCGTGAACTCGGCTGGAACCCGCAACAGACATCCTTCGAGCAGCTCGTCCACAAGATGGTCGACTCGGACTTGAAGCTGGTCGCGCATAAGAACCGCTGAGCGGATGGACCTCTCGGCCAAAATTCATGTGGCGGGCCATCGCGGGATGGTCGGCTCAGCCATCGTGCGCGCGTTGCGGGCCGCTGGGCATACGCAAATTGTCGTGCGGACCTCCGCGGAACTTGACCTACGCGATGGTACCCAGGTCCGTGCATTCTACGCCCAAGAAAAGCCGACCTATGTGATCATGGCGGCGGCGCGCGTCGGTGGCATTCACCACAACGCGACGGCACCCTACGACTTCCTCTACGACAACCTGGTGATGGCCGCGAACGTCATCGAGGGGGCGCGCCTCGCGGGCGTAACGAAGCTCCTTTCCTCGGCTCGAGTTGTATCTACCCGAAGCTTGCGCCCCAGCCGATCCGAGAGTCGGCCTTGCTCACTGGCCCCCTCGAGGTCACGAACGAGGCTTACGCCATCGCCAAAATCGCCGGTATTAAGCTCTGCACCTTTGCCCGCCAACAGTATGGCTGCGACTTCATCAGTGCGATGCCCTGCAACCTTTACGGGCACGGCGACAATTTCTCCCTGCAGAATTCACACGTCTTGCCCGCACTGATTCGGAAGATGCATGAAGCTAAGCTCCGCGGCGACGCCCAGCTGAAGCTCTGGGGCACGGGCACGCCCCTCCGGGAATTCCTGCATGCGGATGATTTGGCCGAAGCCTGCTTGCTGCTGCTGGACCGTTATTCCGAGCCAGGCCACATTAACATTGGTTCGGGCGAAGAACTTTCCATTCGCGAGCTGGCCCAAAAGGTCGCGGCGACCGTAGGCTTCACCGGCCGACTGGAGTTTGATCCAGCCATGCCCGATGGCACCCCGCGCAAACTCATGGATGTGTCGCGGATTAAGAACCTCGGATGGAGCCCGCGCATCACCTTGGACGAAGGCATCCGTGGCGTCTACGCTTGGTACCTCCAGCACGGCGCCGACGCTCGGAAGTAAGTGCAGGAAGTCGGCTGGTTGACGAGTGGGTGCGGGCACTCAGCAGGTGTCGAAAATGGCCGCCCCCATTCTTCCCTTTACCGCTAACCTAAGCTTCCGCCCGACTGCCGATGTTCCTAGCCAACGAGCCAACGAATTAACCTATCACCCCTTCTGTCATGTCCATCACCCTCTGTATTCCTGCCCGTATCGCGTCGACGCGCTTACCGCGGAAGGTCCTGCTCGACCTCGGCGGTAAGCCCGTCGTCCAGCATGTTTGGGAAAAGGCCCAGCAGGTCCGCCAGGCGGACCGCATCATCCTCTTGACGGACTCCGACGAGGTCGCGCAGGTGGCTCGCGGGTTCGGCGCCGAAGTGGTGATGACCTCGCCGGATTGCCCTTCGGGCACGGCCCGGATGGCCAGCGTCATCGACCGAGTGCCCGGAGATTTCTTCCTGAACGTCCAAGGGGACGAGCCTTTCATTCAGCCGGACCTCTTGGACGGCTTGATTTCCCGTTGGAAGGAAACCAAGTGCCGGCTGGTCACGGCGGTTTCGAAGATCCACACGACCGAGCGCCTCCTGGCGAGCAGCGTGGTCAAGGTCGTCCGGGCCGAGAGCGGCGCGGCCATCTACTTTTCACGGAGCCCGATTCCGCATCTGCGCGGCGTCGATCCGTCCGAATGGGTCGCCCGGCGCGATTACTGGGTCCACATCGGCGTGTACGGCTACGACCGGGCGACGTTGGCCGGCTACTCGCAGTTAGCACCCACCGAACTCGAAACGGTCGAGTCGCTGGAACAACTGCGCTTCCTTGCCCACGGCCTCACGTTCCAGACGGTCGTCACTCAGTATCACCCGGTCGCCATTGATACCCCGGAAGACCTCGAGGTCGCCCGGAAGATGCTGGTACAGTGACCGGGTTGATTCGTTGACCCGTTGATGAGTGGACAAAAGAAAATCCACCCAAAGTTCAGTTCCTGCCTTGAAGGCCTGTGCCGCTGCCGAAGCACCAGACGGCGGTCAACGAGCCAACCATTCAACCAATCACCACGTTTTTCTTTCGCACCATGACCACCCCCCTAAATTCCGCGCGGGCCCTTCTGCAGGCCGAAGCCGAGGCGCTCTCCGAACTCGCCACGCGTCTCGACGGCAGCTTTACGAAGGCCGTCGATTTAATCGCCGCGCATGCCGGCAAGGTCGTCCTCTGTGGCGTCGGTAAGTCCGGCCTCATCGCGCAGAAGGTCGCGGCGACCCTCTGTAGCACCGGGACGCCGGCGATTTTCCTCCATGCCGCCGACGCGGTCCATGGCGACCTCGGCATCCTTCAGCCGGGCGACCCCGTCATCCTGGTGTCTCGCTCCGGCACCACCGCCGAG
>CAIYEN010000003.1 GCA_903925205.1 uncultured Opitutia bacterium | reverse complement strand
CGCCTGGTCCTACGGCTTCGCGCCCTTGAGGGCGACGAGTTCCACGACGGCGGAGTGGAGGGTGGCGGTCTCGAACTTGGGGGCCGTGCAGCCTTCCATGTAGGTGACTTCCGAGCCTTCGTCCGCGATGATGAGCGTCCGCTCGAACTGCCCGAAATTCTCAGCGTTGATGCGGAAATAGGCCTGCAAAGGTTGGGCTACTTTGACGCCCTTCGGGATGTAGATGAAGGAACCACCCGAGAAGACGGCGGAGTTCAGCGCGGCGAACTTGTTGTCACCGGCGGGGATAACCTTGCCGAACCACTTACGGAAAATCTCTGGGTGGTCGCGCAGGCCATCGGTCGGACCGCAGAAGATGACCCCGAGTTTCTCGAGTTCTTCCTTCATGCGGGAGTAGACGGCTTCGGAGTCAAACTGAGCTTCGACGCCCGCGAGGAACTTACGTTCCGATTCCGGGATGCCGAGGCGTTCGAAGGTCTTCTTGACGTCGTCCGGCACTTCTTCCCACGTGCGCACGGCCTTCTGGCCTTTCGCAAGGTAGTAGCGGATATTCTCGAATTTGATATTATCGAGGTCGGTGGTTGCCCAATGCGTTGGCATGGGGAGCCCCGCAAAAATCTTGAGCGACTTCTGGCGGAACTCGCGAATCCACGGCTCCTCGGCTTTCACCTTCGAGATATAGTCGACCACGCCCGCGCTCAGGCCGATGCCGGCATCGAAGGCGTAGCTTTCCTCGTATTTGAAGTCGCCCTTCGAGCGATCGACTTCGATCGCTTCACGCTGGGCCAGGTTTTCGTCGATTTCAGCCATGGTCTTAGGCCGAAGCGAGTTCGGTCTTCACCCAATCGTAGCCCTTGGCTTCGAGTTCGATGGCCAGTTCCTTGCCGCCGCTGTGGACGATACGGCCGTCCCACATGATGTGGACGCGGTCGGGGACAATGTATTCCAGAAGGCGTTGGTAGTGCGTGATGACCAAGAAGCCAGTGTCTGGGCCGCGCATGGCGTTGACGCCTTCGGAGACGATGCGCAGGGCGTCGATGTCGAGGCCGGAGTCGGTTTCGTCGAGGACGGCGTACTTGGGCTTGAGCATCATCAACTGCAGGATTTCGCAGCGTTTCTTTTCACCGCCGGAGAAGCCTTCGTTAACAAAACGGGCCGTGAACTTGCGGTCCATCTTGAGGGCATCCATCTTCGCGTAGAGCTCCGCGTAGTAGGCCTTCGCGTCGAAGGGCGCACCCTTGGCTTGGCGGGCGACAATGGCCGCGCGGATAAAGTTAGCGATGGTCACGCCCGGGATTTCGCTCGGGTATTGGAACGCGAGGAAGAGGCCGGCCCGAGCAATCACGTCCGGCTCGAGGCCGAGGATTTCTTCGCCGTCGAGCAGGGCCGAACCCGACTGCACGCTGTAGTCGGGATGGCCCGCGAGCACCTTGGAGAGGGTGCTCTTGCCAGTGCCGTTCGGGCCCATGATCGCATGGACCTCGCCTTTCGGCACGGTGAGGCAGAAATCCTTCAGGATCGGGCGTTCGCCGATCGAGGCGTTCAGGTTCTTGATGACCAGGGAGTCAGGCATGGACGTAAAAAGAAATTAGTTAGAAGTGGAGCGAGCTGTCGTTTCCTGGGAGCGTCCGCGGAAACTGATTTCGATGGTCTCGGAGTTGAAGCCCGGTGGCAGGATGGAGCGGAGGCTCTGGATGATCTCGGGCGGTAGTTCGATGTCGTGGACGTGTCCCGTGGCCTCATCGCGGAAGTGTGCATGGGGGGCGAGGTTGGGGCAGTAGCGGGTAGATTCCCGCTCGTGATTAACTTGCCGGACCAGACCGCAGCCCACGAAGGTCTCAAGGCAGTTGTAGACCGTGGCCAAGGAGAGCCCGGGCATGGACTCGCGGGCCCGCTGGAACACGTCTTCCACCGTGGGGTGGTCGCGCTTGGCGAGGAGCACGGCGAAGACGATTTCGCGTTGGGCGGTAACCTTCTGGCCGCTGGTCGCCAGGGACTCCTGGAGCTTCTCGCGGTCGTGTTCGGTGAGCTTTTGAATCATTCTAAGTGCGAATGAGTTGGAATGATTCCAATTTGCAAGAGAGAAGGGCTTTAACCCCCTAATCAGTCTAAAAGTAGGCGAGAAAAGCAGGCGGGCATGGAACTTTTAATGCTTTGTGGCGTATAAACTTACATAACTATAACCCCTATGAACGAGAACCTCCGCCGGAAAATCCCACTCGTCGCCGCTGGTTTCTGGGTGATGAAGATTACGGCTACAACCTTGGGCGAAACCCTCGGAGACTTTCTTTCGAAAGACCCAGAGGGTCTGATGTGGGGCTATGCAAAGAGTACAGCGCTCTTAGTTCCGATTCTGTTGGCGATGTTGTTCTGGCAGATTAGCCGACCTGGCTACCGTCCTTTCATCTTCTGGTCCGTTGTCCTCGCGACGAGCACGGTCGGGACGACGCTCGCTGATCTCATTGATCGCACCCAAGGCCTTGGTTATGGTTGGGGCTCCGCTTTACTCGTCGCTTTGCTCGCTGCGGTGTTTGTTGCCTGGCGTGCCTCCGGTGAGCCTCTTTCCGTCGATGCCGTTCAGTCCCGTTTGACCGAGGCCTATTATTGGGCGGCTATTGTGATTTCCAACACCTTGGGGACGGCATTGGGTGATTACATGGCCAAGGACGCGAAGGACGGCGGCTTGGGCTTGGAGGTGGGGGCGAGTACTCTCCTCATCGGCGGTGCCTTATTCCTTCTCTTGTTCTTGTGGCGTTATACCGCCCTCTCGCGGGTCGGCCTTTTCTGGGCGGCTTTCGTCCTCACCCGGCCGTTCGGTGCAACCACGGGCGACTTTTTGGCGGAGGAGATGCACTTCGGCACCACCGTTGTTTCCGTCAGCTTAGCCTTGGTTTTGGCCGCTTTGGTCGCCCGTGAATTCTTTAAGCAACGCTCGGTGGCCTCACAAGCCTAAGGGTACTGCATGCGTTTACTCTGCTTTTGCTTGGTGGGGTGGTTGCCCTTGCCGGCCGCCATGGTGCCGGACGTTCTCCCCATCGAGAAGGTTTGGGCGGGGCACCAGGTGGGCTTCGCCCTGCTCACCGCGCCCCCGTTTCAGTACGCGGCCTACTACGACGCCAACCGCCAGATGACGGTGGCCCAGCGTCGGCTCGATCAGGAAAAGTGGGTTTATCAGAAGCTGCCGACGTCCGTGGTTTGGGATTCGCACAACTATGTGACGCTCGCCCTTGATCGCACCGGCCAGCTTCATGTGTCAGGGAATATGCACGTGGTACCGCTGATTTATTTCCGCACGACGAAGGCCGGGGATATCTCCACGCTCGCGGCGGCCCCGATGGTCGGCGAGCGCGAGCAGCGCATGACGTATCCCGTGTTTATCAAGGATAAGGCGGGTCGGCTCATCTACCGCTATCGCGATGGCAAGAGCGGGAGCGGTGACGACCTCTATAATGTTTACAACGAAGCGACCCAGCAATGGTCTCGCTTGCTCGCGACTCCGTTAACGAACGGGCAGGGCAAGATGAACGCCTACTGCACGATGCCTCTGCTGGGGCCGGACGGGATGTTCCACCTGTGCTGGGTCTGGCGGAATACGCCCGACTGCGCGACTAATCACGACCTCAGCTATGCGAAGTCCGCCGACCTCGTGCACTGGGTCGACTCGGCGGGCAAGGCACTGACCTTGCCCGTCAGCGTCACCTCCGGGGAAGTCGTCGACCCGGTCCCGCCGAAGGGCGGTATCATTAATTCGAATCAGCACATCGGCTTCGACACCCGGGCACGCGTCATCCTGACTTATCATAAGTATGACGCCAACGGTGACCTGCAAATCTATGCCGCCCGCCGCGATCCCGAGGGTTGGACGATTATTCAGGTCAGTGACTGGAAGGGCTACCGCTGGGAGTTCGCCGGCGGCGGTACCATCGTCGGCGAGGTTTCTATCGGTGCGGTTGAACCCATCGGTGACGGCAAACTGACGCTCGCGTATCGCTACCCGAAGGGGGCGGGCACTTGGATTCTCGATGATCAAACCTTGCAACCGATTCCTGATCTCAAGCTGCCGAAGCCAGGGCCGCTCGTGCCCCCGGGCGCCTTGAAGGTGACGTCATCCTTTGAAGGGATGAAGAAACGTCAGGCCGGTGACCTCGGTGCCGAATCCACAGAGTTTTCCTACCGCTTGGTCTGGGAGTCGCTGGACGCCAATCGTGATCAAGCCCGCCCGCTGCCTTGGCCTGAAGCCAGCGAGCTGAAAGTTATCAAGGTAAAGAAGCCGTAGGGGCACGTTGTTCGACGGTGTGGGTGGTTGCCTCCCTTGTCCCCATGTCACCGTGCCCCCTGCTTCAATCAATTCATTCCTGGGTCTAAGTCCTGACCTTGTTCCCCTAAACTACGTTCGGCTTCGAGTCGTGCCAGTTGGTCGGCGACGAGGATGAGGCGGTTCATGGGTGACAGGCACTCGAGGAGTTGCCGACGCACGGCGGTGTCCGTCACGAGGTGACCGGCGGCCGCATCCGCCAGCAGGCCGGGCTGATTCGTCAGGCCGCGGAGCCGTTCGATGAGTGGCTGCGCCTCGTCTCCGAGTTCGGCGATCAGTTGTTCGGAGAAGGCCATGATCCGTGCAATCTCGCGCGTGCAGCCGAGCGGGTCCGCAATTTCGTCTTCTGGGAGCGGGACAATCTCGAGCCGTGGATAGGGCGTCCGCCGTTGCACCTTCAATACCTTGGCGCGCCGCAACCCTTCGAGGACTAAGTGGCTCGTGCCGTCTTCCAGTTCCACATGGCCAGCGATCCGACCCACGCAGGTAAAGGGGCAGGGTGGTTCTTCGTTGTCTGGTGATAAGTTGTCCTCATCGAGCTGCGACACCGCAAACATCCGATTCCCCGCCAACGCTTCTTTCAGCATCAGCCGGTAGCGCGGTTCGAAGATACGGAGGGGTAAGAGTTGCTGCGGCAGGAAGACGCAGTTCCCGAGAGTCATCACCGGCACGACGATGGAAGGGCCCATGGCCGGTAAGTTGGAAGGAATAGGCTGAAAGGCAAATAGCGAGCGGGACAAGTGCCTGACCGTAGCACAGGGGCTTTCGGCTGTTGGCTTGCCAGCACTCCAGGGTGAGACAGCCTGAAGGGATGGAACGAGCACCCCGAGCGTTCTCCACGATCGCTTCGCCCCTGCAGGCTTTCGCTAGGCGCATCGGCGAGGACTGGACGGACCGTGCAATCTTCTTCGGGACAACCTTGTGCTGCTTGGTCATCGGTAGGGTTTGGGCAGGCGGGCGTCCGCTGCCGGAAGCTGCCTTGCCCGGCATCTTCATCGCGTGCTGGCTCGTGGGGTTGCGGGCGCCGGCTGGTGAATTATGCCGCCGGGTATGGCGTGTGTGGGTAGCTTGGGTACTGGCTTTGACGTATGTCGGCGCCATCCACGGACTCGCCAACCTCTTCTCATTTGCTTCTGACATCATATGGCTTCAGAGCCGGCATGCTTGGTATTATGGTGGCCTTGACATCGCGCTGGGCTGGGCCGCATGGTCCGTCGTCCCTACGGTTTTAGGGGCGCTCGTCGCCGCTGCCGTGCGGAGGTGGAAGCCGAGTCAGCGCATGCCGTCCTCGTCCCCGTCTTTGAATGCTTCGGACGTTGACCTGTTCCTCTGGCTGGGCCTGCTCTTCGTGGTGTCCTTCCTCGGGCACCAATGGCGAGGTGAAGTGAGCCTCTATGGGGATGGAGCAACGGTCATCCTCGGATTCGCAGTCGCCGCTGCGCGGGCACCGTACTCAGAACAGTTCGCAAGAATCCGGAAGTTATGGGTAGGCGTCTTTCTGATCTCCTATTCGTTCTGCCTCTTGCCTATGCTGTTGGTTGCCCTGTACAAGCCGCAGATGGCGTGGATGTTGACCGTCACCCCCCTCGAGCTAGTCTTCAATGCCCTGGGCGTGGTGACGTCGGCCTTGCTCGGCGGCGGTTCCGTTTGGCTGGTCCGGTATCTCTACGCCAAGCTTTTCTCGCGGTCGGTTGAAGGGGCGGTTACGAAAAGCCGAGAATAGACACTGCCATAGCTAGACGCAGGTAACCTAGGGTACGAGGAGCCAGCACGCTTGTACTCCGGAAGTGCGGGCACCGCGGCCCAACCTGCGATGGGCCGCTTACTTCGCCTTCGTCGGCACGACCGGGAAGATCGGGCTGTCGTAGCTGGCCAGGTCGGCAGGTTTCGCCGCGCCCGCGCGCTTGAAGGTGCCGAGCCAGGTCGGGTTGAAGGGGCCGACGAGGTCGATCTTCAGGTCAGGCTGGATGGCGGCTTCGAGACCCGTCGTCCAGAAGCAGGCGTTCACGAGCATGCGGCGGAAGCCGTCGTTCGCAAGGTCACCCGAGGCGCCGTAGGTCGAGGCGAAGACGCGGCCTTCCTTGCCAGAAGCGGACTTATAGGTGCGCACCCACGCGCCAGGCATAGGCTTCTTGGTGGCGTCCACTGGGGAGTCGGGCTTCATGCCGCTGAGGGGCTGTGCCATGGCAAGGATGGTGCTGCCTTCAATGGGGTTTGCGTTGTAGGCGCCGATCTCGGCCCAGACGTCTTTCACGCCACGGAGGACGGGGTGGCTGGCTTGCGCGGCGACGAGGTCGAGGCGGGTGCTGGACTTGTGGTTGGGGCCATAGTGGCCGACCCAAGTTTCGCCGAGAATCTGCCGGCCAAAGCCGCCCTTGAAATCTTCGCCTTTGTAGTCGAAGGAATATTTGTAGAGTGGGCTGTCTTTGGCGTAGCGGAAACCGTGCGTGGCGGTACGCAGGCCGATGACGGCCCCACCACGATTGAGGTAATCGATGATCGGCTGCATCTGCTCAGCCGGGATGGCCTGGAAGCGGGTGAAGATTACCAGCAGGTCGGCGTCTTTCAGCGCTTCGGTGCCAGGGATATTGCTGGGTTCGCCTTGGGCGATGGCACCGGTTTTTGGGTTGATGCCAAACAGCACCGTGCAGGTAAAGCCCTGGTGCTTGGCCAAGATGCGCGCGAGCTGCGGCAAGGCCTCCTCCGACTTGTATTCATGGTCGTTGGCAATGAGCACGACCTTCTTGCCTTTCCCGGGGCCTTCCGTGCCGACATAGGTCAGCGGGGCATCCGCCGCTCGGGCAAGGAGGCTGAGTAGGCACAGGGAGAGCAGGGCGAGGGGGCGCATGGGGTTCAGTAAAGCAGGGTCGAGGGCTGAATCGAGTATGGATTACAGAGTAGATGGCAGAGTCGAGGACAGATGGCATAGTACAGAGGGCTGAATCGATGTAGGAACCACCACTCCGCCCTCGACTCATTCATCGACTCTGCCCTCGACTCACTCATCGCCTCCGCCCTCGACTCATTCATCGACCCATCCCTCGATACTTTACTTCCTTCTCACTGCCACTGATCCAAAAACAATTTCTTCGGGTCGGGGCTGTCAGATTCCGCGAAATAGACGGCCATCTTTAGGGCGGGCAGAAAGTGGGCGGGCAGGGCGGCTTTGTTGCGATCCTTGATCTCCGACAGTAGGGACTCCGGAGAACGGCCCGCGAGCTGGTCGACGCGGTAATAACCGGCATCGAGGAGCTCACGGGCGACGTCCACGGGGAAACGCGCGATCCGCATGAACGGGCTGCACACGGCTTCCCGTCTCCGTTCGGCCGCGCGCTGTCGGGCTTCCTCGTCCACGCTCAGAGTCGGGCCAAGATGGCCGCGCCCATCGCCTTCGTGCCCACGGCCTTACCGCCGCCGGCGATATCCGCGGTGCGGATGCCTTCAGCGATCGTCTTCTCGACTGCGAGTTCGATGGCCTTGGCTTCGGCTTCGAGGCCGAAGGAATGGCGGAGCATGAGGGCCGCAGAAAGAATCTGGGCGCAAGGGTTGGCCTTGTCCTGGCCAGCGATGTCCGGGGCGGTGCCGCCCGAGGGTTCGAAGAGGCCGTAGCCGTAGCCGTGGCGGTTGCGGTTCGCGCCGAGCGAAGCGGAAGCCATCATGCCGAGGGAGCCGCAGATGACGGCCATTTCGTCGGAAAGGATGTCGCCGAACATGTTCTCGGTGAGGAGCACGTCGAACTGCGCTGGCTTGAGGACGAGCTGCATCGCAGCATTGTCGATGTACATCACGGTAAGAGCGATGTCTGGTGCCGTCTCCTTGAGGCGGTCGGCGACGACCTTGCGCCAAAGGACGGAGGTCTGGAGGACGTTGGCCTTGTCGACGAGGGTGATGTGCTTGCGGCGGGCCCGGGCCGTCGCGATGGCGACGTCGGTGATGCGCTCGATCTCCGACTTGCGGTAGACCATGGTGTCGATGGCTTCGATGTCGCCGTCCGCCAGCGTCGTCGTGGACTTCGGGCCGAAGTAGAGGCCACCGGTGAGCTCGCGGATGCAGACCATGTCCACGCCGTTCGGGATGCGGTCCGGGCGGATGGGCGAGGTGTCGATGAGGTTCTTCAGCAGCAGGCCGGGACGGACGTTAGCGTAGAGCGTGAAGTGCTTGCGGAGCGGGAGCAGCGAAGCGCGCTCGGGCTGTTCGGCCGGCGGGAGTTTTTCCCACTTGGGACCACCGACGGAGCCGAAGAGGATGGCGTCCGCGGCGCGGCAGGCCTCGAGGGTCGAGTCCGGCAAGGCCTTACCATGATTATCGATGCCGGCACCGCCCACGTCGTGGGTGGAGTGCTCGAGGGTATGGCCTGACTTCTTCAGGACGGCCTCGAGGACGGGCAGGGCGGCGGCCATGACTTCAGGGCCGATGTAATCGCCAGGCAGGACAGCAATCTTCAGGTGCATAGGAGAAAGGGTCGTCAGTTAAGGAGAACGGTCCGCCGGAGGGCAAGGACAAGCGGTGTTTTCCGACATAATTGCATCGAAACGACAGCCCTCCACCTCGGCCCAGTATTGCAGTCGGGCGGGACTTCCGTTTGGGTCGGCCTCCCTTCTTATCAAAGTTATGTCCTCCCAACCTCTCGTCATCGGTAAATTCTCCCTCGGCATGGGCGACCGCTTCGCCCACGAAGCCGAAGCCCAGCTGGCCGCCTGCCTCGCCGCCAAGCAGCTTGGCGTCGAGATCGTCCCGGTTTGGAACAAGTCGAACCGCGAGCACAACATCATCGGGTCCGAGCCGACGAGCACCCGCGCCGCGGCCGACGCCGCCGTGAAGACTCTGGGTTGGACCGCCCCCTACTTCCTCGACGCCGACCACATCGGCCTGAAGACCGTCGACCGTTTCGTCGGCGTGTCCGACTTCTTCACCATCGACGTGGCCGACTTCATCGCGCAGCCCGCCGACCCCGCCGCAGTGAAAGCCTTCGTCGACCGCCACCCGGAACTCGTCGGCACCATCACTTTAGCTGGCATCGACCGTCCGTTTACGACTTCCCGCGCGGACGTCGAACGCACCGCCGCGAAGTTCCTCCTCGCGGTGCAGGAAGCTGGTAAGGTTTACCGTTATATCGCCTCGGTGAAGGGGGAGGGTCGTTTCGTGCCGGAAATCTCCATGGACGAGACCGACAGCCCGCAGACCCCGCCCGAACTGCTGGTCATCCTCGCCGCCATCGCCGATGAGGGCGTGCCGATCCAGACGATTGCCCCGAAGTTCACGGGCCGCTTCAACAAGGGCGTCGACTACGTCGGCGATCTCGCCCAATTCGAACGCGAATTCAACGACGACCTCTGCGTCATCGCCCACGCCGTCAAGCAATACGGCCTGCCGGTCAACCTGAAGCTCTCCGTGCACAGCGGCAGCGACAAGTTCTCCATCTACCCGGCCATCCGTCGCGCCCTCGCTAAGCATGGCGCTGGCGTCCACGTGAAGACCGCGGGTACGACCTGGCTCGAAGAAGTCATCGGCCTCGCCGAAGCCGGCGGCGCGGGCCTCGCCCTCGCCAAGGAAATCTACGCCGAAGCCCTGTCGCACATGGATGAACTTTGCCAGCCGTACGCGACCGTCATCGACATCGACCGTTCCAAACTGCCCGCCGCCGCTGTCGTCAATGGTTGGACGAGCGAGCAGTTCGTCGGTGCCCTGCGCCACGACCAGAAGAACCCGCTCTACAACGCGAACATCCGTCAGCTGATCCACGTCGGCTTCAAGGTCGCCGCGAAGATGGGCCCCCGCTACCTCGAGCAACTCCAGGCCTGCCGCGAGTCCTGCGCCCGCAACGTCACCGGCAACCTCTTCGACCGCCACATCAAGCCGCTCTTCCTGTAAAGGGGGTTTAAGAGGGGGGCTCAAGTTCTCCTGCTGAGCACGGGCCTTCTGTGGACGGTCGGTGGTTTCGACTTGGTAAGCGTGGGGCGTGGGCTAGTTTTCACCCGATGGCCAGACCCCGGCTTACCCTGAATGCTTATGCGGCTTTCGCCGCATGGGCTTTATGCTGTTCAACGGTAGTCGGCGGCCCGGTCGATTTTCTCCGTGAGGTCCGCCCGATTTTCGAGGCGAAATGTTTCAAGTGTCATGGTCCGGAAAAACAGAAGAGCGGCTTTCGTCTCGATGCCAGCCAGGTCGCTTTGCATGGAGGCGAAGCGCATGCGCCTAATATCGTGCCAGGTCAGCCTGACCGTAGTCCGTTAATGCGTTTCGTCTCGGGGGTGGATCGGGAGATGCGGATGCCGCCGAAGGGTGATCTCCTGACGGTGTCCGAACAGGCTACCTTGCGCGCATGGATCGCCGAAGGCGCCGTATGGCCGGCAACGGCGGATGTCGTTCTCGCTAACCCGCTCGCTTGGTGGTCTTGGCGACCCCTGCCTTCGCCGCCGCCGGCGGTTGATGGGTCCGCTAAGATTGACAGCTTTATCCGTGCTAAACTCGCCGAGCGTGGTTTACAGCCCGCCGCCCCCGCACCCGCCGCTACTTTAGTCCGCCGCGTCACCGTTGACCTGACGGGCCTGCCGCCGACGCCCGAGGAAACCGCGGCCTTCATCGCTGACTCCTCGCCGCTCGCCTATGAACGCTTGGTGGATAGGCTGCTCGCTTCGCCGCGTTATGGCGAGCGTTGGGCGCGGCATTGGCTGGATGTCGTGCACTACGGCGACACGCACGGTTACGATAAGGATAAGCCTCGTGAACATGCTTGGGCCTATCGAGACTATGTCATTCGGGCCCTTAACGCCGACAAGCCTTACGCCCGCTTCGTCCAGGAGCAGGTGGCGGGGGATACTTTATTTCCAGGAACGCGCGATGGCATCGAGGCGCTGGGCTTCCTGGCGGCCGGGCCTTGGGATTTCATCGGTCATGCCGAAGTGCCGGAGACGAAGGTGGACGGTAAGTTAACGCGGCATCTCGACCGTGATGACATGTTGGCGAATACCTTAGGAACCTTCACGAGCCTCACCGTGCATTGTGCGCAATGTCATAATCATAAGTTCGATCCCATCACCCAGGAAGATTATTATAGCCTCCAGGCGGTGTTCGCTGCGTTGGATCGGACTGATCGGCCCTATTACCTTGATGATGCCACCAACGCCTCGGCAACACAGCTAGTGCGGCAGCAGAAAGACTTGAGCGCACAGGTTCGGCAGGCTGAGGCCACGTTGGGTGCTCAAGCAGGTGAGGCTTATGCCGCGCTGACCCGTCGCATCGAAGGTATCTCAAAGACGGCCGCCGCCAAGACGGGCAACCCGACCCCGGATTTCGGCTACCATGCCCAAGTCTCGAAGCAGGCCCAAACCGTGAAATGGGTGCAGGTGGACTTGGGGCAACGCTTCGAGCTGGCCCGCGTCGTGCTCTCGCCCTGCTACGATGACTTCAATGGTATCGGGGCGGGCTTTGGCTTTCCGGTCCGTTTTAAGGTCGAAGTCAGTGACGACCCAGCATTCCGCCAAGGCGTCCAGCTCCTCTGGCGCGGCCACGACCAACGCTTCATGGCGGATCTGCCCAACCCTGGCCTGACGCCGTACGTGGTGCCGATTGAGCCGGAGGACGTCGTCACTGGCCGCTACGTGCGCGTTACGGCGGTCCAACTGGCTCCGCGCAAAGGCGACTTTATCTTTGCGCTAGCGGAACTGGAAGTGCGGACCACGGATGGTCGCAACGTCGCGCAAGGCCGACCCGTCCAAGCGTTGGATTCAATCGAGGCCACGCCACGCTGGCGGAAGGTGAACTTGACCGATGGGCTCGCCCCCGTCCGTCCATCGCCAGACGAACTCGCCCAATTGCAGGCTGAGCGTGATCGTTTGCTATTGGCGGCCGCGTCGCCTGCTGTTGCCGAGGCCTTGCGTGCCCGCCGTGCCGAACTTGCCCAGCTCACTAAGGAAATCGCCGCTCTCCCGAAGCCTGCCTTGGTCTATGCCGCTGGCATTCATACCGGTTCGGGCGCGTTCGCTGGGACGGGAGCCCAAGGGGGCCGACCTCGCCCGATTTTCTTGCTGGCCCGTGGACAAGTGACTCAACCCCAGCGTGAGGTCGGCCCCGGGGCGCTGGCGGCCTTGGGGTTCGCACCTGCACGTTTTGTCTTGCCTGCAGGGGCTGGCGAAGGGGAGCGCCGCGCCGCGCTAGCCCAGTGGCTAACCCATCAGGACAACCCCTTGTTCTGGCGCAGCGCGGTGAACCGGATTTGGCAGTACCATTTCGGCCAAGGGATCGTCGAAACGGCTAATGATTTTGGACGTAACGGTGCGGTTCCGACGCATCCAGAATTGTTGGACTGGTTGGCGGGGGATTTTCGCGCGCATGGCGGGTCGCTGAAGCGCCTGCATCGCCAGATTGTGCTAAGTGCGACGTACCGGCAGTCGTCGGACGACAATCCTGCCGCCAGCCGTCTCGATGCGAACAATACCTTGCTGTGGCGTCAGCAGCGGCGGAAGCTCGAGGCCGAAGTACTCCGCGACGCCGTGTTACAAGCGAGCGGTCGGCTGGACCTCTCGATGGGCGGCCCTGGCTGGCGAGACTTCGTGATCGAGCAGCCCGAGCATTCCCCGCACTATCGCTATGACTTAGCCGACCCGGCCGACCCACGGACGTTTCGTCGGTCAATTTACCGTTTCGTGGTGCGATCGCAAACGCAGCCTTGGATGACTTCGCTCGATTGTGCCGACCCTTCGATGCGCGTCGACAAGCGCAACGAGAGCCTATCAGCCCTGCAGGCTCTGGCTTTACTCAACAATGGCTTCATGCTGACGCAGTCCACCGTCCTGGCTGAACGTGTCGTCCGTGAACGCGGCGAGGTAAAGGCACAAGTGGCGCGTGCCTACGAACTGGTGCTCGGTCGGCCACCGTCCGCTGCGACGCTCGAGCGATTAGTGGTTTTCACCCGCGAGCAAGGCTTGCCGGCTACCTGCCGGGCGCTTTTCAACCTCAACGAGTTCGCCTTCATCGATTAAGCGATGAGCAACACGTCCCCCTTTCATCGCTCCTGCGCGCAGCCCGCGCTGAGCCGGCGCGACTTTCTCTGGCAGGCGGGCGGCGGTCTGGGTGGCCTCGCCTTGGCTTCGCTCCTTGGGACTGATCGGGCGCTGGCCTCGCCGGGTAAGCTCACGGGTTGCTTGCATCATCCGCCCAAGGCCAAGCGGGTCGTCCAGTTTTTTATGGCGGGGGCGGCGAGTCATCTGGACCTCTATGATTACAAGCCCGAGCTGATCAAGCGCCACGGACAACCCAGCGATTTCGGGGAGAAGGTCGAAGCCTTCCAAAATGGTTTGGGACCGTGGATGCGGCCGTTCTGGAACTTCCAGCCCTACGGACGTTCGGGCAAGATGCTCAGCGAAGTCTCCGCCCCGCTGGGCGCAGTCGTCGACGACATGGCTTTTATTCATAATATGGTCGGGAAGTCCGGCGTCCACAGTGCCGCAACTTTACTGCAGTCCACGGGCTTTCAGTTACCAGGGTTTCCGGGCGCCGGGTGTTGGGTGAGCTATGCGCTGGGTTCGGAGAACGACAACCTGCCGACGTTCGTGGTCCTGCCAGATCATCGGGGTTTTGCCTCTAATGGGGTGAAGAATTGGGACGCGGCCTTTCTGCCGTCCCAACACAGCGGGACAATCATCCAGCCTGGTAAGACCAATCCCGTGGCCGACCTGTTTCCGGGTAAAGGTGCTGGCCTGTTGCGTCCCGGCAGCGAAGCAGCGACCCAAGCCCTCCTCGCGGAACTGAATCAGGCTCACGCCGCGAGCCGCCCCGGCGACCAGCGGCTCGAGGCCCGCATTCGTAGCTACGAGTTGGCGGCCCGGATGCAACTCGCCGCGCCCGAAGCCTTGGACCTCCAGACCGAGCCAGCGCATGTGCAGAAACTCTACGGACTGGAGCGCGGGCCACAGGCTTGGGCCAAGGAGATTAACGAGGCGGAGGAGACTTTTGTCTTCGGCCAACGTTGCCTCGCTGCCCGTCGCCTGTTGGAACGAGGCGTCCGCTTTGTGCAGGTATGGAGCGGTAATGATAATGGCTTCCCCCGGCGTAACTGGGATTCCCATGAGGACGTTAAGCGTGACCACGGGCCGTTAGCGTTAGGGATGTCACGTGGCATTGCCGCTTTCATTCAAGACCTCAAGCAACGCGGCTTGTTCGATGATACTATCATCCTTTGGACGACGGAGTTCGGCCGGATGCCCTCGTCGCAGGGCGGGAAGGGGCGCGATCATAATCCCTTTGTCTTCACCAATTGGCTGGCGGGGGGCGGTATCAAGGGCGGCACCACCTTGGGCGAAAGCGACCAGTGGGGATTCAAGCCGCTCGACCGGGCAAACCCCACGCAGGTTTACGATGTTCACGCTACCATCTTGCACCAGCTGGGCATCGATCATACTCGGCTGAGCCTGCGTAATAATGGCATCGACCGTCGGCTTACGGACGTCCACGGGCACGTGCTGCACGGCCTGCTGGCGTGAGTGCAGGCTTGTCCTGAAAGGTTCCTTACCTTTAGGTGGAGTCGCCCCTCCAGTATGCGTTTCCTCGCCCTCTTCTTTGCCGTCGCCCTCGCGGCGGCGGATCGCCCGAATATTCTGCTCATCGTCGGCGATGATATGGGCTATGCCGATGTCGGCTTCCATGGTTGCAAGGACATCCCAACCCCGAACCTCGATGCGCTCGCCGCGGCGGGGGTGCGTTGTACGCAGGGCTATGTCACGGGCCCGTATTGCTCCCCGACGCGCGCAGGTTTACTGACGGGGCGGCAACAGAACCGTTTTGGCCATGAATACAATCCGAACGGCAATAACGGCCTGCCACTGACGGAGACCTTGTTGCCGCAGCGACTGGCCGCCGCCGGCTACGCCACCGGGATGGTCGGCAAGTGGCACCTGGGTGCGAAGCCCGAGCAGACCCCGCCGCGCCGGGGTTTCGCTGAGTTCTTCGGCTTCCTCGGCGGTGCTCATAGTTACTTCAACACGGGCGGCATCCTCCGTGGGGCCGAACCGGTGAAAGAGATGGACTACACGACTGATGCTTTTGGGCGCGAGGCGTCGGCTTTCGTGCGTGCTCATGCGGAGAAGCCTTGGTTCCTGTACCTGGCCTTCAATGCCGTGCACACGCCCATGGACGCGACCGACGCCCGTCTGGCGAAGTTCGCCGCCATTCCCGACAAGAAGCGTCGGACCTATGCGGCGATGATGTCCGCCCTCGACGATAACATCGGCCGGGTGCGCCAAGCGCTCAAGGAAAGTGGTCAAGAGGAGCGCACATTGATTTTCTTCATTAGCGATAACGGAGGCCCGACCATGAACGGCACGACCACCAATGGGTCCAGCAACGCTCCGTTACGTGGCTCCAAGCGAACCACTCTGGAAGGCGGTATTCGCGTGCCCTTCCTCGTGGCTTGGCCTGGTCATGTGAAGCCCGCCGTCTATGAGTCTCCGGTGGTCCAACTCGACCTCCATGCGACGGCCCTCGCGGCGGCAGGCGTGGCTGTTGGGCCCGAAGCCAAACTTGAAGGGGTCGATCTGCTGCCTTATTTCGCAGGGGCCACGAAGGCCGCCCCGCATGGCGCCCTCTACTGGCGTTTCGGTGCGCAGATGGCGATCCGCCAAGGGGATTGGAAACTCGTTCGCTACGATGGGAACGCCGACACCAACACCGGCAAGGCTCAGCCCGTCAGCTCGGTTAAGCTCTACGATTTGGCCAAGGATATCCATGAGGATAAAGATCTTGCCGCGGAACAGCCGGAAAAGGTGAAGCAACTGCAGGCACTTTGGGACGAGTGGAACCGCAGCAACATCAAGCCGCTCTGGGGGGCCGATTACGCGGACAACGACGGCGCGGAGCCCGGCGCGGCGAAGAAGAAGGCCGCCAAGTAGGGGCTATTTAGTTCCCTTCGCTGCTGCCTTGGCCCCTAGTTCCGGACCTCGGTCGGGCGGCATCGAACGATGCCATGCGAGCACGGCCTTCGTGAGGCGGGTGACGACGCTGGGTTCGCTCGCCGCAAGATCCTTGGTTTCGCCTGGGTCGCGTTTGAGGTCGTAGAGTTGAGGTTTTGAACCGTCGTACTCGCACAAGAGTTTCCAGTCGCCCTCCCGAATGGCGAGGTCGGGCGCTGGGTCGGGGAGGGCGGGCGGCCAGGTCTTGCGGTCCGGCGGGCGACTCCAGCAGAGAGGTTCGGTGTGTGAGGTAGCCGCCTTGCCGAGCAACGTCGCGGAGAGGTCCTGACCATCAAGTTTTACTGCGGCATCGGGTTTCGCGCCCGCGAGCGCGGCGAGCGAAGGGGCGAGGTCGATCCCGGCAAAGACGGACGCATCATTGCGTCCACCGATACGATCTTTAGCCATGAGGCTCGGGGCCCAGACGATGAGGGGCGACCGGATACCGCCTTCGAAGAGTTGCGTCTTATGGCCCCGGAAGGGGCCCGCCCGCCCAGCACCGGGCTCGGGGCCGTTGTCCGAGCAGATGATGAGAATGGTATTGTCGCGGAGGGCGGGGTCGGTGCGGACCCGGTCGAGGATTCGCCCCAGCTGTCGGTCCATCTCCGCGAGCACGGCAAGGTAAAGGCGGTGCTTGCCCGGGGTCCATTTCTCCAACGGAGGGAAGTAGGGGCTGTGCACGTCATCGGGCCAGAGGTTGACATAAAATGGCTTTTGCTTCGCCGCCGCCGCGTCGATGAAACGCAATGCTGCATCCGCATAGCCGGTGGTGATCTTCGCACGGTCCATCCAGGTCACCGGCCCGCCGAGGCTTTCGGCGTCCGCCCAGATCTTTTTAAACTCCGCGGCATCGGGAGTACGCGTGAGCGGCAAAAGTTTGGGCCCCATCCCTTCGAAATTTGTGAGCGATTCATCGAAGCCGTAGCGGGTGATGGCGGGCGCGTCAGCGACATCACGTTGCCCACCGAGGTGCCATTTACCGAAATGCCCGGTCGCGTAGCCTACGGACTGCAGCGTGCGGCCCAGGGAAGGTGCCTGGGGGTTCAGCCATTGCGCCACCCCGCGCCGTGTGTTGTCCGCACGGTTGTTGAGGTAAGAGGTGATTTGCCAGCGTTGGGGGTATTGTCCGGTGAGAAGGGCGCAGCGCGAGGGCGAGCAGATGGGCGCATTCACATAGAACTGGGAGAACGCCAGCCCCTCCGCGGCGAGTCGGTCGATGTTGGGGGTCTTCGCCTCGGTATTACCGAAGCAGGAGAAATCGCCCCAGCCCATGTCGTCGATCAGGACGAATAGGATATTGGGCGGACGCGGGGCGGCCGCTTCGGCTGGCACGGTAACCCACAGGGCGAGCCAGATGGCCCCCAGGAGCCGCAGGGACCGATTCATTTCTTGGCGGGGGTTGAGCCCGGCGGGACCGCGTCCTTCAAGAGCGCGGCGAGGCGGGTGCGCATGGCATTGACGCGTTCGGGTTGCTCGGCGGCGAGGTTCTTCGTCTCGCCGGGATCGGCGGTGAGGTGGTAGAGCGCGACCGGTTCATATTTACCTGCGGTCTTGGCGTTCTTCGCTTTTGCCAACGGTTGACCGTTTTCATCTTCGGCGGCCTCGGCCGCTGCGTTCGCTTGGATAAGTTTCCATTCGCCCATCCGGACGGCTGCGCGGGCGGGGCCTTGGGTTGAGACGCAGAGAATCGCGTCGTGTGGTGTGGGTGCGCCTTGGGTAATCGTTGGCCAGACGTCGAGGCCATCGAGGGGGAGCTTCTGCTCGAGTGAGCCGCCGCCGAGTTTGATGAGCGTCGGGTACCAATCGACCATGTGCATGGGCTCGCGGACGCGTTGACCGGCCGGAATACGGCCGGGCCAGCAGGCGAAGGCCGCGGCACGCACACCGCCTTCGTAAATGCTGCCCTTATAGTCACGCAAAGGCGTGTTGTCGCCAGGAGGCGGTCCGCCGTTGTCGCTGGAAAAGATAATCAGCGTGTTTTCGAGGCGGCCGGCCTGACGTAAACTGTCCTCAATCTTGCCGATCGCTTCGTCAACCGCTGCGAGCATACCCGCCAGTTTTTGGCGGTTATTCTTTAGGTTAGGGTAGGGTTTTAAGTAGGCTTCTGGTGTCTGGAAGGGGCCGTGAACGCCATTAAAAGGAACATAGAGAAAGAGGGGCTTGTCCTTCGGTTGACGGGCGATGACGCGGCAGGCCTCGTCGCGGAGGAGGTGCGTCGTGTAGCCTTCTTCCTTCACAGGCTTACCGTCGCGATACCAGTCGAGTTCGCCGCCCCGCAGGTGCGTGAAGTAATCGAGCATGCCGAAGTAATGTCCGTAATGATGGTCAAAGCCGCGGGCCAGCGGCAGGTATTCCGGTTTAAATTCCCCGAGATGCCATTTGCCGACGATTTCGGTGGAGTAGCCCGCTTGCTTGAGGGCATCCGCCAGGGTGCGTTCGGCCAGCGGCAGTCCCCAGGCGGCGTGCGGACTGACGATTGAATAGACGCCGGTGCGCGTGGGGTAGCGTCCGGTGAGCAGCGTCGAGCGGGTGGGCGAGCACACGGGCTGCACGTAGTGATGCTCCAGCACGGTGCCCGCTTTGGCCAAGCGGTCGATGGTCGGGGTGTGGATTTGCTTGCCGCCGTTGAAGCCGCAGTCGGCGTAACCGAGGTCGTCAATCAACAGGAAGACGATGTCGGGCTTGGGCGCGGCACTGGCTAGCCAAGGCAGTAGCAACGCGACGAGGAGGACACGAGGGCTCATGGGGTCACCCATTTATGCCCATCTAGCTGCGGGCTGACACCTAAAATATGCCCCTTTTTAGGAATCGCTTAGCGCTGTGGGCCGCTACCGAAACGCGGTTGGACGTTAATGCCGGGCTGCGTGCCGCTGCCGAAACCACCCCGGACGTCCGTGGCGTACCAGGCCTCGAGCTTCTCGCGCGCCCACGGGGTCTTGCGCAGGAAGGTGAGGCTCGACTTGACCGAGGGGTCGAAGAGGAAGCAGCGGATCGGGATGCGATTTCCCATCTCGTGCCAACCATGTTTGGCTTCGAGGTATTTAACGATGGTCTCGAGGGTCACGCCATGGAGCGGGTCCCGCGGATGCTGGCGCGGCTCGGTCATCAGGTGCGGCGAGCGTAATCGCGAGCGTAAGCCTCGGCGAAATAGGTCAGGATAACGTCGGCACCGGCCCGGCGGATGGCGAGGAGCGATTCATCGCGCGCGGAGCGCAGGTCGAGCCAGCCCTTTTCGGCGGCGGCCTGCAGCTGAGCGTATTCGCCCGAGACCTGATAGGCCGCGAGCGGTCGGTCGGTGGATTCGCGGAGGTCGCGGATGATGTCGAGGTATGCACCCGCCGGCTTCACCATCAAGAGGTCGGCCCCTTCGGCGGCGTCGAGCGCGGCTTCGCGCAAGGCTTCGCGGCGATTGGCCGGATTCATCTGGTAGGAGGCCTTGGAGATGGCGGCTTCCCCGGGCTTGCGGGCGCTGCCAACGGCGTCGCGGAACGGGCCGTAGAAGGCGGAAGCGTATTTCGCGGAGTAAGCGAGGATGCCCGTGCCGGTGTGGCCAGAGGCGTCGAGGGCCGTGCGGATCGCGCCCACGCGACCGTCCATCATGTCCGAAGGGGCGACAAAATCGGCGCCGGCTTGCGCGGTGAAGAGCGCCATCTTCACGAGCGCGGCGACGGTGCGGTCATTATCGACGTCGGTGCCGGCTTCGTTGAGGATGCCGTCGTGGCCGTGCGTGGTGTAAGGGTCGAGCGCGATGTCGGCGAAGAGGACGATGCCGGGGCACTTCGTCTTCACTTCACGAATCGCCCGCAAGGCGAGGTTGTTCGGATTCAGCGCTTCCGCACCTTCCGCCGTCTTGCGCTTCGGGTCGATCTTCGGGAAGAGGGCGACGCCATGGACCCCGAGGAGTTGCAGCTCCGCACACTTGGCCGCGAGCTGCGCGAGCGGGATGCGGCTAATGCCGGTCAGCGAAGCGATGGGCTCGGCCTGCTCGCCCTCGGTGACGAAGAGCGGCTGGATTAGGTGGCGGGGTTCGACGACGGTCTCCGAGAGCATCGCGCGGATGCCGGCCGACGCGCGGAGGCGGCGGAGGCGAATGGGCTGGTTCAGGGAGTCCGACATGAGAAGAGGGGAATAGCCCTTTGGCTATGGCAGGGCAACGGCGAAGGAATTAAGGGGCCGACCTGACACGCTTAGGGTGTGACACTTTGTCAGTTCGCCCCACTTCATGGGGGTCTTTTAGTACCTAAATCTCACTAAATAGGCTAAAACCGGCGTTTTCGGCCTTGGCACAAGCCCTGCCTATTAAACCCACACTCTTAATACCAACCATATGAGCAAAATCATCGGCATCGACCTCGGCACTACCAACTCCTGCATGGCCGTCCTGGAAGCAGGCGAGTCCGTCGTCATCCCTAACTCCGAAGGCGCCCGCACGACGCCCTCGGTCGTCGCCTTCACCAAGAACGGCGACGTCCTCGTCGGCCAGGCCGCCAAGCGCCAAGCCGTCACCAACCCGAAGAACACCGTCTTCTCCGCCAAGCGCCTCATCGGCCGCAAGTACGGTGAAGTGAAGGGCATCGCCTCCAAGCTGCCTTACAAGGTGGTCGAAGGGAAGAACGGCGACGCCGCCATCGAATGCGAAGTCGACGGTAAGCCGCGCGTGTTCGCGCCGGAAGAAATCGCCGCCAAGGTCCTCGCCAAGCTGAAGGCCGACGCCGAAGCCTACCTCGGCGAAAAGGTGACCCAGGCGGTCATCACCGTGCCGGCCTACTTCAATGACTCGCAGCGCCAAGCCACCAAAGACGCCGGCACGATTGCTGGTCTCGAGGTGCTCCGCATCGTCAACGAGCCGACCGCGGCGTCGCTGGCCTACGGCCTCGACAAGAAGGGCGACGAAAAGATTGCCGTCTATGACTTGGGGGGCGGTACCTTCGATGTCTCGATTCTCGAAATCGGCGGCGGCGTCTTCGAAGTGAAGGCGACCAACGGCGATACCGAACTCGGGGGCGACAACTGGGACGAACGCATCATCCAGTGGCTCATCGACAGCTTCAAGGCCGAGCAGGGTATCGACCTCTCCAAGGACCCGATGGCCCGCCAGCGCCTCAAGGAAGAAGCCGAAAAGGCCAAGATCGCCTTGTCGTCCTCTAACTCGGTCGACCTCAACCTGCCGTTCATCACGGCCGATGCTTCCGGCCCGAAGCACCTGAACGTCACGCTCTCCCGCGCCCAGATGGAAAAGGTCTGCGACGACCTCTCCGACCGCACGCGCAAGCCGTTTGAATCCTGCCTCAAGGACGCGGGTCTCTCCATGACCCAAGTCGATGAACTCGTGCTCGTCGGCGGCATGACCCGCATGCCCAAGATCATCGAGATCGCCCGTGGCCTCGCTGGCAAGGAACCCCACAAGGGCGTGAACCCAGACGAAGTCGTCGCCATTGGCGCCGCCATCCAGGCCGGCGTGCTCAAGGGCGACGTCAAGGACGTGCTCTTGCTCGACGTCACCCCGCTGACGCTCTCCATCGAAACGATGGGTGGCGTGGCGACGCCGATGATTGACCGTAACACGACCATCCCGACCAAGAAGTCCCAGGTCTACTCCACCGCCGCCGACAACCAGCCGTCCGTCGAGATCGCGATCCTCCAGGGTGAGCGTCCGATGGCCCGCGACAACAAGCAGCTGGGCACGTTCAAGCTCGACGGCATCATGCCCGCGCCGCGCGGCCAGCCGCAGATTGAGGTCACCTTCGACATCGACGCCAACGGCATCCTGCACGTGAGCGCGACCGACAAGGGTACCGGCAAGGCGCAGAAGATCTCCATCTCGGGTTCTTCGGGTCTCTCCAAGGAAGAAGTCGAAAAGCTCCGCAAGGAAGCTGAACTGCACGCCGACGAAGACAAGAAGGCGCGCGAACTCGCCGAAGCCCGCAATCAGCTCGACGCCATGGTCTTCCAGGGCGAAAAGCAGCTCAAGGACAACGGCGACAAGTTCCCTGGCGATGCTAAGACCCGCACCGAGGAGGCCGTCAAGGCCGCGCAGGAACTGCTCAAGAAGCCTGACGCCACCGCCGAAGAATTCACCAAGGCTTACGAGGCCATCCTCGCCCCGCTCGGTGAAGCCGCCCAAGCGATGAACGCCGCCGCCACCCCGCAGCCTGATCAGGGTGCGCCAGCCGGTGGTGCCCCCGAAGGCGCCAAGAAGAAGGCCGACGGTAAGGTAGTCGACGGCGACTTCGAGGTCGTCGACGACAAGAAGTAAGCCTGCTTAGGCAGATACGACGAAGGCCGGGGTCGCAAGACGCCCGGCCTTTTTGTGCCCGCTTGGCTTCTGGGCTGGAACTTTCCCCCTTTATCATTGTTAAAAAGGAGTACCCCATGAACCGTTCCACCGTCATCTTTGGCCTGCTAATCATGTGTGGCGCCGCGTACTTGGCTTCGAAGATCTTTGCCCCTTTACCCGTTGCTAAGCCTTCCGCCCGCGGACCCGCGGCGCCGCGGCCGGAACCTGCCCCACAGGTGACGCGTCCCCGTCCCGCCCCGGTCGCCGCTCCCGTGGCTAAGTCGCCGGAGGTTCGTTCGGCGTTGGAGACCCGTTTCACCGAGTTGCGGGAAGAGGGGCGCGTGATTCGGGATAACTTGATGAAGTCTGAGCCGAAGGCGAACCAGGCCTATGACAACCTGGGCAAGAATCCCGAGTATCAAGCCCTCGTGGCGCGCCGGCGACTGCTCGAAGGGACTTGGGGTCAGGCGAGCGAGGCCGAGAAGCAGTCCATCGTGAATGAAGTGAACGCCATCCGCCAGCAGACCGTGGGTATGGTGCTGATGGAAATTTCCCGCTTGAACACCCAACCCACCGCTCAGCCGCAGCAGCTTCAGTTGACGGGTTCGTCTTCGTCCCGGGGCAACACGCCTCAGGCCGCGCCTCAGCCCGCGCCGCCGCCCATTATCTATATGTGACGGGTGGGCCGTGGGACGGCCCGTGAACGATACTTGAACAACCGGGCGGACTCCCTAGGTGTCGGGGGGTGAATTCCTCGGAGCAACTCTTCCAGCGTGCCCTCGCGATGATCCCGGGCGGCGTCAATTCCCCGGTCCGTGCCTTCCGTTCGGTCGGTGGCACGCCGTTCTTCACGAAGTCGGCCAATGGTGCCCGTCTGACCACGGCCGATGGTCAAGAACTCATCGACTTCGTCCTGACGTGGGGCCCGGCCATCCATGGCCATAACGACCCCGAGATTCGCAACGCCATCCGCGACGCCCTCGACCGTGGCACCAGCTTCGGCACCCCGAATCCTTTGGAGGTCGAGATGGCCGAGCTCCTGCTCGCCTGTTTCCCAGCCGTGAAGAAGGTCCGCATGACCAACAGCGGCACCGAAGCCACGATGTCCGCCATCCGCCTCGCGCGTGGCTTCACGGGCCGTCCGAAGATCATCAAGTTCTCGGGCTGCTACCACGGCCACGTGGATTCACTCCTCGTGAAGGCGGGCTCGGGCGCACTCACGCAGGGTAATCCTGATTCCGCCGGTGTCACGCCTGGCACCGCTGCCGACACGTTGGTCGCGGAGTATAACAATCTTCCCGCGCTCGCCGCGCTCTTTGAAGCTAATGCCGGCCAGGTCGCAGGTCTCATCGTCGAGCCGTTCCCGGCCAACGTGGGTTTGATCCTGCCGGACGTGGGTTTCCTCGAAGGCTTACGCGAACTCTGCACGAAGCACGGCACGGTGCTCATCTTCGATGAAGTGATGACGGGTTTCCGCTTGTCCCTCGCGGGTACGCAAGGCCTGCACACCGTCGTGCCCGACCTCGTCTGCATGGGTAAAATCATCGGCGGGGGTCTGCCGGTCGGTGCTTTCGGCGGTAAGGCCGAGATCATGGACAAGCTCGCGCCATTGGGCCCCGTTTATCAGGCGGGGACGCTCTCGGGTAATCCGCTCGCCATGGCTGCCGGCCTCGCCGCCGTGCGCAAACTCCAGCGCGAGAACCCGTATCCTCGTCTCGAGGTCCTGGGTCAGCGCGTCCGCGCTACGCTGCTTTCCGCCGCCAAGGCCAAGGGCATTCCGTTGCAGGTCCCACAGGTGGGCTCGATGTTCTCGTTGTTCTTTAACGCCGAGAAGGTGCGCAACTACGACCAAGCCATCGCTTCGAACGGTGACCTCTACCGCAAGGTCTTCCGCTACGCGCTCGACCACGGCGTCTACCTCGCCCCGTCGCCTTACGAGACGGCGTTCTTGTCCACTGCCCATGAAGGCAAGGACATCGACCAAGCCTGCACGGTCCTCGATGCAGCCATCCGCGCCCTCTGATCATGCCTAAACTCGCCTTCATCGGAGCTGGTCGCATGGCAGGCGCCATGGTGCGTGGCTTGCTCCGCTCGGGCGCGTGCCGTCCCGCGGATATTGCCGTCCTCGGTGGGGCCGGCGTCAGTGCCCAGAAACTTTCCCAAGAGACTGGCGTTCGCCTGGCGACCGCGGCCGCCGACCTCATGCAAGGCGCGGATGCCGTTGTGGTCGCCTGTAAGCCGCAGGTCTTCCTCACGCTTGACCCTTCTTTCGGTCCGCCGGCCGCCGGTAAACTCGTCGTCTCGGTCCTCGCCGGCACCCGCTGCGAACGGCTCGCCGGCTTCTTCGCGGGCGCCCGGGCCATCGCCCGTGCGATGCCCAATACGCCTGGCGCGGTGGGGCAAGGCATCACGGCGCTCTGTTCGGCCCAGCCGCTGAGTTCGCCTGACGCCGCGATTGTCTCCGCAATCCTCTCCGGCCTCGGGGCCACCGTGGAAGTCCCTGAGTCCATGTTCGACGCCGTCACGGCCGTCTCGGGCAGTGGCCCCGGCTTCTTCTTCGAATACGTCGCTGCCTACGAGCAGGCCGCGGTCGGCTTAGGCTTCACGCCCGAGCAGGCCAAGTTGCTGGTCCGGCAAACTTTCAGCGGGTCGCTGGCCTTGTTGGCCGCCACCGGTGAGACGCCGGAGAACCTGCGTAACCAAGTCACCTCGCCAGGCGGCACCACCAAGGCTGGACTCGACGCCTTAGGCGCTGCGGACTTCCGTCAGGTCGTGGCTTCCGCCCTCCTCGCCGCCAAAGCGCGCGGCGAAGAGCTGGGCAAGGCGAAGTAGGCGGACGAAGGGGATAGGGGATGGGGGATAGGGGATAGATGAAGGGGATAACATTAATTACCCATCCCCTAACCCTCCTATCCCCTATCCCCATCGTCTATCTACATCACTTATTCCACGGGGCGCGGGCGAGGAGGAGTCCCATGCCGCACCAGTCGGTGACACCGGCGAAGACGAGGCCTGCGCCGATGAAGCCGCTGAGGCCGTAGAAGCCGGGGTGCACCCAAGTGCCGAGGACCACACCGGTGGCGACCAGCAAACCCGCGGTGATGCGGACCTGACGTTCCACCGAAATCATGCCGCCGGCGTCCTTGTCCATCGGTAGTCCGGCTTGCGCGCAGGAATTTGTGCCGCCTTGGACAACGAGGGTCTTCAGGCCGCTGGCGGCGAGACGTTGCGCCGCGGTCCGCGCGCGGCCGCCGGAGGCGCAAAGCAACAACACGGTCGCCTGTTCTCGGCCCTGGAGCAGGGCATGCACGGTCGTGGCGTTGACGTTTTCCAAAGGCAGGTTCACGGCCCCTTGGACCCGTCCCGAGCGGAATTCCGCCGGCGAACGGACGTCGAGTAGCAAGGCACCTGTGCTGGCTTCGGCCATCACGTTGAGCGGGTGCAACTCGTCATGGCGATCCGTCGCGATGGCGGGCGCTCCACATGGCTTGGTTGCGCCACAAGTGGCCGCCGCGGTGGCGGCCGTGAAACTTCGATTCAAGGCAAGGTCACGGACGTAGGTTGCGCCCGAGATGTTGTGGGCATCGAAGCCATGCTGCCGGAGGATGCGCGTGCCGATGTGTGCGCGGAGTCCGCTATGGCAGACCACGGCGGTGGGCTTGGACTTATCGAGTTCTCCGAGGCGCTCGCGGAGGGTATTGAGCGGAATATTGTGCGCATGCTCGGCGCCGCTGAGCTTGAGTTCGGCGCACTCGTCGGCGTCGCGGAGGTCAACGACTTGGTAGCCGGAGAGGTCGACGTCGGGTGCGAGCAACGGGGCGGAGCCTTCGAGGTCATTGATTGCAGCGAAGGCCGCCATGTGGAGCGGATCCTTGGCGGAGCCAAAGGGCGGGGCATAGGCGAGGTCGACCTGGGCGAGGTCGCGGACGGTGCCGCCAAAGTGCAGAAATGACGCCACCACATCGAGTCGCTTGTCGATACCCGCGGCCCCGACGGCTTGCGCCCCAAGAATCCGCCCCGTGCCCGCTTCGTAGACGAGTTTGAGCGTGAAGGACTTGGCGCCTGGGTAGTAGCCGGCGTGGTGATTGGCGGTGATGTGCACCGCGCGCGCTTGGATGCCGCGCTTCAGGGCAGACTTCAGCGAGTCTCCGGCGATACCGGCGCCAAGTCCAAAGACCTTGATGATGGCGGTGCCCCAAGCGGCCGGAGCCGTCGCTGACTGGCCCGTGGCGGCGTGCTCGCCCACCAATCGTCCCGTGCGATTCGCGATCCCAGCGAGCGGCACGCGACCCCGTAGGCCCGTCGTTCCCAGTCGGTATTCCGCGGCATCCCCGACAGCGTAGATGTCTAAGTCCGCCGTCCGTTGGTATTCATCGGTGAGGATGCCGCCGGTCGGGCCTACCGCGAGGCCGGCGTTGACCGCCAATTGGTTGTAGGGACGCACGCCGAGTCCCAAGATGACGAGGTCCGCCTCGACCACGCGGCCATCCTCAAGGACGACTCCGCTGGCCTTGCCGTTGGTTTCACGGATTGCGGTGAAGCCGGTCCCCGAGATGAGTTCCACGCCGTGGCGCAGCAGTTCACGGCGAAGTGGCTCGGCCATCTCCCCGTCGAGCGGTGGAAGGACTTGCCCGCCACGCTCGATGAGGGTCACCGACAGGCCACGTTCCTTGAGTTGTTCGGCGACTTCCAAGCCGATGAAGCCGGCCCCGACCACCGCGACCTTCTGGACCGAAGGCAGTTGGGAGAGGATGCGGTCCATGTCTTCGATGTTACGGAGCGTATGGACGCCGTGGGCGCGCACGCCGGGGACGTCGGGGAGGAGAGGGGCTGCGCCCGGCGCGAGAATTAGCTTATCGTACGATTCGGTGTATTCGGTGCCGGCCTGATGGTCGCGGATCCGCACCGTCTTGCTCGTCCGGTCGATGGCGAGGGCTTCATGGCGCACCCGTACCTCGATGTTGAAGCGTTTTTTGAACATCTCCGGCTTGGCCACCAGGAGCTTGGCCCGATCTTGGATGACGCCGCCAAGGTGGTAGGGCAGTCCGCAGTTTGCGAAAGACACATAAGCGTCCTTCTCGAGCATGATGATGCGGGCCTGCTCGTTCATGCGACGGGCGCGGGTGGCGGCGGAGGCGCCGCCGGCGACGCCTCCGACAATGAGAATCTTCGGGGAGGATGACATAAAGTTTAGCGTGCGAAATGGCTCCGGATGCAGCCAAGAATCGTGAGGCAGCCCGCATGGGCCACGCGGTAGCGGGCGATGCGGCCATCGCGTTCGGCGGCCACCAGCCCATGCGCGCGGAGGCGCATCAGGTGTTGGCTCACGGTTGCCTGCGGGCGCTTCAGTTTGGAAGTGAGTTCAGAGACCTCGAGCGGGCCCGTTTCCAGGGCCTCGACGATGCGGAGTCGGTCCGGGTGTGCGAGGGTGCGAAGGGCGCCTGCGCAGTGGCGGAGGACTTTCGGGTCGAGCGTCGTCGCTTTTGACATATTCAAAAGTTTGAATGTATTTGGGCGGGGAGGCAAGAGTTGATTGTAGAAGGGGTAGGGATGGGGGTAGGCCGAAGCGATGCCGTGCAAAAGTGCAAATCGGAGCGATGCTCCTGTGCAAAGGTGCAAAAGTGAGTGACTCCACTCGGGTGGCGGGTGGCAGGCCCGGTTCCTGATCCTGAAGCTGAAGACCCGAACCTGAGTCCTGAGGGCCGAGGCCTGGGACCTGGGAATAATTTCCCGCCACCGGTCACTTGTGGCCGCTACTCGATAATGGATGCACTAGGACAGCACGTGACGCGGTCCCGCCCCTGCCTGATGCATCTAATCGATCCAGTCCTCGCTGCCGCCATGGACTCAGCCATCGACTCAGCCATCGACTCTGGCTGGGCTTCAGCCCAGCCGATTTACCGCGCTGACCAAGGCCTTGAGGCCGGCGAGTTCGATGTTCGCATCGACGCCGCAACCCCAGATAGTGCGGCCGTCTTCGGACTGCAGGGAGACATAGGCCGCCGCCGCGGATTGTTCGCCCGAGGTTAAGGCATGCGAACGGTAGTCGCGGAGGGTGAACTTCGCCCAGCCCTTGGCGGCGAGGGCATGCACAAGCGCGCTGATCGGGCCGTTGCCTTGGCCGACGATGGTCTGCTTGGTGCCTTGGTAGATGACTTCGGCGGTGCAGCTGACGGCTTCCTTGCCAGTGGCCTGCGAGGTAAAGTTCAGGAGCTCAATCGGCTGCGCGACGTTCACGAAGTTTGCGCGGAAGCACTCATGGATTTCGGCGGGCGAGAGTTCTTTACCGAGCTTATCAGCATGCTTGCCGATGAGGTTACCCACTTCGGGGTGCATGAGCTTCGGCAGGTCAAAGCCGAACTCGCGGTCGAGGATGTAGGCGACGCCGCCCTTGCCGCTCTGCGAGTTGATGCGGATGATGGCCTCGTAGGAACGGCCAATGTCCATCGGGTCGATGGTGAGGTAAGGGACGTCCCACGGGGCGTCGGCGCCAATCTTACCGCGCCGATCCATGCCTTTCTTGATGGCATCCTGGTGGGAGCCGGAGAAGGCTGTGAAGACGAGGTCGCCGCCGTAGGGGTGACGGTCATGCACGCTCATGCGGGTGACGCGCTCGTAGACCTCGCGGATGCGGCCGAGGTTACGGAAGTCCAGCTGCGGGTCGACGCCGTGCGAGAACATGTTCAAGGCGACGGTGACGATGTCGAGGTTGCCCGTGCGCTCGCCGTTGCCGAAGAGGGTGCCTTCCACGCGGTCGGCGCCCGCCATGAGGCCGAGCTCCGTGGCTGCGACGCCCGTGCCGCGGTCATTGTGCGTGTGCAGGGAAACGATCGCGCTGGCGCGGTTCTTGAGGTGACGGCAGAACCATTCAATCTGGTCAGCGTGCGTGTTCGGTGTGCCGGCTTCGACGGTCAGCGGGAGGTTGAGGATGATGCGACGCTGCGCGGTGGCACCCCAAGCGGCGGAAACGGCTTCGCAGACTTCCAGGGCGTAGTCGGCCTCCGTTAGCACGAAGGTCTCAGGACTAAACTCCAGCTGCCACTGCGTTTCGGGCAGGGCATCGGTGAGCTCGCGGATGAGCTTCGTGCCGGCGACGGCCATCTCGAGGACCTTCTCCTTGGAGAGGCCGAAGACGATTTCGCGTTGGGCCGGGTTGGTCGGCGTGTAGAGGTGGACGATGGCTCGGCGGGCGCCCTTGAGCGATTCGACGGTACGGCGGATGAGGTGCTCGCGGGCCTGCACCAAGACCTGTACGTCGACGTCGGCGGGGATGAGGTTCTTTTCGATTAGCTCGCGCGTGAAGGCGAACTCGGTGTCAGACGCCGAGGGGAAGCCGATTTCGATTTCCTTGAAGCCAATGCGGCAGAGTTCTTGGAAGAGCTCATGCTTCTCCGCCACGTTCATTGGGATGGCCAAGGCCTGGTTGCCATCGCGAAGGTCGACCGAGCACCAGCGGGGGGCGGACGAGATCGTCGCGTCGGGCCAACGGCGGTCCGGGAGGCTGACGACCTTGAAGGGGCGGTATTTCTGGCCGGTGGGTTGCATGCGCGGAAAAGAGACGGGAAGGTGGGAGGTTAAGGGGAGGCTGGAATGAGGCGAGCGTGGTTTGGGGTGCCCCAAAGCAAAAAGCCCGCCCGGAAGGTCCGGGCGGGCTTTCGCAAAGGGGCGAGACCCGGACTTAGGCGTCTGGCTTGGTCTTCGGAAGCTTGGTCACGCGCTTGATACCCTTGAGGGCACCACGCTTCTTCAGCAGCTCCACGCGCTCGAAGCGCTTGAGGACGTTACGCTTGGCGCCGGAAGAGG
>CAIYEN010000002.1 GCA_903925205.1 uncultured Opitutia bacterium | reverse complement strand
GACATGATCGCCGCCGAGTACCGCTGGACCCTCGCCGAGCTGGCGAAGGCCGGCGTGAAGCCGCTTTGATTTCCGCATGAACCTGCGCCCTTGGCTCATCCTCTCCCGCGGCTCAAACCTCCCCACCGTCTGGTCCTCGGTCATGGCGGGTTGGTTGCTGGGTACTTATTGGTCGAGCAAAGCCAGCACGTTTCCGCTCGGACTAACGGAGGGAGGTTCCACCGAAGTTGCCTTGTGGCCGTTGCCTTGGCTCCTCCTCGCGGTGTCGGCCATCTACGTGGGCGGGATGATCCTTAACGACGTTTTTGACGCCGCCTGGGATGCACAACATCGTCCCGCGCGCCCAATCCCTGCGGGTCAAGTTTCCGCCGACACCGCTTTTCTGGTGGGGTTCTCGCTGCTCCTGGTGGGCGCGGTCGGTGCCGTGGCGGTTCGCATCCTGCATGCACGGTCCTTCCCGTTCGATTCCCTCGAACGTAATAATAACCACGCGGGCGAAGTGGTCGTGGTGGCTAGCCTGTTGGTCGCGGCCGTCCTCGCCTACAACCGTTGGCACAAAGGCGTCGTTTGGGCTCCGGTGGTCATGGGTTTGTGTCGGGCCTTGCTGCCCATCCTTGGCCTTCTGGTGGCGGGCATCTCTTTCGATAGCTTAGGTTGGCATGGACGAACGTTCGTCCTGCTGTGTTCCTTTACCCTGTGGCTCTTGACCTTCACGCTCACGTGGGTCGCGCGCCATGAGGCGACGGATTCGAGCCCGCCCGCTTGGACTTCGTGGGTCATCTACCTGGTGCCCTATCCAGCGATGCTCGCCTTGTATGGATTGCGCATCGGTTCGCTCTTAATCCTGCCCATCTGTCTACTCTATATGGCGTGGATTTGGTTCTCCGATCGCCGCCACCCTTTGCCGGCGGGCGTCCCCGGGCGTGTGGCCGATCGTTTGGCGGCCTTCCCGATTTTGGACTACCTAATCCTCTCCTCCGTGGCCGGCTTTGCTTACATCGTGTATGCCCTGCAAAGCGCGGGTGAGCTGGCTGAAAAGTACCAAGTGGCGGTGGCGAACTGGTATCCGATGTTCGGCCTGGCCTTACTCGGCCCGCTGGTCTGTTTTGGCCTGACGTTGCTGTTCCGCCGCTGGATTCCGCAGACCTAAGCCTTTTTGGCGGGAATTGGCGGGGGTCGGCAGGGAACAGGGCTTGCCCGCAGGGGTCGTAAGGTCTCTGATAACCCCTCCCCCAGGGCTATGGACGACTCCCTTGACCTCGAATTCACGGTGACCTACCGCCACCGCATCTTCTTTACGGAGCATGCGTTCGCGTCCGGCAACCGCGTCCTCGCCGACCTCTTCGCTGGGGCCAAGGTCATCCCGATCGTCGATTCCGGCCTAGCGTCGGCCCGTCCGGGCTTCGTCGCGGAGATCGCTGCCTACGGCAAAGCCATGGGCGTGCACTTCACCCGGACGCCGCTGGTGCTGACGGGCGGTGAAGCCGCCAAGAAGGACTCGGCGGTCGTCAAGGCCGCGCTCGCAGCCATTGAAGCCGACAAGATCTGCCGCCATTCCTACGTCCTCGCCATCGGCGGCGGCGCCTTCCTCGATGCCGTCGGCTTCGCCGCGGCGACCGCCCACCGCGGCGTCCGTCTCGTGCGCATGCCCACCACGACTTTGGGTCAGGGCGACGCCGGCGTCGGCGTGAAGAACGGCATCAACACTTTCGGGAAGAAGAACTTCACCGGTGCCTTCGCGGTACCAGCGGCGGTCGTCAACGACCTCGGCCTCCTCGCCTCGCTCGATGCCCGCGGCCTCCGCGACGGCCTCGTCGAAGCCGTCAAGGTCTCGCTGCTCAAGGATCCGGTCTTCTTCGGCAACCTCGAGAAGGAGTCCGGCTTGCTCGCCGCTGGTGACATCCCCGCCATCGGCCGCGCCGTCCGCCGCTCGGCGGAGCTCCACGCCCGTCACATCGCCGGTAATGGCGACCCCTTTGAACTAGGCAGTGCGCGTCCGCTCGACCTCGGTCACTGGGCCGCGCACAAGCTTGAATCGATGACGAACCATCGCCTCACGCACGGTGAGGCCGTTGCCGTGGGCTTGGCCTTGGATATTCTGTGCGCCCGCGACCTCGGGCATTTCGGCCGGGAAGAAGCGGAGCGCACCTTGAATCTGCTCACCGCCCTCGGCTTCCGGACCTATGCGCCGGAGATGCACCTCGAGGGTGGCGCCCCGATGCTTGCCGGGCTCGAGGAGTTCCGCGAACACCTCGGCGGTCAGCTGACGCTCGTCTTGCCGACGGCGATCGGGAAGTCGATCCAGGTCCACGAAATGGCCACCGCCATCGTCCGCCGCGCGACCGATGAGTTGCGCGCGCGCGACCAGCAGACATGCGCCGCGCGGTCCTAAACGTCGTCGGTCTCTCCGCGCGCGATTTACAGTCCGGCGTGATGCCACGCCTAGCCGCGCGCGCCGCGAAAGGCTCCGTCGCGAAGGTGAAGCCCGCGTTCCCCGCCGTCACCTGCACCGCGCAGTCCGATTACCTGACCGGCCAGCCGCCGTCCGCGCACGGCATCGTCGGCAATGGCTGGTACGACCGCACGCTCAGTGAAGTGCAGTTCTGGAAGCAGTCCAACCGCGTGGTCCTCGCGCCGAAGGTTTGGGATGCGCTGCACGCCAAGAACCCCCAACTGAAGGTCGCGAACCTCTTCTGGTGGTACAACATGGGTACCGCGGCGGATATCTCCGTCACACCGCGTCCGGTCTACAAGGCCGACGGCGGCAAGATCTTCGACATCGCGAGCTACCCGCAGCGCTTCAAGGAGCTG
>CAIYEN010000001.1 GCA_903925205.1 uncultured Opitutia bacterium | reverse complement strand
CCACGACGGCCATACCGGCTCGGTGCCTGTGAGCCACTCGCTCCGCGCCTTCAATGTGTTGGCGGCACCGGACAGGCAGATCTCGGCCGAAGACATCGACTTCATGGTCCGCGAACAAAAGATCCCCAGCGCCCTCGCCGCCGAGACCCAAAACGACCCCGAGCGAGAAAAGACCACCCTCTTCCGCCGTAGTTCCGGCAACGCCCGCGTGACGGTGTTCGAAGGTGGGCACGAATCCGAATCCTCGTCCGCCGTGCTCTGGCTCTCCCGCCAGCGCAAAGGCCAGCCCGCCGATTGGTCGCTCGGCCAGAGCAAGGCCGCCGACGGCCAGGCTCAGACCGTAAGCAAGTGATCACATGAAGCCATCGATCCTCGGCCTGCTGCTTCCCCTCGCTCTCTTCGCGGCGCCCGCCAAGGTCGCCCCGACCGCGGCGGACGTCAGCTACGGCCCGCACGCGCACCAGATCCTCGACGTATACGTCCCGGGCAAGGGCACAGGGCCGTTCCCGGTGCTCATCTGGTACGGCGGCCTCTGGCAGCCGAGCAAAGGCGTGCCCGATACGAATCGCTTCCTGCCGCAAGGCGTCGCCTTGGTCGGCGTCGAGGTACGCACGATGACCGATGCCATGGCCGACAAGGAAAAGACCCCCGTGAGCTACGTCATGAACGACGCCGTCCGTGCCGTGCAGTTTATCCGCCTCAATGCCTCACGCTGGAACCTCGATCCGAACCGTATCGTCGTGGGCGGCGGCTCCCAAGGCGCCCAACCCGCCCTCTTCGTCGGCGTGAGCCTCGACCACGCCGACGCGAAGTCCTCCGACCCCGTCACCCGCACTTCCTCCAGCGTCTCGGGTGTCGCCGCTTACCGCAGCCAGCCGACCTTCGATCCGAAGCTGATGCAGGAATGGGTGCCCGGCGTGAAATGGGGCGCCCCTGCGTTCGGCGTACAGTTCGACGAGTCGCTGAAGCGACGCGATGAGTTCCTCCCAGAGATCCGCAAGTGGTCTTCCGAGAACCTCTTCCACGCTGGCTCCGCGCCCATCTACTTCGAGAATAACTGGGGGCTGACCCAGCCAGAAAAAGTCAGCGAGATGGATTACAAGGTCCACTCACCCGCCTGGGGCGCCGGCTACCAGAAACTGGCCCAGAAGGCCGGCGTGACCTGTTATCTCAAATATCCCGATCACCCGACCGAGGGCTTCGCCGACATCTGGGATTTCATCGCCAAGGCCCTCAAGAAATAACCCATGCGCCTCGCCTGCCTGCTACTCGCCCTCGCGGCCTCCGCGGCGGAACCGAAGATTGTCCGCAATTCGATCGGCATGGAGCTGGTCGAGCTTCCCGCCGGCTCGTTCGTCATGGGCCAAGATGGCCCCGGCACAGACTACCAGCAAAGCAAGCATCCGGCTGAGTTCGCCAAGCCGGACTGGGACGAGACCCCGGCCCACAAGGTCATCATCTCGAAACCCTTCCGCATGGCCCGCACCGAGACCACGCTGGCCCAATGGCGCGCGATGGAACCGGATTTCCGGGCCGGCAGCGGAAAGCCTGAAGACGCCATCAATGGCATCAGTTGGCCCCGCGCGTGGAAGTTCTGCGCTTGG